>CAIRES010000047.1 GCA_903877645.1 uncultured Bacteroidota bacterium | reverse complement strand
GCCCAACACCTTTTTTGAATGCCATATATAAAAATTGAAAAGGGTTTCAATTTACACAATTGAAACCCTTTTCCAGTATAGCTTTCACTTAATTTTTACCAACTATTTTTGACCACATTGTCCTTTTTTTATACAGGCTTCATAGTGGGTACTGTTTCTTGCAGCCTCGTCACCAGTTATCCCATGCTTATTGCCGCACGTATAGTTACCGGGTTGTTTGGCGGCGTTATCGGTTCTATATCCATGGCCATTATCACCGACCTGTTCGACATACACCACCGCGGCCGTGTGATGGGCTTTATACAAATGGGCTTTGGCGCCAGCCAAGTGCTGGGCATACCCATCAGCCTCTACATCGCCAATATATGGGGCTGGCAATCTCCCTTTATACTGGTAGCAGTCATAGCTATTATAGTAGCAGTGATGATACTGCTGAAGCTGCAACCTGTAACCAAACACCTGGCAGCGCAGCAAAACAAAAATGTATTCAGTCACTTATATCACACTGTAGCCAAAAAAGATTACCGCATAGGGTTTACCGCAACGGCATTGCTATCCATCGGTGGCTTTATGATGATGCCTTTCAGCAGTGCATTTGCTATCAATAACCTGCATATTACACAGGCTCAGCTGCCTACCCTGTTTATGGTTTCCGGATGCAGCTCACTGATCATTATGCCCCTTATAGGTAAGCTAAGTGATAAGATAGACAAATATAAAATATTCGTTTTAGCCTCTCTCTGGATGATGGTGGTAGTAGTGCTATATACCCACCTGTCTGTAACGCCGCTTTGGCTCGTGCTGATCTTCAATGTAGTGATGATGATCGGTATTATGAGCCGCATGGTGCCTTCTACGGCATTGGTGACCGGCATACCTGAAATGAAAGACCGTGGGGCATTTATGAGCATCAACTCTTCATTGCAACAGATAGCGGGTGGCGTAGCCGCTGTAGTGGCCGGCAAGATTGTGGTACAGAAAGATAAATTCAGCCCGCTGGAACACTACCCTACGCTTGGCTATGTGGTCATCGGTATATCGATGGTGAGCATACTGCTGATGTACCGGGTGAGCGTGATGGTGAAGCGTAAACTGAAAGAGGCGAAGGTGTAATCTATAAACAGCAAAAGAATGATACTTAACCACATCAATATACCTGTAGAAAACGTTTCAGAAACCTCGTTGTTCTTTGAAACCTACCTTGACTTCCAATGCGTTGAAGTAAAAGGAGACCATGCACTGGCTGTGCTAAAATGCACTGATGGCTTTACCCTGGTATTGATGTCGAACGCATTTAACAGGGACGAGGTTAGTGGATTCCCTTCTGCATTTCACATTGGCTTTCTACTGCCAACGCGGAGCGATGTAACAGCGCAATACAACAAACTAAAGACAAGTGGCATTACCCTGCAAAATGAACCCAAAAATATGCGGGGCATTCTTGGGTTTTATTTTATGGCACCGGGCAATATACTTGTGGAGATAAGCAGCGATGAGCAGGAATAGCGGATATTAAAAATGCCGGGCAAGCCCGGCATTTTTAATTTGTTTGAAATAACTCTTTAATCCAGCGCAGTAGCGTCTTCTATGAGCACACTGGCTTTGTTATTGAGCATTTCCACGAAGCCCCCGGATATGTCGTAGGTTTCGGTGCTTGTCTTATCCTTCAATACTTTCATTTTGCCTTTGCCCAATGATGCGATCATCGGCGCATGGTTTTCCAGTATCTCGAAAGAGCCTTCGGTGCCGGGCAGTTGTATACCATATACTGTGCCGCTGAATACCTTACGCTCCGGTGTTAATATTTCTAATTGCATATTGCTTTAATTAGCTGATTTGTTGATTAGCTGATTAGCTAATTGAGTAAATCAATTATAAACGTATTATTGGTTGAGTAACATCAGCTGATCAGCTAATTAGTCACATCAGCACATTAATTTTTAGCTTGCTCCATCAGCTTCTTGCCCTTGGCCATCGCATCTTCGATGCTACCTACCAGGTTAAATGCCGCTTCAGGATATTCGTCTACTTCGCCGTCCATGATCATATTGAAACCGCGGATGGTTTCTTCGATAGGAACCAGTACGCCCTTCAGGCCCGTGAACGCCTCAGCCACGTGGAATGGCTGTGACAGGAAACGCTGTACTTTACGGGCACGGTTTACGGTCATTTTATCTTCTTCACTCAGCTCATCCATACCCAGGATAGCGATGATGTCCTGCAGCTCTTTGTAGCGCTGTAAGATCAGCTTCACGCGGTTAGCGCAGTTGTAGTGTGCGTCACCTACGATAGCCGGGGTGAGGATACGTGATGTAGACTCCAGCGGGTTTACCGCAGGATAGATACCAAGGTCGGCGATCTTACGGTCAAGTACGGTTGTTGCATCAAGGTGCGCAAACGTTGTAGCCGGAGCCGGATCGGTAAGGTCATCCGCGGGCACATAAACCGCCTGTACGGAAGTGATCGAACCGTTTTTGGTAGAAGTGATACGTTCCTGCATCAGACCCATTTCTGTAGCCAGTGTTGGTTGATAACCCACGGCTGATGGCATACGACCCAAAAGCGCCGACACCTCAGAACCTGCCTGTGTGAAACGGAAGATGTTATCAACGAAGAAAAGGATGTCCTTTCCTTTGCCGGTACCATCACCATCACGGAAATATTCTGCTACAGTAAGACCTGAAAGGGCAACACGGGCACGTGCTCCGGGTGGCTCATTCATCTGTCCGAATACGAAGGTTGCTTTACTTTCTTTCAGCTCTTCCATATCCACAGAAGCGAGGTCCCATCCGCCTTCTTCCATGCTGTGCATAAATTTGTCGCCGTATTTTACGATGCCTGCTTCGATCATTTCGCGCATCAGGTCATTACCTTCACGCGTACGCTCACCCACACCGGCAAATACCGAAAGGCCTGCATAAGCTTTAGCGATGTTGTTGATTAGCTCCTGGATCAATACCGTCTTGCCCACACCTGCTCCACCAAACAAACCGATCTTACCACCCTTTGCGTATGGCTCGATGAGGTCAATTACTTTGATACCGGTAAAAAGTATCTCAGATGCTGTGCTGAGGTTCTCAAACTTAGGGGGCTTGGCGTGTATCGGGCGGCCATTGGTTTTGTCGGGCGCACGAAGGCCATCAATAGCATCACCTGTAACATTGAACAGGCGGCCATTGATCTGGTCACCTACCGGCATAGCTATCGCCTTGCCTGTATCCCTTACTTCAGTACCGCGCACAAGGCCCTCGGTACCATCCATTGCTACCGCACGCACACTATCTTCACCAAGGTGCTGCTGAACTTCAAGCACCAGCTTGTCTCCGTTCTCACGGGTGAGTTCCAATGCATTAAATATTTCAGGTAACTTGCTGTCACCACCAAAATAAACGTCCACAACCGGCCCGATTATCTGTTTGATCTTACCAACGTTTGGCATAAATATCAGTTATATAAAGAAATAAGTCTTTAAAATTTGCGCAAAGGTAAGGGGTAACGATTGAAATTCAAAAGTAAAAATTTCAAAATCTAATGTGAAAGGCAGGAAGTTATCCACATAGATTTTATTCTATTATTTAATTATTGATCATCGTCCTTATCTATGTGCATATCCACGTGCAGTTTATGGAAAAAGCGATGCGCGGCGGGGGCAAGGATAAAACCAATGTTGGTAATAAAGGCCACCCCGCTGAATAAGGCGTATGCTGAAGAGAACAATTTGCCCGAAACATTCTTCACATCGGCCACCGGGCCCATACCACTTAATATCATAGATGCGTTGTGTATGGCATCTATCCATACTATATGAGCTATATAATGGTACCCCAGAATACCGATGAGCAGGCAAATAAACAATATAATGGAGGCAACAAACAGATTGCGGACCATCCTTTTGTAAAACACACCTAGAGGCGCTATCGGCTGCCTTTTATTTTCGTACATGTTTCTTAGTGACATTTAAAATGTTCAAACGGCTCTTTACAAGTAAGGCATTTATAAAGCGCCTTGCAGGATGTCGGGCCGAATTGACTTACGAGTTCAGTATCCTCCGATCCACAGCGGGGGCAAGCTATTACTTCTTCCTCAAATAAACCAAGTGATTGAAATGCCTTCCTGTTGGGCGGGGCAATACCGTATTCCTTTAGCTTTCTTTTGCCGTCTTCCGTCATCCAGTCTGTTGTCCATGCCGGGCTCATCTGCTGTTCAATCTCAACTTTATGCGCCCCGTGCCCTGCTAGTGCCATGCGTATGCCAATGGCAATCACATCCATAGCCGGGCAACCGCTATAGGTAGGGGTTATCCATACTTTTACTGTGGTGCCTTCATTGTTTTCAGATATCTGAATATCTCTTACAATGCCGAGATCCAAAATAGTGAGTGCAGGCACCTCGGGGTCTGTAACATCAGCAAGCCAGCCTAATACTTCTTCTTTTGTCATTGTTGTATTTCTTCTTAGTGTTTGGCCTGTTTAAACGGTTAAAACCGTTGCAACACTTTACTTTTTAAAACCCACGGTTGAAACCGTGGGCTATGTTTTTATAATTATTATCAACAGTAAGCTTTAGTAAAGTTACAGTCAAAGTGCCGTATGAAATGCTATTTTTTGAACAGGTGATTATTGACCATGACCCTTCCTTGTGCATCTTTGGAAATAACCAGCGATCCGGCAGGACGAAACAGCAGTTCGTCCATAGCAAAATAAGTGGGCTTGGGGACATTCATGAGGTTGAACCGGATAGACCTCCAATCGGAATGCACATAGACGAATACAGAGGCCCTGAACCACATACCATTGCTTTCAGTGCTTTTAGTGGTGAGTACATCACGCTTAGCTACCTGCTTGCCTGTGGCATCCAGCATTTCGAGCGTAATAAATGGCGACCTATAGTCTTTGTTGCCCAGCAGGAACCAGGCGGAGCATTCGTAAACCTGGCTATCAGGCACATTCACCACCACAGGTAATGTAAGGAGGTAACTGCTATCGCCCGGTATAGGCGGTAAGCCCCCGGTGCCAAACAAGTGGTCTGCATTGGCAACGGAATCGTAGTGGGCATAGTAATAAGTACCGGTATTGTTGATGATGGTATCGCTGCCGTGCATCACAGCTACGATCTTATTGATGCTGTCTGCATTATTACGGTCATTTGTCTTGATGCGGTCGGGGTAGCAGGCATATACATTGCATTGCGATTTGTGGCCAATGTAGTCCGATGCCTCAAACAAGTATTTCTGATCAGGATTCAGCGAGTCGTCTTCAAAGTGCAGGAGCAGGAAGGGCTTGTTGCTTTTCAACTCTTCCAGCACCGGCTTTTGCACATATGGCCCTGCAGCTATCTTCACCTGTTTCTGCGCTTCAGACCACGACGAGCGCGACATCATTACATCTATCATGGGCAAGTGAAGCTGTAAGGAGGCCTTACTACCCAGCATCACCATCCAGTCAGGGTCGCCAACCCATAGCTTCTCTGTGCCTACATGAAAGAACGGCAACAACAGTACTGCCTGAAAATTATCGTTCTTATAATGATGCTCTTCCAAAAAGGATGGCCATGTTTGCTCTTCTTTAGAGAATACTAACCTGTAATTGTACAGCGCATTCAAAGAAAGCTGCCGTGTGAACCTGATATAGCCACTTGCTTCATAGCTCCAGAAGCCAATAGCCAGCAACAGCAAGGCATAGGCTGCGACCCGCTTGCGCTCTGCTATCTTACGGGCATAAATGGTATAGATGGCAATGGCCGAGTAAACAGTGATGATGTAATAGAATATCCAGCTAAAGCGCCCAAGCGAACGAAACTGCTTGAAGAACGATATATACCCGATCAGCCACTGCAAATGCCACACAAACGGCACCCCCATCGCAAACAGCAAGGCCGCCACAGCAATAAACAACCACAAAGGCGAAAAGCCCGATGACTCAATGAGGATATTCACCTTCCGTTGCCTGAGCGTCTTTATGGTACCCAAAACGAAACAAATACCGAGTGTAAATATCACTACCAACCCAAGATAAGTATAACCTTCCCCCCCATCGCTGATATAGTATTTGGTAGATTTTTTAGCGGCAAAATAATCCCATACTGATGAGTGAACAGAAGTAACCAGTTGCTTTGGCCGGGTGCAGTTTTCATAGAAGGTGCTGAAAGGGGTCTGTGGCCTGTCTTTTACAGGGTCTGTAATCTTCATGACCAGGGCCACGATCACAAATACAAGGAAGGAGTACGCAACAAGGCGGGCAGTATGCCTGAGCGCTGCCGTTTTCGTCGTCTTGTTCCACGCCAGGTAACTGATGGCGTACAGCATTGCCCATATAAGCAACAACGCCGCAAAATAAGGATGAATGAATACCAGGATGCAACCAAGGATGAACATGTATGTGCAATACCTAGCGCGCAATGTTTCATTGTACCTGATGGTCCAGTAAAAGATCATAGGCACTACACAGGGATAAGTAAGTGCATAGTGGCCTTGCAAGCGCAGCACTTGTGGCGAGAATACGATAATAAGCCCCGCAAAAAGCATGGCGATGAAAGGCGCTACCTTAAAATGCACCAGCGTTTTGTATACATACAATATGGCCAACACATAGCTGCTGCCTATGAGCAGCCAAAGCACAGTGAGCGCACTCCCCGCGCTGATGTTGCCACCGGCTGTAAGGATGCCAACCAGCAGTGGCTGGGCATCTGTATACACAATATGCTCGCCGTAAGGATAGTTCATTCCATCAAACCAGTAGCCGTGGCCATACATAGACTGGTAGAGGTAGGTGAAAATATTCTTGATCCCATCACCACCCAACTCCGGTATGACACGGGAAGAATCTGTGACCAGGTGCGACAATGCAAACACCACAACACCTATTGCGAAAAGGGTTGTGACCGCAAACCGTAAATTGCGCTTTCGATCCATTAACTATTTTTTGAACAGCAGCCTGATGAAATTGAGCATTTCAGGAAGTAAGATACTATAATTCATTTTACGAAAATGAACATGCTCATTTAATACCACCGGTATAGCCTTTACCCGGTATTTTTTGCTCCTGAAACAGTTGCGCACAAACTCCAGGTCGAACAGATAACGGTCTATAGTAGTTTGCAGAAACAATGAGGTGACCTCCTTTTTAAACCCTTTAAGTCCGCACTGGGTATCTGTTATGGGCATGGAAAGGAATGTCTTGATCAGCACCCGCAGGTATTTGGAGATGATCCGCCGCATGGCAGGCACCTGCGCATAATAAGCAGGGTCTTTCACACCTACCGCCACATCTGCTTCATTATTTTTCAAGGTTTGGTAAATGGTATGCAGGCTACCGGGAGAATAAGGGAAGTCAATATCGGTATAGATGATGATGTCGCCGGTGGCTACTGCCACACCCTGCCTTATGGCATATCCCTTGCCCTTGTTTTGCTGGTATTCAACCAGTTTCAGGCCGGGGATATTTTTTTTGATGTATGCTTTACTTTCTGCTGTTACTGCTACACTATGTCCATCCAGTACCAGCACCAGTTCGGCTTGCTCACCTGCATCAACGCAAAAGGCATTGTAAGAAGAACAGACGATCTGTTCCCAGCCCGGTGCAGGATTATAACAAGGTAACACAATACTGACCATCATCAGGGTAAAATTAGTTTTTATATTGCAGCATTGTTATAGCCTGCATTATTTCAGATCAAAAACATAAATGCCTTTGTACTCTCCTATTTTTTTGGATGTGTACGGCTCGTAAGCAGGATTATGCAAATAACCCGAGTCTGTTATGATCATGTACCTGGCGCCATGTTGCTTGCAATAGTCAATAGTAAATACGCCACCTCCGAAAAACAATGCTGAATATCCCACATTTCCGAATCCGTTGAGCAGGATATTCGGAGAGGCGTCAGGCAATCCTACAACAGTATCTGTTGCAGCAACGCCTATTTTCCTTAAATAAGGCTCCACTTCAAATAATGCAGGGTTAACATACGAAAACACAGTGCCATGAAACCGCTCGTTTTGCACATTCCTGTTGTGATAAATACTCCCTGCCATTATGATGACGGCGACTGTTGCCACTGAATATTTTATATTTTTGTTTAGTAATGGACCTATTTTGCGATCATAGTATTCAACAACTGTGATACATAAAAAAAGTGGCGCAACAACATTGATCAGTTGGTAATAATCGAGATCGCTGAAGGCATGAAACCACAAAATGGCATAAACTAAAGAACCCAACATGAGGAATAACGTCATCTTCTTCAGGAACTCATTCAACGACTTCCATTTCACAATATAAATAATGAAGAACACCGGTAGTAAACACAATATGTACAATTGCTGGTAGCTGCTCCCCCATAGATAGGTCATTCTTTGCGTGATGGTATATAATACATCATTTTTTGTCATATCCCATAGCGGGTATATACCCAATATATTCAGTGTATTATCATTTACGGCATTGTACCAAACAGCATATTTGTACCAGGCAAAAATACTTATCCCCACAACCAGGGCCGCAACGATGATCGGTAAAGTTTGCTTGCTTTTCTGCTTTTTAAATATTGCATCACTACATATTACCGAGGCAAAAGCCATCCATAGAATACCGCCGTCTGTGGGCTTCAGTATTGTGGACAGTATAAAAAAAAGTGTACTGACGACTAAATACTTTCTTTTATCCGACTGCCGGTAACGAAGCATGTAATAGAGGCCGGGAAATGAAAAAGCAATAGCGGGTACATTGGGCAAAAAATTCAGGGCATAATAGTAGAAATAAGGCGTGGTAGCAAAAATTATCACTACAAAAAGCTCCAGTACCGGGTCTTTGATCCAAAACTGCACACATTTAAATAAATAGAGCAGCCCTATAATATAACAAAAAAACGTGAGCCCCCGCAATATCCAGTAATGCATACCAAATACATGAAACAGCTTGCCAGCAATATAGTAGATAACCGGAAACTCGCTGATGGAACGGCCGTCTTTAGCGACAAGATTATAAAAAGAGGGACTCAGTAATCCTGAGTTTGTCTCATAATAACGCCTTGCATAAGCCGCACAATCACTTTGCCGCCACATGTGTACTGACTGAGGCGGATAATTGATAACATGTATACCATCAGCAGCGAAGAATGCTATGAAAATGAGTAATACCAGTACTATTCCTAATTTATTTTTCACCCGGGTGTACGTTTTTTATGATTAAGTATCTGATCACCACTCCATACCCGGATACGCGCGCTGCACAAATTGCAATTCGGCAAGTATGTAGCCAAGGTACTCTGTATGGCGGCCATCCTTTCCTCCTTTGTGCATCCAAGCATCTGTAGGCATAGCCATCGTAGCCTCCTCAAACACCGAGGTCACCAGCTCTTTCCATTGTGGCCTCAGTGCTGCCAGGTCCATACCAATACCCTGCGCTGCAACCGCAGCATCAGCATCATTCATCGTAAACAGTTCCCCTGTATATGCCCACAGCTCATTGATAGCTTGTTGCATACGGGCATGACTTTCGTCTGTGCCATCGCCCAGGCGCACACACCACTCACTGCTCCAGCGCAGGTGGTAGGTCACTTCTTTCAGTGATTTCTCGGCTATTGATGCAAGTGTCTGATCTGTGCTTTTTGAAAGCTCTTTAAAGAAAAGGGAATTAAACGAATCATAAAAAAAAGAGCGGGCTACCGTATATGCCCAATCCTGGTTGGGTTGCTCTACCAGCAGCACATTGCGGTAGTCCCAGCCATCTCGCAGGTAGGCCAGGTCATCTTCATCAATGGCGGTTTCCTCTGCTACCTCTTTTTGAATGGCTACAGAGGTAAAGAAAGCAGCCTTATCGGCAACAGGCAATGCATTGAATACTGCTGCTGCATATTGGTACAGGCTGCGCGCGCGGCCCAAGTGGTCGAGCGAGGTATTGGTCAGTGCGATGTCCTGCTCCAGTATGGGGCCGTGGCCGCACCACTCGCCCAGCCGGTGGCCAAGTATCAGCCCATCGTCTGCGAGGCGCAAAGTATATTGTAAAAGTGCTTTCTGATCGTTCATTGTACTGCTTTGGGCCTACATGTACTTCACTGCATCCGGCAGGTTGTAAAAAGTAGGGTGACGGTATATTTTATCGTTGGCAGGGTCGTACAGCGATTCTGATTCGCCGGGATCGGAGGCATGGATATTCTTGCTTTCCACCACCCAAATGCTTACACCTTCCATACGGCGGGTATATACATCGCGGGCATTTTCTATCGCCATCTCTGCATCAGCGGCATGAAGGCTGCCTGCATGTTTATGATCCAGCCCTGCTTTGCTGCGGATGAATACTTCCCACAGCGGCCATTCGTTTTTATTAGTTGTCTGTTGTGCCATGTTGGTTATGCTGCTTTTGCAGCTTTTTCTTTACGTGCTTTTCTTTTTTCGGCATGCGCCATCGCAGCATCCCTTACCCACTGGCCATCAGCCCACGCATTTTTGCGGGCATCCAGGCGTTGCTTGTTGCAGGGACCGTTGCCCTTTACTACATTCCAGAATTCATCCCAGTTGATAACGCCGGAATCATAATGCCCCCGCTCTTCATTCCACTTCAGGTTTTTATCAGGTATAGTGAGGCCTAGAATATTGGCCTGCTCTACTGTTACGTCTATGAATTTCTGCCTCAATTCGTCATTCGTCAATCGCTTGATGCGCCACCTCATGCTCTGCTCTGTGTTGCCACTTTCCGCATCGGGCGGGCCAAACATCATCAGCGACGGCCACCACCAGCGATCCAGCGCATCCTGTGCCATCTTCTTTTGCATAGGCGCACCGTTAGAGAGAGTGAGCATGATCTCATACCCCTGCCTTTGGTGGAAGCTTTCCTCCTTGCACACCCGCACCATAGCCCTTGCATAAGGCCCGTAAGAGCAGCGGCACAGCGGCACCTGGTTCATGATGGCAGCGCCATCCACCAGCCAGCCTATAGCGCCCATATCGGCCCATGTAAGCGTGGGGTAATTGAATATAGAAGAGTATTTGGCTTTACCGCTATGCAATTGGTCATACAACTCATCGCGGGTAATACCCAGCGTTTCGGCAGCGCTATAGAGATACAAGCCATGGCCTGCCTCATCCTGCACCTTAGCCAGCAATACAGCCTTACGGCGCAGACTTGGTGCGCGGGATATCCAGTTGCCCTCGGGCAGCATACCTATGATCTCGCTATGCGCATGCTGCGATATCTGCCTGATCAACGTTTTGCGGTAATCATCGGGCATCCAGTCACGCGGCTCTATAGACACATCACTGCCTATCTTTTTATCAAAATGCTCCTGGAAAGAATGAACAGTCATTTATTAGAAATTTATGACTACAAATATACGAAAAAGCTACGCTATTCAATACGGTAATAGTAAAGAGCTGTCTGCACAAACGGCCACTTATAAAGGCTGTAAGTACCCCTAAAAACCGGACAGTTTAAAATTAGACGAACAGTTAGTAATTTTAAATTGCCAAATATGAAAAGCACAAGATTTACGGAGACACAAATTGTCAAGGCGCTCAAGGAGCATGAGGCGGGCAGAAAGCTGGATGACCTTTGCAGGGAACTGGAGATATCAAAGGCGACGTTTTATAACTGGAAAAGCAAGTATGGGGGAATGGAGGCTTCTGATGTCAGACGACTCAAGGAGCTTGAAGACGAGAATACCCGATTAAAGCGAATGTATGCCAACCTGAGTCTGGATCATGAGATACTCAAAGATGTTATCTCAAAAAAAGGCTGGGGCCCTGCAAACAAAGGGAGTTGACGGAGGGAGTGGTAAAGGAATACCAAGTGAGTGTAAGCAGGGCCTGCAAGATGATGAGATTGCCTAAATCTCAATATTATTATCAAAGCAAAAAGGATGACAAGGAGGTCATTGCTGCGCTACAGCATTTGGCAGAACAACATCCGTCTTATGGGTTTCGTAAGCTGTTTGCTTATATACGCAGATCAGGCAACCTATGGAATCATAAAAGAGTTTATAGGGTTTATAGGTTGCTCAAATTGAATAAAAAGCGGAAAGGGAAAAGAAGACTGCCCACCAGGGTTAAGCACCCACTGCAGCAACAGGAAGCTATAAACCAGAGTTGGAGCATGGACTTTATGAGCGATAGCCTTGTTAATGGCAGGAAGTTCAGAACCCTCAATGTGATAGACGACTGTAACCGGGAGGCATTAGCTATTGAAGTGGACACATCACTGTCTGCAAAACGGGTAATACGCACCTTGGAGCAAGTAATAACCTGGAGAGGCAAGCCTCAGATGATTCGGGTAGATAATGGGCCTGAATACACAAGCAAGGATTTTGAATTATGGGCTAGGCAGAGCAATATAGCTATTCAATTTACCCAGCCCGGCAAGCCAATGCAAAATGGCTTTATCGAGCGGTTTAACGGTAGCTATAGGAAGGAGATTTTAGATGCCTATGTTTTCTTTGAATTACATGAAGTAAGACAGCTAACAGAAGAATGGGTCGAAGAATACAACACTAACAGGCCACATGAAGCATTGAATAATCTAACCCCCAACGAATGGAAAAAACATTTAGAAACGAAAAAATAGTCTAATTTAGAGTTGTCCGATTAATGGGGTACTTACAAGACAATCCACTATCCCGAACAAGGTTTTTATAAACATGGCGTTCCATTATCCACTTATAAAACCAGACAAAGCGATTTTGATCTTACACTACCTGGTTATCCCATGTAAATAAAATGCCTCATTTCTTACATTTAAATCGTT
>CAIRES010000046.1 GCA_903877645.1 uncultured Bacteroidota bacterium | reverse complement strand
TACAACACTAACAGGCCACATGAAGCATTGAATAATCTAACCCCCAACGAATGGAAAAAACATTTAGAAACGAAAAAATAGTCTAATTTAGAGTTGTCCGATTAATGGGGTACTTACATGGGAAATATTTTTATTTCAGACTATGGTATAGGAAATGCAAGAATTCTTAAAATTGATACCTTCGGGATCATTCATTCAATAGCAGGAACTGGCATTGATGGATATAGTGGCGATAATGGGCCCAGCACTGCCGCACAAATATATCATCCGGAAGGAGTAGCTGTTGATGTGTGTGGCAATGTATATATAGCAGATGATGCAAATAGGCGAATAAGAAAAATTACTTTTAATCCAACCTGCTCACCAGCGGATAGTGCATCATTAAAAACTACAACGATAAATACAAATAATAAGGTATGCGTTTATCCTAACCCGGTGCACGATGAGGTAAATATAACAGGTGCAAATAAGATAACCGAAATAACCATCACTAACCTTGTAGGCCAATGTGTGCGGAGCCAAAAGTATAGCAACGCCAGTGTGCGCGTGAATATGCGGGGGCTGCCTGCGGGGGTGTATGTGATGAGGGTAACGGATGAGGAAGGTGTGCAAACGGCAACGAGGGTAATAAAGTCTGAACCTTGATTGGAAGGATCAAAGGATGGGCAGGATGCAATATTCCCGACTAATGAATAAAACCACACAGCTATGACGGTAAAAGAGCAATTACAGGAGCTTACACAAAAAGTAGATAAAATGCATGCCATGCTTGAATTGCTGCTCAACAGTAGCGGTGAGCAAAGCCCGCAACCAGCGATACCATCGGGCACTATACGTTGGGGCGGCTATTCAGATACCAACCCGGTAATTACAGGTACACTGCCCTCTAATTATAGCTTTATCGGTGGCGGAATAACGAATACGATCTCATCGCCCGGTTTCCCGGAACGCGATCAGTAAGCCAATATTTATGTTCTATTTCACCTTTCACCCGCCGAAGCTTCAGCGAAGGAGGGCTAACAACTAAAAACTAAAGAAATGAAAATTATATTCCAGGTAAGTGGTGGCATAGGCAAGAGCATAGCGGCAACAGCCGTGTGCGCCGCCATAAAAAAACAATACCCCAAGGATGAGCTGATAGTGCTGACGGGCTACCCCGATGTGTTTGTAAAAAACCCGAATGTGAACAGGGTACTGAGCGGGCAGGTCAATTATTTTTACCCGGAGTATATAGAGGGTAAGAACTCAAAGATGTTCCTGCACGACCCTTATAATGAAACGGATTTTATATACCAGCGTGGCCACCTGATCAAAGTATGGTGCGAGATGTTTGGCATTAAATATAATGGTGAGCAGCCTGAACTTTTTATTACCGGCAAAGAAATGAGTACCGCTGCCGCTATGATCAATTCACCTAAACCGATCATGCTGGTGCAAACCAATGGCGGCATGTCTGATAAAGCAGATAAATACTCATGGCCGCGTGACCTGCCGATTGCCACAGCACAAAAAGTAGTGAATGCCTTTGTGCAGGACTATACCATAGTGCATATACGCCGGCCTGACCAACTGGTACTGCAAAACACCTTCCAGGCTACGGCAGATTTCAGGCTGATGGCTGCATTGATAGCTATGAGCACAAAAAGATTATTTATAGACAGTTTTGCGCAGCACGCTGCTGCCGCACTCAATATGCCCTCGCATGTGTGCTGGGTAGCTAATTTGCCCAGCCAGTTTGGGTATGAATTGCACAACAACATTATTGCCAACCCGCCCACGCAGCAGCCCGAGTACAGGAATGCGATGTTCAATAAATACAACATCGGCGACCTGCCTACAGAATTCCCTTACCAAAACGAGGCGGAAATATTTGGCGCCGATATGATCATAGAAGCGGTAAGGCGTGATGTGGTGAAAGAACCTGCGAAGGGGAAGAAGCCGGAAGTGGCGGTGGTGTAATGCTGCAGTTCGACGGGCTCACGAAGAATAAATGTGGGAAAGTCCTGGGCCGCTGCCTTGCAAAACTACCAGACGAGTGGCCTGCAAGGGCACCACGAGACCCCCAATGACCCATTGTTATGCCTGATAAGGTGGTGGCCTTTTCCCACAGTAAGCGAAAAAGATCAATAAGATCTTTTTGTGAAAAGACCTGGTATCATAGTAGAATGCGGCTATTTGTATTAGCTTTATTCTTAAATGGTATCGATGAAAAACTCCGTCATCTTTTTCCTGCTTCTTCTATGTAGTGTGGCGTCTGCCCAAAGCACTGATACATCGTTGGGAATGGTGTCGAGTTTCCTGGTGAAGAGTGAATATGGGAAGACGGTGGATGTGGCGGCGCTGAAGGGCAAGGTGGTGTTCATTAATTTCTGGGCACTGACGTGTGCCCCCTGCCTGGCGGAGATGCCCCCTATAGGCCGGCTGCGCGACCATTTTAAAGACGACACCAACTTTGTGGTATTGCCGATAGACGTGGATAACGACGTGCCACATTCCACAAAGTATATGCGGGATAAGCAGTTGGGGTTAACGGTTTATACTGTGGCCGGCGTGGTGCCTAAGACGTTGTTTCGTGGTATGCTGCCTTGCACTGTGGTGATTGATAAAAACGGCAGGATCGTATACTTTCATGAGGGTGGTAGTGATTATGATACCAAGGAATTTGCTGATATGATGGAGGGGCTGAGGAAGTAGTATGTTGCGAGGAGAACATCCCCCTACCCCCCTTCGCTTGCACACAAAGCCACCCGCAAGGGGGAATTCCCAAAAGCGAGTGATTGATAAAGATGGCAGTATCGTATATTTTCATGAAGGAGGTAACAGTTATGATACGAAGGAGTTTGTGGATATGATGGAGGGGCTGAGGAAGTAAGCAGGGCGGACCGTTGCTGAACACAATAATTTTTACCGAAAAGTAGTTATTAAGGCAAACCCACAGGATAGCTTTATGAAAAAATGGCTTACGCTGATCAGTCTTATTTATTTTGTTCATGCCTCTGCGCAATTTCCCTACCTCGATAAAATATACCATGTGGGGCCTTACCAGTCGTGGGCTGAAGATGTGTTTGTAGAAAAAGACAGCAGTTATTTCTTAGTGGGGTCATCGGTGAGCTACGATACCAGGAGCCAGACTATGGTGGGCTTGCGCATATCTCCTGACGGGGATACAGTCAGGCATCAGCACCTGTTTACGATAGATACAACGGACCTTACTGAAGGCGGCCCCGGTGTAGTGAAGAAACTGCCTTCCGGTAATTACTATATGCCATTATATACCTTGTACACGGCCACATTCAACGGGAATACCTACGACCAGGCGGCAGGGATGGCTATGATCGATAGCGCGGGAGACACCCTGTTTGTAAAAAACTATACCGATACCTCTTTATATGGCGACTGGCTGGGCGACATCATCCAGGTGCCGGATGGGGGGTATATGCTGTGCGGGCAGCGGAACTTCAAGTCGTCGGGAGCGGCGTTTGGCTTGGTGGTAAGGACGGATGCCCTGGGCAATTATTTATGGTCGAAGGTGTATGATAAAGTACCTTCTGAGCAGGTACAACTCAATTCACTGGAATTATTGCCGGACGGGAAAGTATTGATCGGGGCATCCAGTGCCGCGCTGGTATGGTATGGGTCTTCTACTTATTATTACCGCAACAGGCCGTGGTTCATAGTTGCAGATACGGCCGGAACGATAGTGAGGGATACGCTGTATGATACCGGCTTTGCGGGCGGGGGCGCTATACACAAGGACCTCAAGGGTGGATATTATCAATGCGGCAACCTGGATATTTTTGATTCGGCGGATGCCTATGCCGCATGGAACCTGCCTCCTTATGTGGCGCACCTGGATACTAATTTCCGGGTAGCCTGGATCACCACATTTATGGATAGCGCATGGGGTGACAATTTGTACAACGTAAAACAGCTCAGTGACAGTAACTACCTGGCAATGGGATCTAAGGTGAACAATGCTGTGGGGTGGGTAAGCAAGGTGGGTAAGGGAGGCAATGTAAAGTGGGACAGGACCTATCCATCGGACAATGGATTCCTGTACAGTTGCGCTGAACTCGCACAACGAAAGGTGGTACTCACCGGTAGCAGAACAGATACCGCAACGGTGCCACGTATGGATGCGGTGTGGTTACTGATCATTGACAGTAACGGATGCGAGGTGCCGGGATGTAATTACACGGGGCTGGTATCGGCCAACCCGTACGGAGATACATTGCGAGGTACGCCGGTCACTCCGGCGGTAGCCGGGCCATTCCGGCTGTGGCCCAACCCTTCTTACGGCAACATTAATGTGGAGTCGCCGGTAACAGGGCGGCTGGTGCTCTACGATATGATCGGGCAGCGGGTGGCCATTTATGACCTTGTAAAGGGAACAACTTCAATATCAATGCCATCTTGGCTGGCGACCGGTATCTATACAGCCCGTTACCTGCCGGATAACGGGGACCGTAAGCAAACCGTGAAGATCGTATACCGGCCTTAGCAGCTTTACTTCACCGGGGCTGCCTGTGGCTGCAGGTAGTCTTTTCTTCTCAGCACAAAATTCTGGCCGAGGTATACTTTTCTTACCTGCTCGTCTTCTGCCAGTTCTTCGGCAGTGCCGGCCTTGAGTATCTTGCCTTCGAAGAGAAGGTAGGCACGGTCGGTGATGGAGAGGGTTTCCTGTACGTTGTGATCGGTGATGAGTATGCCTATGTTCTTGTACTTGAGTGTGGCCACTATGCTTTGAATGTCTTCTACCGCTATGGGGTCGATACCTGCGAATGGCTCATCGAGCAATATGAATTTCGGGTTCACGGCGAGCGCGCGGGCTATTTCTGTTCTTCTTCTTTCGCCACCGCTGAGTACATCGCCATTGCTTTTGCGCACATGTGTGAGGTGAAACTCCTCGAGCAATTCTTCGAGCTTGAGGTGCTGCTCTTTGCGGGTGAGCCTGGTCATCTCGAGGATGGCTGAAATGTTATCCTCTACAGAGAGCTTGCGGAATATGGATGCCTCCTGCGGCAGGTAGCCAATGCCCATCTGCGCGCGCTTGTACATTGGCAGCTTGGTGATGTTCTCGCCATCGAGGAATACATCACCTTCGTTTGGCTTTACGAGGCCCACCACCATGTAGAAGGAAGTTGTTTTGCCGGCGCCGTTTGGCCCCAGCAGCCCCACTATCTCGCCCTGGTTTACATCAAACGACACATGATTGACCACGGTGCGCTTGCCATACTGCTTTACGAGTCCTTGTGTATGTATCTTCAAAAGTTCAGAGGGGTTTGTGCAAAAATAGGGAACCTGTATCAATTGACTCTTAAGAGCCACCGGCGTTTAACAATTCTTTCTCACGGCATTTGCCGCATAGCGGGTTGCTTACGGAATATCTTTGAGGCGATAACAGCAAACAGCCCGAGTACTATACCTGAGAAGATACCCACGAAAGGCCCTATAGCCAGCATAGATTGTGTAACAGACAAGCCGAATTGTGTATTCATCTTTGCATACCCCTCTACCTCTTTGGCATGGTTGGCCATATACGCACCTGAATGCATAATATGTACGCCTGTTACCCATACGCAATTGACGAGGCTTACCAGGAAGCCATGCAGGAAGTACCTGCCCTGTGCGTTTTTGGCGATGAGGAACGCGCAAATAAGAAAAATGGCCAGCCAGCATATGGGCTCAATATTGGAGGTGATGAGCGAAACAGTGGCAAAGGCCATGGCCAGCCCAAAGAGGGAAAGGCCGAAAATAAGCTTCCAGTTCATGCAGTATTTGTTTAGGTATTTCAAAACTAATGAAAGTTTTCAGTATAGGAGGGCGAAACTCGTGAAAGGGCGAAATCTCCTGGAGGGGGCAACTGCTATATCAAAAAATGGGGAAAAGGCCTGAAGGGGCGAGATGACAGGGAGGGTGTTGCCCATGGCCGTATGTTCATCGGGCGTTCATCGGGCGTTAATAGGGCGATGCCCTATTCTATGGGATTTTGCCCCATTCGGGGCGTTTGGGTTGTGGTCGCCGATTGGGGCAATGCGGGGGCTTATCGGGAGTTAATAGGGCGATGCCCTATTCTATGGGATTTTGCCCCATTCGGGGCGTTTGGGGTTATGGTCGCCGATCGGGGTAATGCGGGGTTGTTCATCGGGAGTTAATAGGGCGATGCCCTATTCTATGGGATTTTGCCCCGTTCGGGGCGTGTGGGGTTATGGTCGCCGATCGGGGTAATGCGGGGTTGTTCATCGGGAGTTAATAGGGCGATGCCCTATTCTATGGGATTTTGCCCCGTTCGGGGCGTGTGGGTTGTGGTGTGTGGTTATACCGTGAAAAGGACGAAATATTCGAGCTATGGCCGCCAACAATGAAGAATAGGTGCTGGAATTTTGCATTTTGGATGTATAACGCTTATCTTAGCGCAAACATCTAAGTATGAAAAAAATCTTTTTTTCAGTTATTACGTTATTGATGTGCGCCGTGATCTTTTCGGGCTGCATCAAAAACACCCCTTATATCACTACCATTAACCCATCTATGACTGCCAGCATAGGCACTTATAACTTTACTGCTGCTACCGTACAACCTTCTACACAAGATACCCAGTCGCACGATTCAGTAACTGCATTTATCATCACCGGCATGTCATCTGATGTTACTGTTCCGCTGGACAAGATCATATTGAGCATAAATAAGTATAAGGGCCTTACAGGAGTTTATTCTATTGTACAGGGCCAGGCGAGTGCATACTATGTACATTCCAAAGTAGTGAGCCAGGCAGCGGGCGGTGTGGTAGCGATCACCAAGATATCAGGCACCAGCGTTACCGGTTATTTCTCCTTCAATACCTATGATGGTATATCGGTTCTTAATGGAGCCTTCAACGTAGGGTTGCCATAGCAGCCATATTTTGCTCCTTACATACGAAAACGCCTCGATTTAGCGTTAACTTTGTTCCAGTATCCGCTTATGAAAAAGCTAGTTATTGTCATGTTGTGTATTTGCGCGTTTGCCTGCAAAAAGGTGAGCGGCCCTGCCAATGGCAAAAGCGTGCAGCCAAACAATAACCGCGATTCGACAGTGAGCATCAGCAGCACCATCAATGGCGCGAACTGGGCGACAGATTCTGCTTATGGTTTCTTGCAGGTGCAATCGGCAAATGACAGCGGCATAGTGAACCTGATCATCAATGCTACCAATTACAGCGGCGCCATACCTACCTCCATGAAGCTGTACATTACCAACTACACAGGACCGAATACTTATGAAATAGCCCCGCCGGCAAATTCGGCGACCTACTATGTAGGTAATAACCGCAATTTTGCGACCGCCGGTGAGATCGTGATCACCAGTGATACGGCTTATGCGCTGAAGGGTACTTTCAATTTTGTGGCGGATACTGTCACCGTGGCTTCGGGGGTGTTTAATGTGGCATTGCCGTAAGAGTTTTTCGTTTGCCGCCGTTGGTGATGAACGCCAATAAGGGCGGAAACGCCATTAAATTAAAAGAGTGAACACGCAGAAACTCATAGAACTAATAGATAGTGCGCTGACCGAAGCAAACCTGTATACGGTTCTATATCATGATGGACAAGAAAAACATCTCGCCGGTACGGTGAAAACCTTGCGTTTGTTGAGACAAGAGGTACAACAAAATCAGGATAACATCAATGTACGGGTATTGAGAGCAATGCATGACATAGGCATTGCCGCAGTAAAGGAATATGACCCTACACCTTTGGGTCAGACTATCGAGGAAGTTACGTCTATGTTATGGGATGAAATCCAAGGTTATAAGGACTTGGAACCTTTGCGGATGGATTTTGGTAAGGGTTACCCAATATAAGCAAGACTAATATTCATAAACTAAGAACGCTCCGCAATGCGGGGCGTTCTGTTATCGTTAAGACTTAGTTTACTTGATCTCGGGGTGCGGAGGCGGAGGGTTGTCGTTGGCTCCTGATTTAGATTCTTCTTCATTGGCAGAGCGGTAGGTAACGATGTTCTCGTCACCGGCTTCGCCATATTTGAAGATGAAACGCTGGCGGGCTATGTTGTTCTTTTCGCCCATGTACTCGATCACTGCATTTACATGCTCCCATGAATGCTGTTCCTTGATCTTGCTGCCGCTGCCGCCACCCAGTATCACTGCTTTGCAGTTAGGGTTGGCCTGCATCTGTGCTGCGAGGGTAGCCAACTGTGCTTCCATGCCTGTGCTGATGTGGCTACCTGCTGTAAAGAGTAATGTGCCTGCACCTATACTGCCACAGGCGGTCTTATTAGTGCCCATGTCTTTACATGCATCAGGGCAAGGGCATTTGCCTACACCATCAGCATCAACAGGCTGGCATTCAGTAGGGGTGATGAGCTGTTTGTCTTTGTAATCAGGCACGCCATCGCCGTCGGTATCCAGCGGGCAGCCATGCGAATCAACGGCTACACCTGCAGGCGTTTTAGGACATTTATCGAACTGGTCGGTAATGCCATCGCCGTCTTCGTCAGGCAGTACCGGGTTAGGCAGTACCATGTGGCGAGGATAAGACAGCTCGCTGTATGCATGGTCCAGTGGGTTGATCCAGTACAAAGGCTCAACTGATTTTTTCTTTGTTTTGAGGTTATAGTTAATCGTCAATGAAAGATAGTTGATGGCATCAGAAGAGCGGCCCTTTGCAGGGGAACCACCTAACGAAGCCCCGAATGGCGATCCGTCTATATAGGGGTCGTTGGATGGGAAGGTGTAGCGCTCTTCAAGCTGCACATTGAATTTCTTATTGATCTTGTATTGCACACCCGCACCGATACTTGGAGCGAAGTCCAGTTTTTTGCCGTCGAGTATGTGGGCGCCGCCGGTAGTGGGCGCTGCGCTTTCAAACGTTTTGTCCATGCCACTTTTCAGGTCTTTGCGCACCTTGCTGGCTTTCTCATTCGGATCTTTTACAATGGTGCTGAAGTCGTAGGGTAAATAGCTGCCGTCGAGGGCATTGATGCGTGTTTTGTAAGCAAAGCCACCGAGGCCAAAATAGCCAAAGAAAGACATGGAGTTGCGGGCATGATGAAAGTTGATGTTGTAGGCATTGAACATGAGGTCCAGGCTCACCTGTGAAGCCTCCGTGCGCGTAGCGCGGTATACTGCATTGGCGGGGGTGCCGTTGTTGTAAAAACCGGGGGTGTAACCAAACTTGGTATAAGGGGCATCGTATCCGGTGGTAGCCTGTCGGTCCAGGTTCTTGGCCACGCCATAGATGTACTGGGCACGGAGTGAGAAAATGTAGCCGAGTGATTTGCGAACACCAAGGTTAAGGCCGATGGTTGGTACCAGGCTGGGTACATTACCCACTACTGTAAAGAGGCCGAGGCCTCCGCCTATCTCCCACTGGTTGCGGGGCTTTGGCGGAAATATCTCCTGGTGGTCCATATATTTATGGAACTGCTTGCTGCGGAATTTTGGGTAATAGGAAGAGTCGAACGGATCATAATTCTTGCCACGGTAGGTCATATCGCGGTTCGACCATTGTGGAGCGGAAGCTGAGTTGGCGCCCGGTGGTGGTGTTTGTGCGCTTTGGGGAGCACTTTCCTGCGCAAAAACAGGTAGCGACAGCAAAACAGATAACCCGGCAAACAATAAATACTTCATTTTATGCATAGATCGCGTATTTATTTCATTTTTTACTAAGCAAAGGTAATACAGGGAGGGTAACAAAAAACATACCCCAAAACAAATAAACAGGTATTTTGCCAATAAATTGTACCCGATCGCGGCATCGATAAAAAAAATATGGTGGTTACCATTCTTATTTCGACTTTTACATTTTATACGCGGGTAGAATAAATGGAACTTGTACAAAAAGTTATAGGCGCAGAATTATCATCGTTCGAAAAAAAGTTCACCGATAGTGTGAAGAGCACTAACCATCTTCTCGACCGTATCATGCGCTTTATCATCAGGCGCAAGGGTAAACAGATGCGGCCTATGTTTGTGTTCCTGTCGGCGAAAATAGCAGGAGAGATCAATGACGCTACTTACAGGGCAGCCTCATTGATAGAATTGCTGCACACAGCCACGCTTGTACATGACGATGTGGTGGACGACTCGATGAAGCGCCGCAATTTCTTTTCCATCAATGCGCTGTGGAAGAATAAGATAGCAGTGCTGGTAGGGGATTATCTTTTATCCAAAGGGCTATTGCTGTCTATAGACAACGGCGACTATAAAATACTACAGATCACATCGCGGGCGGTAAAGGAAATGAGTGAGGGGGAACTGCTGCAAATGGAAAAGGCCAGGAAGCTGGATATAGACGAGTCCATCTACTTCGATATCATCAGGGCTAAGACGGCATCGCTGCTGTCATCGGCTTGCGCGGCTGGGGCATACTCGGCTACTGAAGATGAAGCTGTAGCAGAACGGTTCCGGCTATTTGGCGAGAAAGTGGGTATTGCCTTCCAGATAAAGGACGACCTTTTTGACTATGGGCAGGACAACATAGGCAAGCCCACAGGCATAGACATCAAAGAAAAGAAGATGACCCTGCCGCTCATCTACACCCTGCAACATGCAGACAGCGCTACGCGCCGCCGACTGATATATACCGTAAAAAACAACAGCACCGACAAGGCCAAAGTGAAGGAGGTGATAGATGTGGTGCAAAAGTCGGGGGGGATAGAATACTCGCACCGGAAGATGACCGCGTACAAAGAAGAAGCGCTGGAAATACTGCATACCTATCCGGACACACCTGCAAGGCAGGCTATGGAGGAGTTGGTGAATTTTGTTATTGACAGGAAGTACTGAGCTGACTACTTAATTTTTATCTTCAAATCCTCAAGTGTTCTTACGGCGCACTCAGGGCAGGTGGCTTTGATCTCGTCGAATTCTACCACCGTGCCCACCGGGGCATCTTTTATTTGCTGCAGCACGTCTTTGGTAATGAATACCCCTACTACGGGTATTTTTGCGCTGCCCTTTGGGGTGCTGACTCTGAAGGTGTACTGCCGGATGCTGTAGGGGTAGCTGTATAAAGAATTAGGAAACACAGCTTTCATAGCGGTTTGTGCCAACAGGTTGCTGCGCGATATTTCTTTACCTGTCACTTTACCTATTTGCGCTACAGGTTTGGGTATGCTGTCGCAGGTAAACTCTACTACCTTTATTTGTTTTGACGTCTTTTTATTGAGTATGGCCAGCCTCATTTTTTTTGCCTTGTTGGAGTAGGGCATTGCCAGCACACTAAGGGTGTCGCCCTTGATCTCGGGACTGCCGATGCGCAGGCTGGCATCGAGGCTTTTTAGTTTTATCTCTGTTGGTTTGAACTCACGGCTGCACACCTGTATCACGTTATTGCCAAGAGTAAAGAGCAGCATGGTGTCTTTGCGGGCGCACCATTTATTCCATACATGTATACTGTCGGCCTGGGCGAAAGATGCTGCGGAGGAGGAGAAGAACAGGATGAAAAATAATAACCGTTTCATTGTTATGCTTAGAGGGATCTTTTAATCACAAGATAAGCAACAATGGCCAGAAATAATATCACAACAATTGCTATCCACGTAAGCTGATTGGATGGCAGCTTTCTACGCATACGTTTTTTGTTGCGAAGGTTGTTGCGCAGCTTATGGTTCAGCCGGATGACGGATTGTCGGGCATCGGTAGCATCTATTGTTTTCAGTCCTTCCATTGCATCACTTTCCATGCCCTCATTGGCCAGCAGCAGTTCTACTTCATGCTGCTCTGCCGGCGACAGTCTGCCCTCGAGGTAAGCCATCAGCTTATCTTCGGGTATGTGCTTGCCGCCGGTGGGTGATATGTTGCTTATGTCGCTCACGCTTCTTTTTGTTTTTTCAGCAATATGGTTTTCAGGTTGCGCTTGCCATTCTGTATGTAGCTTTTTACCTGCATAAAGGTATAGCCTGTTTGGGCAATGATCTGCTCATAGCTGCATTTTTTTAAGTAGAACAAGGTTATAGTGATCTTTTGTTCTGCATGGAGTTCTTCCATCGCCTGCTCCAGTTGCACCAGGGTATGTTCCTGCCATTGTATGTCTTCGGTGTCGGTGGGTGTGGCGGGTATATTGGCCAGTGCGGCTTCGTCGGTGTGGTGGTTTCGGTCGCGCAGTTGCTGCAGGCAGTGATTGCGCATGAGTATATACAGCCAGCCTTTAAAATTGAGTATCTCTTCCTTAGGCAGCGAGGTAAGCGCTTTGAGAAATACCTGCTGCACGGCATCTTCGGCCAGTGTTTTGTCCTTCAGGTACTTCAGCGCCACCCCCAGCAGCAGGGTAGTATAGCGCTGCAGCAGGTTTCCCAGCCACTCATTGTCGCCACTCCTGCGATATGCATGCAGGACTTCTTCGTCGGTGAGGGTGCTATGTTGTGTGTGGTGGTGCAAATCCGTGGTTACTGTATGCAATTTACGAACTACACATTAAAGACGGGATTTTTGCAGGATTCCATAAGCCGGCTCTAAAAAAAATCTTCATTGAAAAGCCGGTACACCAGGCCTGCAAGAGCAGCCCCAAGGATAGGCGCGATAATAAAGAGCCACAATTGCTTTACAGCCCAATCGCCGGCAAAGATAGCCTGGCTGATGCTGCGGGCCGGATTTACAGAAGTATTGGTGACCGGTATGCTGATGAGGTGGATCAATGTGAGCATCAGGCCTATGGCGATGCCGGCAAATCCATTGGGCGCCCGTTTATCAGTGGCACCCAGTATCACGATGAGAAACATAAAAGTCATCACAAGTTCCGTAAGGAATGCGCTGAAAAGGTTGTAATGTCCTGGCGAATGTTCTCCGTAGCCATTAGCAGCAAAGTTGCCGGCATCGCTGCCATTTCCGGTAACGATCAGGTATAATACTCCGGCAGCTACTGTGGCACCCATCACTTGCGCTGCAATGTAGGGAAGCAGGTCTTTGGCATTGAATCGTCCCCCGACGTATAAGCCGATAGAAACAGCGGGGTTTAGATGTGCGCCCGAGATGTGGCCGAGTGAATAGGCGATCGTTAATACGGTAAGGCCAAAGGCAAGAGATACACCCAGTAAGCCTATACCCAGCCCGGGGATCGCTGCAGCCAGCATTGCGCTGCCACAGCCGCCAAGAACAAGCCAAAAAGTGCCGATAAATTCTGCCAGTATCTTTCTCATGCCATTTTATTTATGGCGTGAAAGTAATATTGCCTGCCGTACCGGCTTGTAGAATAGTTTGCAAAGGCAGCGTTACCTGATATTGTTCTGCAACACCTTTATCAGGCCCTGCGCATCGGGCATCGCTATGATCCTTTTACCGGCATCCAGCAGGTAGGTGGCGGGTAGTATACCGAGGTGCAGGCGGTCTATATAATTGCCGTGATCGCCATTGAATACATTCAGCCATTTGGTGTCGTATTTATTGGTAGCAAGAAACTCGCGCATGCGGTCTTCGTCTTTATCGACAGAGATACATATTATGGTCAGTTTGTCCATGTATTGTTCCTGCAATGCGGCAAAATCCTGCAGCTCATCTGTACAGGCGCCGCACCGGGTAGACCAGAAATTGACCAACGTATATGGGCTATGGACCTGGGTAAGGTCGAAGGGGCGGTGCTCCTCGGCGGGCAGGGAAAGTATTGGGAATTTTATGCCCGGGCCTATCTGGTTATTGGCGACTACCAGTAATTGCATCAGCCGGCGTGTAGCCGCAAGGGTTGCCGCAGACCGCACATACAGTACCGAATCATCGAATTGCTCTATGGCCATGCCTTCGTTCTTATACCATTTGCCGGTGTAGTAGTGTTTGACCGCCAATACCTCGGCCATTTCCCTTAGTGTGTCATTTTTAAAATAACGAAGGTCCTTTATCCTGGCCCCAAACCCGGTTGCCTTTGATCGTTCGAAATTGGCGTTGTGAATAAGGGCAGAGACATC
>CAIRES010000045.1 GCA_903877645.1 uncultured Bacteroidota bacterium | reverse complement strand
GTTGCCCCTTCTATGGTTAATTTTTTTCCGTTGCCCTGCCGTCTTTCTCCGGGCACTTCTATTTTTAGTTGGCCATTGAGGTATTTTGCTGTGGTAGTATTCTGTTTTAATACTTCAGCAGGTGTGCCTTCGCTCACTATACGGCCGCCATGCATACCTGCCGCCGGCCCTATATCTATCAGGTGGTCTGCTGCCAGCATGATGTCTTTATCGTGCTCCACTACCAGCACAGAGTTCCCGCCATTCCTCAGGTCTTTCAATGCCTTGATCAATCGCTGGTTATCGCGCTGGTGCAGGCCTATGCTGGGCTCGTCCAGTATATAGGTGATGCCTGTGAGCTGCGAACCTATCTGTGTGGCCAGCCGTATCCTTTGCGATTCGCCGCCACTCAGTGTGCGTGTCGCCCGGTTCAGTGTCAGGTAGTGCAGCCCCACATCCAGCAGGAAGTGCAGCCTGTCTCTTATTTCTTTGACTATGTCCTTGGCTATTGTTTTTTGCTTGTTGTTCAGGCGGTCTTCAATATTTGTAAACCACCCCATCAGCTCCTGCAAAGAAAACTCCGACACCTCAGATATATTCTTGCCATCCACTTTAAAGTGCAGGCTTTCTTTTTTCAGTCGTGCGCCATTGCATACCGGGCAGGTGTTCAGCTCCATAAAATTCTCGGCCCATGTGCGCACGCCTTCTGATGTTGTTTCGTTGAACCAGCGCAGCACCATGTTCACTATACCTTCATAGTTGTGCTGCACCACTACCTCGTGGTAGGTTTCCTGTTCATCCTGCACATAGGTGGTTACACCTTCTTCGTTGCCATAGAGCAGTATATTCAGTTGCTTTTGTGGTATGGCCTTCAGCGGCTTGTCAAGCGGTATTTTGTTCTTCTTAGCGATCACGGTAGCCTGCTGAAAGGCCCATGCATCGCGCTCTCCGCCCAACGGCGCTATGCCTCCGTCGGTAATGCTTTTATCCATATCCGGCAGCACCTCTGCCATATTCACCTGGTATACGCTGCCCAGCCCTTTACACTTGGGGCAGGCTCCGTATGGCGAGTTGAATGAAAAAGTATTGGGCGATGGCTCTTCATAAGATATACCTGTGTCCAGGCACATCAGTTGCTTGCTGTATTGCGCTATGGTGTTCTTATCGGTATCTGCCACAAACATCAGGTCCTTGCCCATTTGCATGGCCTTTTGTATGCTTTGGCTCATACGGGCCTGCACTTCCGGCTGCACCGCCAGTCGGTCTACCACCAGCTCTATGTCGTGTATCTTGTACCTGTCCACCTGCATGCGTTCCTTGAGGTCGGTTACCTCACCATCCACACGCACCTTCAGATAGCCTTGCTTGCGTAGTTGTTCAAACAGCTCGCGGTAATGTCCTTTACGGCCCCTCACCACCGGCGCCAGTATCATTATCTTTTTTCCCTGGAACGTTTGATTGATATGAGCTACGATCTCCTCCTCACTGAACTTGATCATCTTCTTACCGGTATTGTAAGAGTAGGCCTCGCCTATACGGGCATACAGCAGGCGCATGAAGTCATACACTTCCGTTACTGTACCTACTGTAGATCGTGGGTTCCTGTTGGTGGTTTTTTGCTCTATGGATATGACCGGGGAAAGCCTCGTCACTTTATCCACATCGGGGCGGTCCAGGTCGCCCATGAACTGGCGGGCGTAGGCCGCAAAGCTTTCCATATACCTGCGTTGCCCTTCTGCAAAAATAGTATCAAATGCCAGCGAAGATTTACCACTGCCGCTGATGCCTGTTATCACTACAAGCTTATTCTTAGGGATGTTTACATCTATGTTCTTCAGGTTATGCACCCGTGCGCCCTGCACCTCAATATTTCCTGCGTCCTTCTTACTCGTTATATTCATAAATAGCTCCAACGCAATTTACGGAATTTGCGCTATTCAAAATGTTATAGAAAGGGTTAAATTGGCTATATGTCCATTTCCAGCACATGGTCATTCATGTAATACCCCTCACCTATATGTATATCCTCGTCCTTCAGTTGTTTAAAGCCCACTTTTTCGTAAAATGCCTTTGCGGATGAGTTATACCGGTTCACATTCAGGTACAACGATCTTGCCCCATGGCTTTTCAGGTCAGCAACAATATGCTGGACTAGAAACTTACCAATGCCCTTGCCTTGCTGATCGGGGAGAATATATAGCTTGTGCAGCTTGTATTTTCCCGGCTCCGCTTCTGCATACGAAGCAAAGGCCACCGGCAGGGAATTGTCATAACAAATGAGGAAAGTATGGTGGTCTTTTATCTGCGCCTTCAGTTGCTCGGGCGAGTAGAACAGCGCCAGCATATAGGCTACCTGCTCTACGCCTATGATCGGGGTATAGTTCTGTGGCCATATCTGCGTTGCAAGGTCGCGTATCAGCGGTATATCAGCTATAGTGGCATTCTTTATCAAGAGCATTTTCTGAAGATTAAAGAGTAAAAATAAGTTCCTGACACGATATTATGATACTACAGATCGCTACAATCACGTGATATAGGTAAGATAATACCTCCCTTTAGGGCCGGGGTGGTCTCGATCTTGAAACAAAAAATAATAAATATTTCACTCCGAAAAGATAAATAAACTAAATTCGCTTCAACTTAAATTGTTGCCAACGATGAAAAAGGCTGTTCGCACTGCTGTTATCTTGCTTTTAGTTGTCATTTCTGTAGTATCCTGCAAGAAGGAATACCACTGTCATTGCACCTTCGATAATAACGTGGTAAAGAACGTGGATCTTGGCAACCAGACCTCCGATAATGCCAATAAAATGTGCAGCAGCTACGATACCACCGTTCCCGGCGAGGTTTGGACCTGCACTATATATTGATTTCAACCGCTTTATATATCATCCGCCTTTTGCCCCCCTGCTATCAATAAAAAGAATAAAGCCATAGCGTTTTTTGGCTGGCTTTGAATCTACCTTTGGCATGATTATTATCACAATTATAATCTTGGGTCTATAGGTCATTGATCAGCTTCCGGTAAAAGAAACGCAAAAGGCAATATGCTCCACCGTCAGGTTTTATTCACATGCTTCCTGCTTATTTTTTCTTTGCATGCACTAGCGCAGTTTGCTGTTCGCGACAGTGCCAGCCTTACTACAGGTAATACCCTGATAGACGAAGACAGCCTTCAGGCACCAGGTAATAATAACGTAAAACGAGGCCCACAAAAATTCAGGATCAGCAACGAGGCTGCAGATATTTCTAATAATGACCAGGGTAGCGACATCTTTACAGACATCTTTACACTTAATGATTGCCTGAAATACGCCCTGAAACATCAACCCGCCCTGAATCAGTCCTTTATCGACGAGCGTGTAGCCCATTTGAATAATGGTATAACGCTATCCTCGTGGCTGCCGCAGGTGAACGGGGCTGCTACATTCACCAATTATATCCAGGGCACTCCTGTTATTAGCCCTTCTACCGGCCAGGTCACACAAAACAATGCGTACTACACTTCTATTCCATCCATTTCTGCCACACAAACCATTTTCAACACCGATGTGCTACTTGCTGTTCGTGCTGCAAAGCTCAATACACTGGCTGCGCAGCAGAATATCACCAATGTTAAGATAACGCTGGTATCACAGGTGAGCAAAGCTTTTTATGATATGCTGCTATCGGTAGAGCAGATCTACGCGTTCGCAGAAGACAGTGCCCGCCTCGAGAAAAATAAATCGGATGCCTACCACCAATACGTCAGTGGCATTGTGGATAAGGTGGATTATATGCAGGCCGTCATTGCACTCAATAATACTTTATCACAGCTAAAGACATCAAGAGAAACAGTGCAGGCAAAATTTGCTGTGCTCAAACAGTATATGGGCTACAGGCCTGACAAGAAGTTTGCCATCCAGTTTGACACTACGGAGATGATGCAGAATATCTATGTAGATACGCTTGTTACCCTGCAGTTTGAAAAACGAATTGAATACCAGCAGTTACAAACACAAAAAAGGATACAGAAGGAGACCACAGCCTATTACAACCTCGGCTTTCTGCCGTCGGTATCTGCTTTTTATGACTACAACTACGAGTTTGAGAACAATCATTTCTCTGATCTCTATGGCACAGCCTACCCATATTCTTTGTGGGGGTTGCAGCTCAATATCCCGCTTTTTACCGGCCTTCGCAGGATAGAGAACATTCATAAATCAAAATTGCTGCAGGAGCGCATAGACTGGGACGAGGTAAATCTTGAGATGGCTATTTATTCAGACTACAAGCAATCAATGTCCAACTACAAAAGCAACATATACTTTCTGCAAACACAGAGCGAAAATGTGCGGCTGGCGCGGGAGGTGTATAACATTGTGCGGCTACAGTACAGGGAAGGGATCAAAGCATACCTGGATGTGATCATTGCAGAGAATGATCTGAAAACGGCCGAGGTAAGTTATCTCAACGCCCTGTTCCAGGTGCTGGAGAGCAAGATCGATCTTGAAAAATCAATGGGAGATATTCCTGTAGCATATTAAAACCAAAAAACTGAGCATGAACAGGTTTTATTTCAAAATTGCCCTGGTAATGGCCTGCAGCCTTTTCCTATTTGCCTGTGGTGGCAAAAAGAAAGAGGAGCCAAATCCTGCAAATGTACCCGTACCGGTAAATCTGTATGCGGTGCAGCTTCAGCACGTCAGTTATTACGATCAGTACCCGGCTACAGTGGTGGCGATGATGCAGGTGGATATACATCCCGAAGTGGAAGGATATGTGACCGGCATATTCTTTTCCGAAGGCCAGTTGGTAAAAAAAGGCCAGAAGCTGTACACGATCGATGATGCTAAGTACAGGGCTACCTATGCGCAGGCTGAGGCAGGTTTGCGCTCTGCATACTCCAACCTCGACAGGGCGCAGAAAGACGCAGACCGCTACATATACCTCGATAAACATGATGCCGTAGCCAAGCAGCTACTAGACCATGCGCTTACTTCTTTGCAAATGGCAAAGGACTCCATTACATCCGCAAAGCAAACGCTGGCAAGGGCTAAGACCGACCTTGACTATTCAGTGATCCGCGCGCCATTTGATGGCACGATCGGTATTTCGCAGGTGAAGCTGGGCAATACTGTGACTATTGGCAGTACAATACTCAATACCATTTCCACCAACAATCCCATGGCGGCAGACATAGTGATCAATGAAAAGCAGATACCCCGCTTCATACAGCTACAGAAGCAGCGCCATAATCCTGTTGATTCATTGATCACCCTGATGATGCCTGATAATACGCTGTACGGCCAATTGGGGGAGATATATGTCATAGACAGGGGCGTGGACCCACAGACGGGTACCATCAAGGTGCGCCTGAAATTCCCGAACCCTGTTTTTTTGCTGAGGTCGGGCATGAGCTGTATGATACGTGTACACAACGACGATACTGCTATGCAACTGGTGATCCCGTACAAAGCTACGGTGGAGCAGATGGGCGAGTACTTTGTTTATGTAGCAAAAGACACGCTGATCGCTTCGGCAGATGCTGCCGGAAAGCAAAAGGAGGGGCAGTCTCAAACGCCTTCATTGCATGTTGTACAGGTGAAAGTGACGCTTGGCCAGACAATTGCGGATAAAGTGATCGTGAAGACCGGCCTAAAAACAGGCGACAGCATAGTTATTGATGGCGTGCAAAAACTACATGATGGCTCGCCGATAACTACAGCAAATGCTATGGGCCCGGCTGCGCAGGGAAAAGGAAAATAAGATATAGTTGCTTAGTTTATTATCATGATCGCGAATACATTTATCAAAAGGCCGGTAACAGCAATCGTAATATCCATTGTATTGGTGCTTACGGGTACGATATGTATTTTCAACCTGCCTATTGATCAGTATCCCGATATTACCCCACCCATCGTTCAGGTCAATGGCCAGTTCACCGGGGCCGATGCGCAAACGGTAGAGCAAACCGTTGCCACCCCCGTAGAAGAACAAGTGAACGGCACGCCCGGCATGGAATACATGCAGAGCAACAGTACCAACAATGGCCAGATGTCTATGAACGTAACGTTCAACATCGGTACGAATATTGATGTGGCTGCGCTGGATGTGCAAAACAGGGTGAGCATTGCTACGCCGTTGCTGCCCGTGGTAGTGAGTCGGCTGGGGCTTACAGTACGCGCCATCAATCCCAGTATGCTGATGATGGTGGCGGTGTTTGCGCCCCGGAATACGCATAACATTACCTTCCTCGATAACTATACCAACATATTTGTGCAGGATGCCCTGCTGCGTGTGCCGGGTGTAGGCAGCATCAATAGGTTCACAGATGATTTCAGTATGCGCATCTGGATGAATCCGGCTAAGATGGCCGCTTACAGCCTTACTCCTGCTGATGTGATCGCGGCACTGAACGCGCAAAATGTACAGGTGGCAGCGGGCTCCGCAGGTGTGCCACCGCAGGCAAGCACACAAACCTTTGAGCTGGGCATCCTTGTCAACGGCCGGTTGAGCAAAGTATCTGAGTTTGAAAATATTATTTTAAAGACCATTCCTGCTACCGGTGAATTAGTGTACCTCAAAGATGTGGCAAGGGTAGAACTGGGCAAGTTTACTTTCTCCAGCAATTCTTTTGTGGATGGCAAACGCGCCTCCTATCTCCAGATATACCAGGCTCCCGGCAGCAATGCGCTGGAAACTGCTAAGGGAGTCTACGACGAACTGGCTAAACTCAAACAGTCTTTCCCTGCCGATGTGGACTACGAAGTGCCTTTTGAATCAGTGACAGTGGTAAAGGTGTCGATGAATGATGTGGTGCATACGCTGTTGCTCACGCTCGGGCTGGTAGCGGTAGTCGTATTCCTCTTCCTTCAAAACTGGCGGTCTACGCTGATCCCTGTATTGGCTATACCTGTGTCTATACTGGGCACATTCTGCTTCTTTATTCCATTAGGCTTCACCATTAATACCCTCACTATGTTCGGCTTTGTACTCGCTATCGGTATAGTGGTAGATGATGCTATTATAGTGGTAGAGGCTGTGCAGCACTATATCGATACGCAGCACATTTCGGCTAAGGAAGCCACTTACCTGGCCATGAAGGATATATCTGCTCCTGTGGTAGCAATAGCACTCATATTGGCAGCAGTGTTTGTACCTGTGGGCTTTATCCCGGGCATCGTTGGCCGCTTGTACCAGCAGTTTGCCATCACTATTGCTATATCCGTTATTATTTCTGCGTTCATCGCCTTATCGCTTACGCCTGCGCTCTGTACTTTGCTTTTGAAACCTTCACCCGAAAAAAAGAAAGCAAGAGGCCTTGATAAGATCTTCATCAGGTTCAATGAATGGTTCGATAAAATAACTGAGAACTATACTAATGGGGTTAAGAAGAGTATAAAGGGTGCAAAGTACGTGGTTGTATTGCTGGTATGTATTTGTGTGGCCGCTTACTTTTTGTTCCAGCACAAATCATCTGGGTTTATTCCATCCGAAGATGATGGCAACCTATACATCACTTTCCAGTTACCCCCGGCATCCTCTACTGCACAGTCGGTGGAGGTAATGTCCCGGATCATGAAGGTTGTGGGAGAGACGCCCGGTGTAGCACACTATGCAGCGCTTTCAGGCCTGAATGTGGTCAATAATGCCGTAAACTCTAATAGCGGCACTATCTATTGCCAGTTGAAGCCCTGGGATGAACGCAGCAAATCCAGCGAGCAGGTGCCGGGTATTATCGGTGTGATGCAAAAGCGCATTGCCGATGCCGGCATTAAAAATGCCAATGTGGAGGTGATACAGCCGTCTCCTATCCCCGGCCTCGGAGCTACCGTAGGCTTCTCTATGCAGATAGAGCAGCGCAATACCAATGATGATGTACATGCATTCGAAAAAGTGGTGAAACAATTTGTAGATGAGGCAAATAAGCGCCCTGCAGTTACTAAGGCATTTAGTTTTTTCACAGCCAGCACACCTAATTACAAACTGACAGTAGATCGGGAAAAGTGTGAGAAGCTCGGGGTAAATATAGGAGATGTTTTTACCACTATTCAGGCGTTTATGGGTAGCCTGTACATCAATGATTTTACCACTTACAATCGTACGTTTCATGTGGTAGTGCAGGCGGATACTGCTTTCCGCTCTGTGATCACGGACATGAATAAGTATTATGTACGCAATCAGGGCGGCGATATGGTGCCGCTGGGTACACTCATCAGCTATAGCCCCACAGAGGCTGCGCCGCTTATCTCTCATATTAATATCTTCCGTACTGCCGAGGTTGATGGCGCGGCTGCTGATGGCTACAGCAATGGCGAAGCTATGGACGCGCTGAAAGATGTAGCCGCAAAAGTGCTGCCACAGGGATATGCTATTGAGTTCTCAGGCATGAGTTATGAAGAGATAAAAGCCGGATCGGCAACCATTTATATCTTCCTGTTCTCTATCACCTTCGTTTTTCTCTTCCTTGCAGCATTGTATGAAAGCTGGTCGGTGCCTTTCTCTGTAATGCTGGCAGTACCTATTGGTGCATTCGGTGCCATCCTTACGCTCATCTTTGTGCCCGGTCTCACCAACAATGTCTATGCGCAGATCGGGCTCATTACGCTGATAGGCCTTGCAGCCAAGAACGCGATACTGATCGTGGAGTTTGCCAAGGTGCGTGTCGATCTGGGCGAAGAGCTGATCGCATCTACACTGGAAGCAGTTCGATTACGTCTTCGGCCTATCGTTATGACCTCCCTCGCATTTATCCTCGGGGTGCTTCCGCTGGTATTGGCTACAGGTGCGGGTGCGGTGGCGCGCCGTACTATCGGCTTCACTGTATTGGGTGGGATGATAGCGGCCTCCACCCTCGCTATATTTATTGTACCGGTACTCTTTGTGATCATCACCCGTTTCTCCTATGGCAAAGATAAACTGGCTTACCTGCAGGCCCATCACGATCAACTAATGGAGAAAGCCAAAAAGGTAGAAGCAGAAAATATTGACCCTGAGCTGGAATTTGATATTCAGAAATCACGCGACCTGCATGAAGAGGAGCATGGCAAGAAGGAGAACGATAACACAGATAAGGGCACAGAACAAAAGAAGGATAACGTTTAAACTCCCGACTTAATACATCTGATCATAACACCATGATTGCAAATACATTTATCAAAAGGCCGGTAACTGCGATCGTTATATCTATTGTATTAATGATAGCGGGGGGTATTTGCCTCATGAATCTTGCGGTAGACCAATACCCCGATATATCGCCGCCCAGCGTCAATGTCAGAGGTTCTTATACAGGCGCTGATGCCGAGACGGTGGAGCAGACAGTGGCTGTACCCATAGAGGAGCAGGTGAACGGCACACCCGGTATGGAATACATGCAGAGCACCAGTACCAATAGCGGTAATGTGAATGTACGGGTTACGTTCAATATCGGAACGAACGTACATATAGCTGCGCTCAATGTTCAGAACAGGGTGGGTATCGCGTCTCCGTTGTTACCTGCCGTAGTAAGCAAGCTGGGACTCGCGGTGCGCGCCAGTAATCCCAGTATGCTGATGCTCGTGGCCATATATTCGCCCAAGGGTACACACGGCCGTACCTTTATCGACAACTATGCCAATATCTTTATCGAAGATGCCCTGTTGCGTGTGCCGGGCGTGGGTGATGTTACCGCCCGTACAGATAACTTCAGTATGCGGGTGTGGATGGACCCCAATAAAATGGCCAGCTACAGCCTCACGCCTTCTGATGTCATTGCAGCCATCAATGCGCAGAATGTATACGTAGCGGCTGGCTCGGTGGGGGAGCCACCACAGCAAGTCTCGCAGGCCTTCGAGACAGGTATACTGGTCAATGCCCCGCTGAGCAAGGCCTCTGAATTCGAGAACATCATTGTAAAAACAATTCCGTCTAACGGGCAGCTCGTATATCTCAAAGATGTGGCACGGGTAGAGCTGGGTAAGTTCACTTTCTCCAGCAATTCTTTTGTGGACGGGAACCCTGCATCCTACCTGATGATATACCAGACTCCCGGCAGTAATGCCCTGGAGACGGCTAATAATGTATATGCTGAAATGGCAAGGCTGAAAAAGACCTTTCCTTCCGATATTGACTACAAAGTGCCATTCGAGTCGGTGACCATCATCAAAGTGTCTATGCAGGAGGTGATAGGTACTTTGCTGAAAGCGCTGGGCCTTGTGGCGCTGGTTGTGTTCATTTTTCTGCAAAACTGGCGCGCCACGCTTATTCCCGTTCTGGCCATCCCGGTATCCATTCTCAGTACCTTCTGCTTCTTTATACCACTGGGCTTCACTATCAATACCCTGACCATGTTTGGCTTTGTGCTGGCCATTGGTATTGTGGTCGATGATGCCATTATCGTTGTAGAAGCCGTTCAGCACTATATTGATGAAAAGCACATGTCGGCAAAGGAGGCTACCTATGAGGCCATGAAGGAAATATCTGCGCCGGTGGTGGCTATTGCACTCATATTGGCTGCCGTATTTGTACCTGTCGGCTTCATTCCGGGTATTGTTGGTCGCCTGTATCAGCAGTTTGCCATTACTATTGCCATCTCCGTTATCCTCTCCGCCTTCATCGCGCTTTCACTTACGCCTGCGTTATGTACATTGCTGCTGAAGCCTACACAGGTCAATAAAAAAGCGAAGGGCCTCAACCAACTGTTTTTTAAATTCAACGAATGGTTTCGCAGGGCCACCGCCAGTTACCACAATGGGGTCAGGAGAAGCATAGGTGGCGCAAAATATATTGTGGTACTGCTGGTATGTATTTGTGTTGGTGCGTATACGCTCTTTCACTATAAGCCGTCGGGCTTTATCCCGTCAGAAGATGAGGGCCGCCTGTTCATTACTTACCAGTTGCCCGAAGGTTCCTCCACCATACAGTCTGTTGAGGCTATTACCAAGCTGATGAAGATAATGGATTCTGTGCCGGGAGTGGCGCACTATGCGGCGCTCTCCGGCCTTAATGTGCTTAATGGAGGCACCAATTCCAATAACGGTACTATTTTTTGTATGCTCAAACCCTGGGATGAACGCAACAAGCCGGGGGAGCAAGTGCCGGGTATCATTGGTGTTGTCAATAAACGCATAGCCGCTGCCGGTATTAAGAATGCAGTGGTGCAGGTAATACCACCACCGCCTATACGGGGCATTGGGCAGGCCGCTGGCTTTGCCATGCAGATCGAACAAGGCAATACTACTGATGATATACATGCGTTTGAAAAGGTAGTAAAGAAGTTTGTGGGTGCATTGCACAAGAACCCCGCGACATCTACAGCTTTTAGTTTATTCTCAGCACATACCCCCAGTTACGACCTCACTGTAGACAGGGAAAAATGCCAGAAACTGGGCGTTAATATATCCTCTGTCTTTAACACTATGCAGGCATATATGGGCAGCCTCTTTGTGAATAACTTTACCCTCTATAACCGCACCTATCACGTTGTGGTGCAGGCGGATACTACCTTCCGTGCCCTCATCTCCGATATGAACAAATATTATGTGCGCAATTCTGCCGGAAGTATGGTGCCGCTTAGTACGCTCATCAGCTACAAGCCTACCGAGACCGCCCCGCTCATCACCCACTTCAATATCTTTCGTTCCGCCGAGGTTGATGGCAATATTCCGCAGGGCTACAGCAGCGGGCAGGCCATTGAAGCCATCAAAGACATAGCCGCTAAAGAGTTGCCACCGGGCTATACCTTTGAGTTCTCGGGTCTTAGTTATGAGGAGATCAAGGCAGGATCCACCACAGTCTATATCTTCCTTTGCTCTATCATATTCGTGTTCCTCTTCCTTGCTGCGCTTTACGAAAGCTGGTCAGTGCCGTTCTCTGTAATGCTGGCTGTGCCCGTCAGCGTCTTTGGCGCTATACTTGCGCTTACTTTAGTGCCGCGGCTCAATAACAATGTATATGCGCAGATAGGGCTCATCACGCTCATTGGCCTTTCTGCCAAAAATGCCATCCTCATTGTAGAGTTCGCCAAGATCCGTGTAGACCGAGGGGAAGAACTGATCAAGTCAACCCTGGAAGGGGCCAGCCTGCGTTTACGGCCTATCATCATGACCTCTTTTGCCTTTATATTAGGTGTGTTGCCACTGGTGCTGGCTACCGGTGCAGGTGCTGTGGCTCGTAATACTATTGGGTATACCGTGCTGGGGGGTATGCTGGCATCTACCACCATTTCTATATTCATAGTGCCGGTTTTGTTTGTGCTGTTCACCCGGCTGTCCTATGGCAAGAAACAGCTCCAATGGCTGCAAGACCACCACGAGGAGTTGATGGAGAAGGCCAAAAAGGTAGAAGAGCAGAACATAGACCCGGAAATGGAATATGATATAAAGCAGGCCCATGAAGACGATCCCCGGGCTGCAGATGAGGCAGATAAAGAAGAGAAAGGCTAATATGCTTATGCTCCCTGCTTACAGGTAGCATTTATTATGACAACTTTATGAAATAAAGTAAGCGCAATATTATCCATTAGATATTACTTTTGATTTTCCATACGCAAACACACATTCTATGAAAAACGTCTTCGTAGTTCTATATACTGTATCATTATCCGGCTTGCTGATGCTATCGGCATGCAATGGCAACAACAAAGGCGGTTCGGCAACAACCGGCAGCATCTCGGCTACATCTCCTGTGCCTGTAGGTGGCGCTAAGATAGCTTATGTGAATATGGACTCGCTTGAATCCAAGTATGAGCTGCTCAAAGCAAAGCGCGAAGATTTCAAAGCTCGCGAAGAGCAGATGGAGCAGGAACTGCAGCGCTCTTACCAGCAGATGGCCAGTGATGCCCAGGAGGTGGAGAAGAAGGCACGCGCAAACACCCTCACACAAACAGAATACGAAACTGCCAACAAACGCCTTAACCAGCAAGACCAGAGCCTCAAGATACGTAAGCAAACGCTTACCGACCAGTTGATGAAGGAGCAGGAAGACTTCAACAAAGACCTTAAGGGCCGCCTTGATGGCTTCCTGGATGAATACAATAAGACCCACAACTACGATTATATACTTTCGTATTCGTATGCCGGCTCACCACTGCTCTATGTCAACAAGCAGTACGACATTACCAAGGATGTTGTGGACGGAATGAATGCCCGTACTAAAAAGGATGCGGAGAAGAAAAAGTAATCTTTCCCTTTATGAAAAAAATATTTAGTCTATTCATCCTGTTGTATTCGTGCCATGCTTTTGCCCAGAAAGGCCAGGGGCAGCCAGGGTTGCCCGGCCTTGCCCGCATAGCCTACGTGAACCTCGACTCGCTGGAAGACAGGTACACCTACCTGGCGGAAAAAAGAAAGCAGTTCGGCACAAGGCAGGATAAGATGGAAGACCAGTTGAAGGCGGACTACAGCGACCTGCAAAAAGAAGCAGATGCCGTACAAAAGAAAGTGGACGCAGGAACCCTCACACAGGCTGAGGCAGAAGCATCAGAGAAGCACCTTACCGAAATGCAGAAGACGCTCGAAGAAAAGAAGCAGTCCTTTACAGAACAGCTCTCCAAAGACCAGGAAGAGGTGAACGCATCTGCAAAAGCCCGCCTCGATAACTTCCTGGCTGAGTATAATAAAACACACCACTACGACTGTATCCTTTCCTATTCTAACTCAGGTTCATCTATTCTATTCATCAGCAAAGAACTGGATATTACAGCCGACGTGATCAACGGAATGAACAAACTTGCTGAAAAAGGAAAATAAATAGTATTTTTCTGAAAATCCGGTAATTTGGAAAACAACTCATCCTCTTCTTTTCAACGTTCTCTTACCCTGCTCGACGGGGCCTTGCTTGTAATCGGCTCCATGATCGGGTCGGGTATCTTCATCGTCAGCGCCGATATTTCGAGGCAGTTGGGTAGTGCCGGCTGGCTTATTGTGGTTTGGCTGCTTTCGGGCTTCATCACTCTTTCGGCTGCCCTTAGTTATGGCGAACTCAGTGGCATGTTCCCCAAGGCAGGTGGACAGTATGTGTACCTACGCGAGGCATTCGGCAAGCTTTGGGGCTTCCTGTATGGCTGGTCGTTCTTTGCCGTGATACAGACAGGCACTATTGCCGCAGTAGGGGTGGGTTTCGCCAAATTCACCGGCTACCTCATTCCATCGCTGGGCGATGGCAACATACTGATAGGCACTCCCGGCCCCGGCCACTTTACTATTTCAGCGGCGCAGCTATTGGGGATCGGCATTATCTTCCTGCTTACTTTCCTCAATACCCTCGGTATCAAAAGCGGCAAGTGGATACAGTTTGTGTTCACCTTTGCCAAGATAGCAGCTATGGCGGGCCTCATCATCTTCGGCTTTCTCTTTTTCAAAGATCATGGTATCTGGCAAGACAACTGGTCTTTCCCCTGGCTGGCCTTTCATACCGAAACACTGAAAGACGGATCCATCTCGCATGAGAGCCTCAACAGCCTCACTATCGTTGGCCCGCTGTGCGCAGCTATGGTGGGTGCGCTCTTCAGCAGCGATGCATGGAACAATGTGACCTTTATAGCCGGTGAGATCAAGCGCCCGGAGCGCAACATTGGCCTCAGCCTGTTCATTGGTACAGCAGTGGTGACCATCATTTATGTGTCCATGAACCTTATGTACCTCAATGTGATGAGCATGCATGATATTGCCAATGCCCCTTCCGACCGTGTGGCGCTGGCTGCCGCGCTTAAGATATTTGGTAATGCCGGTACTGTCATCATCGCGGTCATGATCATGGTCTCTACATTCGGTTGCAATAATGGACTCATACTTTCCGGCTCGCGGGTATACCATACCATGGCGCAGGATGGCCTGTTTCTGCCTGCTGCGGCTAAGCTGAATAAGAAGGGCGTACCCGCCGCTGCGCTGTGGATGCAGTTCGTCTGGGCTTCTGTGCTTTGCCTCAGTGGCAAGTATGGCGACCTGCTCGATTTCATCATCTTCACTGTGCTGCTGTTCTACATCCTCACTATAGGCGGCATCTTCAGGCTGCGCAAAACGATGCCTGATGCACCCCGCCCGTATAAGGCATTTGGTTACCCGCTGATCCCATTGATCTACATTATACTGGCTACCTCTATATGCGTGGTGCTGCTCAAATACAAGCCTACCTACACATGGCCGGGGCTCATTATAGTGCTTGCCGGTATACCTGTGTACTATGTCCTTGAGGCAAGGGCAAAGAAGCAAGCCCAGATAAAAAAGTAAACTGCAAATGAAGCATACCGAATTACAAAAAGTATTTGATGATATGGATAGCCTGCACGTAGTTGTTGTGGGTGATGTGATGTTGGATAACTATTCCTGGGGCCATGTGGAGCGCATCTCTCCCGAAGCTCCTGTGCCTGTGGTGGCGCTTACCCATCGCGAAAGCCGCCTCGGTGGCGCAGCCAATGTGGCGCTCAACTGCCGTGCCCTGGGCGCTAAAGTAACCCTTGCCAGCCTGATAGGCGACGACAGCGAGGGCGTGACCCTGGTGAAATTGGCCAACGAAGCCGGTATAGATACCGAACTCATACAAAAGAGCTGGCGCAGGCCGACGACCACTAAAACCCGCATCCTGAGCCGCAACCAGCAGATGATGCGCATAGACGATGAGGTGACCGACGAACTGCACACCGACGAGGAACATCCGTTTATTGATGCGGTACTCCGTTTCCTGCAGCGGGTAAAGCCCAATGTGGTGATCTTTGAAGACTACAACAAAGGTGTGCTGAAGGAGAATGTGATTCAGCGTATAGCAGCCCATTGCAAAGAGATCGGCATCATTACTGCTGTAGACCCTAAGAAGAAGAACTTCCTGGCCTATAAAGATGTGACCATCTTCAAACCCAACCTGAAGGAAGTGCGTGAAGGGCTGAACCTGCACATAGACAATGTGAACGAGCATGAACTGAATGACGCCCACCGCAAGCTGAACCAGGTACTGCACCACGAGATCACCTTCATTACCCTTTCAGAGAAAGGCGTGTTTTACAACAACGGCTTTTCATCGGCCATCATACCTACCCGCGTACTCAGCATCTCTGATGTTTCGGGGGCGGGTGATACCGTGATAGCTACCGCAGCCATGGTGTATGCCCTTACCAAAGACGTGGCACTAATGGCCGAGGTCTCCAACCTTGCCGGGGGGCTGGTGTGCGAGGAAGTAGGCGTGGTGTCCATCAAAAAAGAAAGGCTGCGCAAAGAGAGCGAGGCGCTGCTTTGCTGATAGAAGCAAAATTGCCGGGGAAATGACTTTTCAACAACCCTATTTTCCTCCTCAAAAACTCATAAATTATCGTACTTTTGCGGCTCAATTCATTATATTTATATTAAATGTTGCGGCAAGAGCCCATAAAAGCAAAATGGCACATAGTGGCGCTGGGGCGCGCGAAGGACTACAACCAGCTACTGAAGCCTAATCTCAGCGGTATGGTGGTATTCAGCAGTGTCATCGGCTACCTGATGGCCCCCAACATTTCCTTTTCCTGGACGAGTATGGCCCTGTGGCAGCGCATCATCACCCTGTTTCTGGGTGGTATGCTGGTTACCGGCGGCGCCAACACCATCAACCAGATACTGGAAAGCGAGAGCGACCGCCTGATGCAGCGCACCCGCACCCGGCCACTGCCTGAGGGGCGGATGAATCACCTGGAGGCATGGATATTTGCACTGGTCACAGGTATAGGCGGGGCATTATTGCTGGCTTATTACTTCAATCCTGCGGCAGGGGCCCTGAGCTTTTTCTCTTTGTTATTATATGCATTTGCCTACACCCCCATGAAGAAGGTACACCCGGTGGCTGTGCTGATAGGGGCTATACCGGGCGCTTTACCACCATTGATAGGGTGGGTGGCAGCTACCAATAGCTTTGGTGTGGGTGGCTGGGTGCTGTTTTCCTTCCAGTTCTTCTGGCAGTTCCCGCACTTCTGGGCCATAGCCTGGGTGGCATTTGACGATTATAACAGGGCGGGCATACGCATGTTGCCTACCCGCGAAAAGGAAACAAGGTTCACAGGTATACAGTGCATGATGTACAGCCTGGTACTCATCCCTATGGCTATGGTGCCGCGCATGATGGGCATGAGCGGCAGTATAGGGATGTGGGTATGTGTGGCCGCAGCACTTATGTATTTTGCAGCATCAATAGCGTTTTATATAAAGAACGACCATAAATCGGCTAAGAGAGTGATGTTTGCCTCATTTATATACCTGCCCAGCATATTGCTGGCGCTGGTGATAGATAAGATGTAACAATTCAGTAGCGTGTAGCAATTGGATTTGGTACTTGGAATTTGGGATTTGGTACTTGGTATTTAAGATTTGGTATTTTAAAGTAATAATATGAATGTAGCAATGGATCCGGGGGTGAAGCAGAGGAAGAAGATACATCCGCAAAAATTCATGATGTGGGTGGCTATGGCCAGTATGAGCATGGCTTTTGCGGGCCTTACCAGCGGCTATATGGTGCGCGAGGCGCAGGGCAACTGGCGTTATTACCACCTGCCGGCGGTATTCTGGTATTCTACGGTAGCCATCATGCTGAGTAGTGTTACTATGGCTATCGGTGTGCGGGCGTTCAAAGACAGGTCGATGCCGAAGTTTAAATGGCTGATCACCGGTACGCTTGTTTTGGGCATAGTATTCGGTTTAATGCAGATGGATGGTTTTTATCAATTATATCACCAATTGCAGCAGGTAAAGATCAATGGAGAGGTATTGAACGAGATGGCGCCGGTGAAAGTAAATGGCAATCCAAGCGAATCTTTCCTGTTCATTATAGCCGGATTACATCTGGTACATTTATTGGGTGGGATAATTGCATTATTCTTTGTATTTTTCCGCGCATTTAGAACAAATGTGAAGACGTACAGCGCTACGGGTTTAGAGATCGCAGCAACGTATTGGCATTTTGTTGATGCATTGTGGTTATATTTATTTGTGTTTTTTCTGGTAAATCAATAAAATAGTTTCGAAATTCGCACTCGGATTCGCAACTGATACTTAAAACAGTCTATGTCACAACAAGCAACAGTAGTAACAACAGCACCGGAGCCTAAACTATGGGCCGGCGGCCGCTCACCGTATAACGTGAGCTATGGAAAAATGATGATGTGGTTTTTCCTATTATCGGATGCCCTTACTTTCGGCGCACTCCTGATCTCTTATGGTACCACACGTTTTTTCAGCACAGTATGGCCCGATGCCAACCAGGTGTTCAAGTCTTTCCCATTCATGGGCGAACGCGACCTGCCTCTGTTGTTTGTGAGTTTGATGACCTTTATCCTCATCATGAGTTCTGTGACCATGGTACTTGCAGTACATGCAGGCCACTATGGCGATAAGAAGAATGTAGCCAAGTGGCTGTTGTGGACTATCATAGGTGGTATCTGCTTCCTGAGCTGCCAGGCATGGGAATGGACGCACCTGCACAGCGAAGGCGGCTGGTGGGGTTCTTTCCTGGATGTGAACACACCGGTAAGCCAGTTTGCTCACTTCTTCAATGCGCACAAAACAGAGCACATACTGGCTACACAGCCAGCACTGGCTATGCAGTCTACGCACCTGTTCTTTAATTACTTCTTTACGATCACGGGCTTCCATGGCGGTCACGTTACATCGGGCGTTATCTTCAACATACTGATACTGGTGAACACAGTGAATGGTGTGTACGAGCGCCGTGGCCACTACGAGATGGTAGAGAAGATAGGCCTTTACTGGCACTTCGTGGATCTGGTGTGGGTATTCGTGTTCACCTGCTTCTACCTGCTGTAATAGTACAAAGTCTGTAGTAGAAAGTCGAAAGACAAATTGTAGCAAAATTAAAAAATTCATCATCAACAATATTCAACATGTCCGGACATCATAATCCAAACAGCATTCAGCATTTATACGAAGGCGATCAGTCAAAACTTTATTCAGGCGTATTACAGCATCATACCGATGTGAACTCTGAAGAGAGCAAGAAGCAGGTAGGCCGCATCTGGAAGATATTCTGGTTCCTGCTCGTTATCACTATAGTAGAGGTGGTGATGGGTATGATGTTCAGTCACAAAATGTCGCGCCCGGTAGCTAATTTCATTTTCCTCGCCCTTACACTCGTTAAAGCCGGCTATATCGTTGCGGTGTTCATGCACCTTGGCGACGAGTTCAAAGGTTTTAAAGTAACGGTGCTCATACCGTTGGTACTCTTCATCTGGTTCATCATCGCGTTCCTTGCCGATGGTGGTTTCTGGCTGCGGATGAATGATGAGTCTCCTGCACGTCAACACGTTACTACAAGCGCCCCGGCCAATTCAAATGAGTACTAAAAGATCCAACAATAAATTCTTTTTGGGAATAGCGGTAGCCTTATTGGTACCGCTATTCTGCTATTTAGTGGTGAACAAGCTCTCTAAAGGAGTGGTGAAGATGCCCGGCCACTATGGTATAGAAAAGACCGGTACGGTGCAGGCTGGTGGTAAGCCGGTTGCGGATACGGTATACCACCATGTAAGTGACCTTGTGCTGACCAATCAACTGGGGCATAAGGTATCGCTCAACACCGACCTGGCGGGCAAGATGGTGGTCATCGACTTCATCTTCACCCGCTGTCCTACTATATGCCCGCGCATGAGCAAGAGCATGGAACTGCTGCAAACCAGCTTTCGTAAAGACCCTAAGAAGGAGGCGCAACTGGATACTATTGTGCAGTTCATATCCATAACTGTAGATCCCGGTTACGACAGTTTCCAGGTATTACGGGCCTATGCCGACCGCTTCAATGCCAATCACGATAAGTGGTGGTTCCTGACAGGGAATAAGCAGACCATCTATAACTACGCCCGCCATGAGTTGCATATGGATACAGGCCCCGGAGATGGCAGTGCAGATGACTTCATTCATACCCAGCAACTGGTACTGCTCGATAAAGACCGTATTGTGCGTGGTTATTATGACGGGCTCAATGACACTGAAGTGCGCAAGTGCGCAGATGATATAGTGCTGCTGACACTCGAAAAAAAGCACGAAAACTAGGTTGATAGGTTGATAAGGAGACGTTTGTTTTTTTATGATTTGGAATTTGGAATTTGTGAACTGGAATTTGGAATTTGTGATTTGGAATTTGTGATTTGGAACTTGTTATTTGGAATTTAAAATTTATTATTTATGTTGAAACCGGTATTACAAAAAAACGACAGGAAGGCCAATATATTTATCATCACCGTGTCGGTGGTGGTCTTTGTAGCTGTTGCTTTCCTGGCAAATGTAAAATTCCTTACGGGGCTGAACCTCGGCTTTAATGTGCATGTCTTTGCGCTGTTCAATGCCATCGTCAATTCTGCTGTGTCTATACTGCTGGTATGGGCATTTATAGCCGTGCGCAACCGTAAGTATGAACTGCATAAGAAACTGATGCTGGTGGCGATGGTGCTTTCGGTACTCTTCCTGCTCTCTTATATAGCGCACCACCTACTGGCTACAGAGACCAGGTATGGTGGTCCGCACGACTGGCTGTTTTATGTGTACCTGTTTATACTCATTACGCACATAGCGCTGGCTACTATTATACTGCCATTCATCCTGTATACTGCTTATCGTTCATTGAGCGGTGAATATGCACGCCATAAAAAGCTGGCGAGGTATACCTGGCCGCTGTGGCTGTATGTGAGTATAACGGGTGTAGTGGTGTACTTGCTCATCAGCCCGTACTATGTGCCGCATCTCTGATTTTGAAAATTGATTGTAATCAGGTAATTTTAGAATATGAAAAAGTGTTTGCTTATTGTGGGGTTGATAATACTTGCTGCACATGCATCATCGTGGGGGCAAGGGTGCGCGGTATGTACCAAGGTAGCGGCGGGTATGGATAGCAAGAGTGCGAAAGGGCTGAATGGCGGTATCATATACCTTGCCTTGTTGCCGCTGATCATTATGGGTACATTAGGGTATGTGTGGTGGAAACACAACAAGAATGAAGTGTCTCTAAAACAACACTGATACAATCAAATTTATGAACAATAAATTTCTTTTACCTGCTGTAGTGATCATAGCCATACTGGCATTTTCTTCGTGCAAGAGGAATGTGCTGAAGGGCGAAGGAAGCAAAACATCTGATAGCAGAAGCGTTGGTTCATTCAACTCAGTACAGAGCGATGCAGACCTGCAGGTGAATGTGACAGTGACCGAGGGTTCCACTCCATCAGTAGTGCTGAATGGATACGCCAATGTGATCAAACATTTAACCGCCACTGTAGTAGGTAATAAGCTCGTTCTCAAAACGGATCTGGACGAAACATGGGAGATAGATGCAGAAGGCGTGACCGCAGACATTACTATGCCGTCCATTACAGGGATCACACTCAACGGATCGCCGGATGCGGATATACATGGCAATGTTACCGGCAATAGCTTTGACATTCAAATATCCGGTGCGGCATCAGTAACTATTGATAACCTGAACGTGGATAATTTCTCTTCGCATGTTTCGGGGGCGGCTGATATAGAAGTGAAGGGCGGATCGGTGAAGAAGGCCAGCTATGCAATGAGCGGAACAGGGGAGATAGATGCCTTCCCGCTGCAAACGATAGAAACCACTGCCAGTATCAGTGGCGCCGGCAGCGGTGAAGTAACAGCATCGCAAAAGCTGAATGTGAGCATCAGTGGCGCTGGCAGTATAGACTACAAGGGGCACCCCATAATATCAAAAGAAATATCCGGGGCGGGCTCGGTAGATGATGCTAATCAGTAAGAGGTTTAAAAACAGGATCGTATGCACGCAAAACATTTGTTGCACCTACTCTTTATAGCCGCCATCATGTTTGGCGCAAAAACGATGGCACTCGCGCAGACAGATCAACTGGAGCGCAATCTTTGGTTTAATGAAGAAAAGACGGCCAAGATAAAGGTATACAAGGCTACAGACGGTAAGTTTTACGGCAAGATAGTATGGCTCAAAGAGCCCAACCGCGATGGCAAACCAAAGACCGATATCAACAACCCCGATAAAGCAAGGCAGAATGACCCGGTGATGGGCTTGCTGATACTGAAAGGTTTTAAGAAAGACGGGGAGAAAGGCTATGAGGATGGTAAGATATATGACCCCACCAATGGCAAAACCTATAGCTGCAAAATGACTCTTGATGGCGATGTGCTCGATGTGCGGGGCTATGTAGGCTTCTCGCTGCTGGGCCGCACCACTAAGTGGACAAAAGCCGAGTAACAGCCAATCTTCACAAATAAATAATACCGGATTAACAGGTATTGCCTATCATTAACCGTACTTTTCGGTAGTAAATATATAGGGTATGGCCTCTTTTATCAGGAAGATCAATGAATATAATGCAGGCATATCGCCGGAATTGAAAGCGCTGAAGTGGAATGCGCTGAAAGAAAGCCCCTTCAGGTTTTACAGGGGTACTAATCACTTATTTGCAGCCGACTTCGCCAAGCTATACCGGCACAAGCCCAAAGTAAGATCGTGGATATGTGGCGATCTTCATTTTGAGAATTTTGGCTCGTATAAAGGACAGAACAGGATCGTGTATTTTGACCTCAATGATTTTGATGATGCCCTGCTGGCTGCTCCGGAGACCGAAGTAGCCCGTTTCCTCACCAGTGTTATCATTGCCGCAGACCAGATGAAGGCGGGTGCCATAGGATTGCACAAGCTGCTCCATGACGTTATGGAGGCATATACCTCCACGCTGCAACAAGGCAAGGCCCTGATGCTGGAGGAGGAGGTGGCGCACGGTACATTCAAGAAATACTTTGAGCACCTCAATACTTTTGACCGGGCCGCCTTTATTGCCAAGCGCACCTATAAACAAAAAGGGGCTTTGCTGCTGAAGGCCGATAATGAGCATTTCATGGCGCTGGACGATGTGACCAAATCAAAACTGTATCATGCCATGACACCCTTGCTGGAGAACGGCAAGTTGGAACACATGGTATTTGAGGATGCCGCCATTCGCATAGCAGGCACGGGCAGCCTGGGTGTGCAGCGTTATGGTGTATTGTGCTATAGCAAAAAGAAAGGGAAACACTACCTTATAGATGTGAAAGAAGCTCGGCTATCCTGTTACACAGGGCTGGTGAATACAAAGCAGCCGCGTTTTAAGAATGAAGCGGAGCGGGTAAACAAGGCAGCCAGTATGATGCAATTCAATTCCCCTGCATTTGCCACTACTATAAAGATGGATGACAAGTGGTTTGTAGTTCGGGAGCTGCAATTAATGGCCGACAGGATGTCTATAGGCGATTTTGGTAATGACCTCGGCATCTTCAGTGCCGTGACCAGGGAGATGGGGGTGCTGATGGCTTATGCGCACCTGCGCAGCAGCGGGCACATGGGCTCATCTACAGCCGACGAGCTGATGGCTTTTGCCGAAAAAAAGCAATGGCAGAAGGATATTATGGAGGTGAGTGTCGCGCTGGCCAAAAAGAATGCCAAGTATTACCGCGAATTTGTGAAAGCAGAACAATAAACTATTCGCTACCTTAGTGTTTCATTCTATTGATATGCGTAGCTGTAAATTATTGTTATCACTGTGTCTTGTATTGCTGTCTGTAGCTGCCCGGGCTCAGGGCGATGTAAAAGCCCAAAACTGGCTGAAGGATATAAAGCACAATGCGTTAAACAGCAATGCGGCCCAGGGTTCCTACGCTATGGCTGAGAATGGATATGCCCTTTACTTCAGCAGGGTAGGTAGTGTTGATGTTCCGTATCTCGTGTACGTACCCCGTTCTTACAATCCTGCGGTCCCCACTTCGGTTGTTGTGTTCCTGCATGGCGCTATACTGGCTAAAGACAGTTTTCAGTACAATGATCCCGCAATAGCTAATGAGCCGATATTTGCGGTGGCAGAGATGTACCATGCCATTGTGGTTTTTCCCTTTGGGCGGCGTGGCATGATGTGGCCCAGCCAGGCACCTGCGCTGGAGAACATTGCATCCATAGTGAAGCAGGTAGAAGTGAATTATCATGTAGATCAGAAGAAGGTGTACCTCGGAGGTATATCCATGGGTGGTATCTCCACTTTCTGGTTCATCAATCATAAGCCCGATATGTTTGCCGGCTTTTATGCTTTCTCGGCTATGCCAAAGCTACCGGGCGAAGCTGTGAAATTCAGCAACATCACTAAGGAGAAGCCGCTGTACACCATGAACGCAAAAGATGACCAGGGGTTTTCTTATGCCGAGGTACAAGGTATATATGAGCAGCAAAAAGGCGAAGCGACAGGCTGGAATTTTGGTACTGCTGAAAAAGGCGGCCACCGGTTCATATATGGTTTCGGGGGTACAAAACATGTACAGGCATTGCTGGGCAAGCTGCTGATGCCACAACCCAAAAACTGATCATTCCTTCCACCAGCAGCCGGGTCCGAAGCGGTAGGAGATGCCGCCGTTGATCATTCCTTTATACCCAATACCCAACTCTGCAAACCCGCCAAGACGGCCGCCGAACCTTATGCCTATAGGTGTATATTGCACCTTTACTACATTTTGTGTTTGTATAGTAGTACTGCTGCTACCGCCCGGTTGGTTTACATCAATGTTCATATTACTGAACGATGGCCCCATGCCTGCAAGTGTATAAAGCTCCATGTATTTCCTGAACATATAAATGTAATAGACCTCGAATGCGGCGACAGTAGTGTGTTTGGTATAAGTGCCCGGAGTATACAATGGATTATAGGGATCTGTGTACTTACCTGATTCGCTTAAAAAACCACAGGTAAGCCCGAACGCCAGCCGGTTGAAGAAGAAATACCGCACGGTAACGGACGGTGATCCGGGTGAGTTAGTTAGCGTCTTCTGCCCGCTGACACTAGCGCCATTATCATTCGGCACCCCAAATACCTGGTCGGTGGAGATAACCCCATAGCTTACCGATATATCCAGTTGCCGCTTATCAGAGGGGCATTGGGCATAGCCGACGTTAATACCGGCAAAGGCTAATAAGATGAGGATAGGCAGCTTCATTGTTGTAAGTTAAGGATAATTCTTTGCGCCTGACGGTTGTGCTCATACTCTTTGAAACTATTATTTTATATCCGGGAGGTCTGATAGGTGTTCGACCTTCAAAAGACAAGACTTTGGATTTTTCACTAATGCCAATTTAGTCTTACGTTAGCAGTATAAAATTGCTTATATTTAACGTGGTGCAATCAAAGTAATTGTCTATAATTGTTTGAGCATGTTCCAAAAACAGAAAAAACGGATCATTGAGCCGTTGATAATTTCATCTGTTGTTTTCATCATAGTCTCTTTGATGGGGCAATATCTCGTGTACCAGCAATACCTTCTCGCAAAAGAAAACAAACGCGGCAAGCTCCAGCAGGAATTAGGCAGGGTTAAAGATGTATTCAGGGGAGTATTGAATTCGAATATAACGGTCGCGAACGCACTCGCCGTCATTCACAAAAGCTATGGCGATTCGTATAATTTTGATAGCGTGGCACGGCAACTAATGGTAGCCAACAAATATGTTGATGCAATACAAATAACCAATGAGGGGGTGATTACTCATGTGTACCCGCTTGAAGGGCACGAAAACACAATAGGGCTTAATACACTCGCAGACAGCACGAGAAAAAAAGAAGCCGGGTATGCGGTAAAACGTAACGAAATATACTTTGCAGGCCCTCGTAAACTGAGAGAGGGCGGAGTTGGGATTTTAGGAAAGGTGCCGATGTTCTCAAATGGTAAATTGATCGGGTTCAGCGTGGTGTTAGCTAAAATGCCTACTATACTGGCCTCGCTAAATATAGCCGACAGCAACCACCAGGTATATTCTTATAAACTGAACAAGGCCAATGTTGCCGATTCGGACAGTTATTATTTCACAAATATGCGCCCGGCTGGTATGTCTGTTTCAACCCAGATACCTGAAGGTGAATGGACATTGACAGTTGCTTACAGCCCCCTTGCCCCAAGCAATGATTTCCCGGTTGTTGAGTGCGTGATCGCGCTCATTGTTGCTTTATTTGCAGGAATGTTCGCCTATCGCAGGATCAGGCAGCCATATCAACTTAAAGAAATCATAGATGCCAAAACCAGGGAGATATCCGCGAGGGAGAAATATTACCGTTCTATAACGGAGGCAAGCTTTGATGCCATTGTTTTACTGAATGAAAAAGGAGAAGTTTTGTACCAGACGCCGTCAGTTGAAAAAATATTAGGGTATTCTTTTGAGGAAATGCGGGAACTGGACGGCATTGAACTTATCCACCCCAACGAAAGAATGCCGGCCTCTGAAGGATTCCTTGACCTGATGAGTGAGCCGGGTAAGGTCGTTCATCTGACACACCGGATAAAAAGCAAGAATGGCAACTACATTTGGATCGAAGGCTTCTACAGGAATTTGTTACACGATGAAAATGTATGTGCTATAGTGCTCAATTACCACGACATCACCGACAAAATTATGGCCCGGCACCAACTGGCGGAAAGGGTGAAGGAACTTACGACAATATACTACACAAATGAGATCCTCAAGGATGACCAGCAAAGCATCCGGGAGGTATTTTGCAAAATAGTGGATATACTGCCTCCGGGGTGGCAGTACCCTGAAGTATGTGCTGCAAGGATTATGTTTGAAGGGCAGGAGTACTGTACAAGTAACTTCCGGCCTTCAGATTTTTCGCAGGCCGAACCATTTATTCTCGATGATGGGAGGCAGGGGACTTTGGAGGTTATCTATACGGCCGAAATGCCCACTGAATACGAAGGGCCTTTTCTGCGCGAAGAACGTGATCTCATCATGGCGTTGGCAGAAACCATCAAGGTCTACTTCAATAAAACATCCAAGCAAAGAGAGCTTGCAAAATCAGAAGCTAACTTCAGGAGTTCTTTCGAACATGCGGCGATAGGTATGGCGCTGGTTGCTCCAAACGGGCAATTCCTGCAAGTGAACAAGGAGCTTTGCGAAATGCTGGGTTACCCGGAGAAAGAACTTATGCTGCTCACTACTTTCGGCATCACTCACCCGGATCACATTGCGCAGGCCGTCGAAAACGTAGGCATGTTACTAAGCGGGGCCACCGACTTCTATCGGGTTGAAAAACGGTATATCCATAAGAATGGTTCCCACGTTTGGGTAAATCTGAATGCGGCCATTGTCAGGGGCGGCGATGGCCAACCACTGTACTTTGTTTCACAGATGGAAAATATCACAGAGAAAAAGGAAGTTTACAATGAATTGGAGCGATCGGAAGCTAACCTCAGATCAATATTTGATAATTCAGAGATCCTGTATTTGCTATTAGACACAGACTACAACGTCCTGGCGCTGAATCTGTACATGCAGGATATTTACTACAAGGTGGCCGGAAAAAAATTAGCGCCCGGTGTCAACTTGCCGGAATTGCTGCTTCCTGAAAACAGGGCAAAAGCTCTTGAGGTATACGACAAAGTAAAAAGTGAGAAGCAAACCATTATTTACGAAACAAAATATTTACTTGGCGACCAGGCAAAATATTTCATGGTTAATGTGGTCCCGATATTGGCAAATAGCAATGTCATCGGGCTTTGTGTTTCCAATCTTTACCGTAGATTGGTCCATTTCTTCAATATTTTCAGCATACGCCGCTGCATGTTGAGAAGAAGTCCCGGTATACAGGCCCGTAAGCGACGATGCACAGTCGGCAGGAAGGGTGATGACGAGTTTGAAAGTATAGGTTTTAGTGATATGAGATTTGCTTGTAGCCGTAAGTGTAATAGGGTAGGTACCTGCAACTACATGATTGGTGGCAATAGCAAATGAATCCGTATAAGGTGCCGTGCCACTAAGCACAGCAGGAGACAGGGAAACACCTGCCGGCATACCGGTAAGTGTGATCGTGACACTATCCTTGGGGCCGGATAAAAGATTGACCGTTAAGGGTATGTAGGCATTCACAGTATCGTGTGCGAGGGTAATATCCTGTGCTCCGCTCACGCTAAATGAGATATTACTCGACTTCTTATGACAAGACAGCATAGCGAGACCGGCAACCACGAATATCAGCACAGATAATTTCTTCATAAATACACTTTTGTCGCAAAAGTAAGGAAAATCAAAACTATGCGGGGAAGCGAAACCGGTGGCCGGCGAACTGTGACCACCTCAAACGGAAGTTGGGAAAAAACTATTTTTTGCGCAAAAGGCAACTGGAAATGGAATAAATAAGGAATAAAGCCGGTTCAATAAACAAAAAAACAGTGAAAATCCCACTGAAAAGTATATCTTCGCACCCCCCTCAAAAAATCGCCAGCCCAATAGCGGCAATACTTTGCGGGGAAATAAAAAAGATTTTCAAATTTCTTAAAAAATATTTTTCTATTTCAGAAAACTGCGTACCTTTGCAGTCCCAAATTTTTTAAGGGTTAAGAAGCTAAAAAGTATGTCACAGCGTATCAGAATCAAGCTAAAATCTTACGACCATAACCTGGTTGATAAATCAGCGGATAAAATCGTTAAGACTGTGCGCAACACAGGAGCAGTGGTTACAGGCCCTATTCCTTTGCCTACAGAGAAGAAGATCTTTACCGTATTGCGTTCACCGCACGTTAATAAAAAATCGCGTGAACAGTTCCAGCTTTGCTCTCACAAGCGCCTGCTGGATATCTACACTTCTTCTTCCCGCACGGTTGACGCGCTTTCTAAGCTCGATCTGCCAAGTGGAGTAGAAGTAGAAATAAAAGCATGATGAAAAGCAAGGATTTGGAATTGGGTTTTTAATCCTTGGTTTTTTAATCGCAGTTCTTTAATAAAATTGAAAAAACAGTTATCCCGCGGCCCGCTCAAAGGCAACGGGCTCTGGCTAAAACATAATAATAATGAAAGGTATTATTGGTAAAAAAATCGGTATGACCAGCATATTCGAGCCGAATGGCAAGCAAACAGCTTGTACTATCATCGAAGCCGGCCCATGTGTGGTTACTCAAAAGAAGACCGTATCTACCGACGGTTACGACTCCCTGCAGATCGCTTTTGGCGAGGCTAAAGAAAAGAATACGCCTAAAGCTCTGATCAATCACTTCGCAAAGTCAGGCACTACCCCTAAGAGTGTAGTAAAAGAATTACGTAATTGTTCCATTGAAAAACAGGTTGGCGAAAGCATCACTTGTGAAATATTTACTGAAGGAGAAAAGGTGAGTGTCGTTGGCACTACCAAGGGTAAAGGTTTCCAGGGTGTGGTAAGGCGTCACGGATTTAGCGGTGTGGGTGAAGCAACCCATGGCCAGCATGACCGTTCACGTGCACCGGGCTCTGTAGGTGGTTCATCATACCCAAGCCGTGTGTTCAAAGGAATGCGCATGGCCGGCCGCATGGGCACTGATCGCGTAAAGATCAAGGCACTGCGCGTTGTTAAAGTATTCCCTGAGCAGAACTACATTTTGATCAGTGGTTCGGTTCCGGGTCATAACGGTTCTATTGTTTTAATTCAGAATTAATTTTAGTCATGCAAGTTGACGTTTTAAATACCAAAGGTGCGAAGACAGGCCGTTCATTAGAACTGCCGGACGATATTTTCAATATTGAGCCGAACGATCATTGTATTTACTTAGCTGTAAAACAATACCTCGCCGCTCAACGTCAGGGTACGCACAAAACTAAGACCCGTGCCGAAGTGCATGGCTCTTCTAAGAAGCTGCATAAGCAAAAAGGCACTGGTGGCTCACGTAAAGGTAACATCCGTAACCCTTTGTACAAGGGTGGTGGTACCATCAACGGCCCGTTGCCACACTCTTATAACTTTAAGCTGAACCGTAAGGTGAAAGACCTCGCGAAAATATCAGCCCTTGTTTATAAGGCCCGTGAAAACAAGATAGTAGTTGTTGAAGACCTTGCTATGCAGGCTCCGAAAACAAAAGAATTCTCTGCTATCATTGATGCACTGCGCGGCGAAACACGTAAGACAATGGTAGTAGTTCCTGAGTACGACTCTAATGTATACCTCAGCGGCCGCAACCTGACCAATAACAAAACTGTAGTCCTCAGCGATATGAACACTTACGACCTCACAAATACAGGCGTTGTGATCTTCACTGAATCAGCTGCAAAGATGTTCAACGAAATACCTGCTGAAGAAGAAGCAGCATAATGATCGGCGGTAAGCTGGTGAGTAAATGAAATTGATAATATTGGTGGTCACACACCAGGTAAAATAAAGAAACAATGAAACTATCAGAAGTATTGGTAAGGCCGGTGATCACCGAAAAGGTAAATCTCCAGATGGAGCGCAGTGGCCGCTATACATTCGTAGTTGGCAAGCAAGCCAATAAGCTCGAGATCAAGAAAGCCGTAGAAGAATTTTACGGTGTGAAGGTCGCAGATGTAAATACAGTAGTAGTGCCTGCTAAGAGCAAAACACGTTTTACAAAAGCAGGTTTGTTATCAGGCCGCAAGCCTTCTTATAAGAAAGCGATCATAACACTTGCATCAGGAGAGTCTATCGATCTGTTTGCATAATAATAAACTGATCGGCCTGGCTGATCGTAATTTAAAAGATAACAGGTGGGTTCATTAGCTAATCAGCTAATCATCACATCAGCTAATTAAAATAAAATAATAATTGATGCGGTAAATCAGCTAATCAGCTAATCATCACATCAGCTAATTAAAATAAAATGGCATTACGTAAATACAAACCGGTCACAGCCGGCACACGTTGGAGAATAGGTAACGCTTACGCGGAGATCACAACTAATGAGCCTGAAAAGAGCCTCCTGGAACACCAGAGTGGCACTGGTGGCCGTAACGTTCAGGGCCGTCGTGCTATGCGCTATATAGGTGGTGGTAACAAGATCCAGTACCGTATCATTGATTTCAAGCGCAACAAGACTGATATCAAAGCTACTGTAAAGAGCATCGAGTATGATCCGAACCGTACAGCATTCATCGCATTGTTGCACTATTCTGATGGCGAAAAGCGTTACATCATTGCTCCACAGGGCCTGCAGGTAGGTACTGTAATAGTAAGTGGTGCAGCTGCAGCTCCTGAAGTAGGAAATGCACTTCCGCTGAAAAACATGCCATTAGGTACTGTTGTTCACAACATAGAATTGCAGCCCGGTCGTGGTGGTGCTTTGGCTCGTTCTGCCGGTACTTACGCACAGCTGAATGCAAAAGAAGAAAAATATTGCGTACTGAAAATGCCAAGTGGTGAGCTCCGTAAAGTACTGAGCACATGTATGGCTACCGTAGGTATCGTTTCTAACAGTGACCACGCGCTCCAGTCAATGGGTAAAGCAGGCCGCAACCGTTGGAAAGGTATCCGCCCACGTAACCGTGGTGTAGCGATGAACCCTGTCGATCACCCGATGGGTGGTGGTGAAGGCCGTTCTTCCGGTGGTCATCCACGTAGCCGTAAGGGTAAATACGCTAAGGGTGAAAAGACACGCAGCAGGACCAAGGCTTCTAACAAGCTGATCATCCAGAGGAAAGATGGCAAGAAGCTGAGCAATAACTAAGAAGTATAGTTAAATAGGTATAACAGGGTTGGCAACAGCCTCAATATTTAAACAAAAAATAGTCAATAAAAAATGGCTCGTTCAATAAGAAAAGGACCTTACGTTGATGCAAACCTTGATAAGAAGGTAGTGGCAATAACAGATGGCAAAGCGAAGAAGGGTGTTATCAAGACCTGGAGCCGCCGTAGCACGATCACTCCTGATTTCGTAGGTCAGACGTTTGCGGTGCACAATGGCAACAAGTTCATACCGGTATATGTTACCGAGTATATGGTAGGCCACAAGCTCGGTGAATTTTCACCTACCCGCAACTTCAAAGGCCACAGTGGCACGAAGCAGTAATTACCCGGTTAGCTGATTTGATAATTAGCTAATGGTAAAAGAGTAAAAATAAAATTAACAAACGATGTGGATCAGCTAATCAGCTAATTATCACATCAGCTAATAAAAATAAAATGGAAGCCGTAGCTCGTTTAAGAAATTATCCGACATCACCCCGCAAGATGCGCCTTTTGGCGGACCTTATCCGTGGTATGGAAGTGGAAAATGCGCTGAATACTTTAAAATTCAGCACCAAAGATCCTTCAGTACCAATGGAGAAGCTGCTTGTTAGCGCGATAGCCAACTGGAGAGTAAAAAATGAAGGTGTTGATGTGGCTGAAGCCAACCTGTATGTTAAGACCATATTTGTTGATGGTGGCCGTGTATTGAAGCGGATGCGCCCGGCACCACAAGGCCGTGCCTACCGTGTGCGCAAGCGCAGCAATCACATCACGCTTATAGTGGATAGCCGCAACGCAGCAACAGCAACTAATAACACAGAAAACGCAAACATTCAAGCTTAATATCAAAACGTAATGGGTCAAAAATGTAATCCTATAGGTAACAGGTTGGGCATCATCCGCGGATGGGATTCAATGTGGTATGGCGAAAAAAGGGACTTCGGCCAGAAACTGGTTGAAGACCATAAGATCCGCACCTACCTTAATGCGCGTATCAGCAAAGGCGGTATTTCCCGCATTGTTATTGAGCGTACACTCGGTAAGCTGATCGTTACTATCCATACTTCAAAGCCCGGTATCATCATAGGTAAGGGCGGTACAGAAGTGGATCGTATCAAGGAAGAGCTGAAGAACCTCACGAAGAAGGACGACGTGCAGATCAACATTATGGAGATCCGCCGTCCTGAAATGGATGCGATGATCGTTGGTGAAACGATTGCCCGGCAGATCGAAGGCCGTGTAAGCTACAAACGTGCGATCAAAATGGCTATCTCTACAGCTATGCGCATGGGTGCTGAAGGTATCAAGATCAAAGCCGGTGGCCGTCTTAATGGTTCTGAAATTGCCCGCTCTGAAGAGTTCAAGCAAGGACGTACCCCATTGCATACTTTCCGTATGGATATTGACTATGCTTCTGTATATGCAATGACCGTTTATGGTAAAATAGGCCTGAAAGTGTGGATCTGTAAAGGTGAAGTGCTCGGTAAACGTGACCTGAATCCTAACTTCTCTGCAAACTCGGATAACCGTGGCAATCGTCCTCCTGGTACAGGTCTTCCTGATACCCGTGATGGTGGCCGTGAGCGTGGTGAGCGCCGTGGACCTGGTGATCGTGCCGGTGGTGGTGATCGCCGTGGTGGCGGAGACCGCAGCGCAGGTGGTGGTGATCGCCGTGGCGGTGGCCGCACAGGTGGTGCAGCCGGAGCTGGTGGACGTAAATAATAATATTGTTTTAGAATACTTTAATAAATCTTGTAACAATGTTACAACCGAAAAAAGCAAAACATCGTAAAGCCCATAAAGGCAGGATCAGAGGTAACGCACAACGCGGGGCTATGGTAGCATTTGGTTCATTTGGCCTTAAAGCTATGGAACCAAAATGGATCACCAACCGCCAGATTGAAGCAGCGCGCCAGGCAATGACCCGCCACATGAAACGTGAAGGTAATGTATGGATACGCATATTCCCTGATAAGCCAATTACCCGCAAGCCTGCTGAAGTGCGTATGGGTAAAGGTAAAGGTAACCTGGAATTCTGGGCTGCTGTAGTGAAGCCGGGATTGATCATGTTCGAACTCGATGGTGTTCCGATGAAGGTAGCACAGGAAGCATTGTTGCTTGCTGCTCAGAAACTGCCGATCAGGACCAAGTTCGTAGTTCGTCACGATTATGCAGGCGAATAATTAATAAGAAAGTATAAAGCCGGAGACGGAGAATGTCTCGAAGATTCCGGCCCAACTAAATAAAAAATAATAAAAATGGCAAAAGCAACAAAAGCGAAGGTTGATGATTATCGCTCGCTGGATAACGAAGCGCTGACTCAAAAGATCGGCGACGAGGAAATGCGCCTGAAGAAAACAAAATTCAGCCATGCAGTAAACCCGATCGAGAACCCGCTTGCTATCAAGGCACAGCGCCGTGCTATTGCGCGCCTGAAGACTGAACAGCGTAAAAGAGAATTAGGTTTCTAGTTAATTATATAGTTATGACTGTAGAAAGAAAAAGCAGGAAAACCCGTATCGGGATCGTAAGCAGCGACAAGATGACAAAAACCATCACCGTAACTGTTGAACGCAAAGTGAAACACCCGATATACGGCAAGTTCCTTAAAAAATCATCAAGCTTCCATGCTCATGATGAACAAAACAATGCCGGCATCGGCGATGTAGTGCGCATTATGGAAACACGCCCGTTGAGCAAAACTAAACGCTGGCGCCTGGTAGAAATTATTGAAAAAGCTAAGTAACATTTTAACATGATACAACAAGAATCCCGGCTCAATGTAGCCGACAACAGCGGTGCCAAGGAAGTACTTTGCATACGTGTGTTGGGCAATTCGGGACAAGATTATGCAGGTATCGGTGACAAGATCGTGGTAACTGTAAAAGATGCCCTTCCCGGCGGTGGTGTAAAGAAAGGTACTGTTTCAAAAGCAGTTATCGTTCGTACAAAAAACAAGCTGCGCCGTAAGGATGGCTCTTACATCAGTTTTGATGATAATGCCGTTGTCCTGCTCAACAACTCCGATGACCCCCGCGGCACCCGTATATTCGGCCCGGTAGCCCGCGAACTGCGTGACAAAGGATACATGAAAATTGTTTCCCTCGCACCCGAAGTATTGTAAAATTGTTGTACCTTTGCAGCCCGTTTCAAAAAAAGCGGCGCAAATACAGCTCATTGATAGTAAAAAGTAAAACCGGCATTACCTGCCACAAAACGCTACCAGCATGAAAGTGCTATGGCTTTGTAACAGCGATGGAGGCTTTACCAAATGAAAAGAAAATGAACAAGAGATTTAAACCAAAGTTCAACATCAGGAAGGGTGACAACGTAGTTGTTATCGCCGGCGATGATAAAGACCGCACACAGCCACGTAAAGTGCTGTCTGTGCTGACGGCAAAGGGCCGTGTGCTCGTAGAAGGTGTGAACCTTGTGACGAAGCACCTGAAGCCTAATGCTCAGAACCCACAGGGTGGGATAGTGAAGGAAGAAGCGCCTATACACATGTCTAACGTCATGTTGTGGGATGCTAAAGCCAAGGCTCCGGCGCGTATCAAACGCGACCGTACCGAAACAGGTTTTGTACGTACATCTAAAAAATCAGGGGAGGCGATCAAATAATGGCAACGACAACAACATACACCCCACGCTTGCTTAATAAGTACAGGGACGAAGTGACGCCCGCACTCATGAAGAAATTCGGGTACAAATCAGTAATGCAATGCCCACGTCTGGTAAAGGTTTGCCTTAACCAGGGTGTAAAAGGCTCTACTTCTGATAAGAAGATGATAGATGACGCGGTAGGCGAAATGACACTGGTAACAGGTCAGAAAGCAGTACCTACGAACTCTAAAAAGGATATCTCTAACTTCAAGCTGCGTAAGAACATGCCTATCGGCTGTCGCGTTACACTGCGCCACGTGAAGATGTATGAATTCCTTGACAGGTTCATCTCTGTATCTCTGCCCCGCGTACGTGACTTCAAAGGCATCAGCGAAAAATCTTTCGATGGCCGTGGTAACTACACAATGGGTATCACTGAGCAGATCATCTATCCTGAGATCAACATCGACAAGCTCACCCGCATCAGCGGTATGGATATCACTTTCGTAACCACTGCGCGTACCAACGAAGAAGCGTACGAGCTGCTGAAAGAAATGGGTATGCCATTCACTAACATGGAAAAAACAGGTAAATAATTCATAGCAATACAAGATTAAACTATGGCAAGAGAATCAATAAAAGCCCGTCAGCGCAAACGCGAGAAAATGGTAGCCCATTATGCTCCAAAGCGTGCAGCCCTGAAAGCAGCCGGTGATTACGCAGGATTGGACAAGCTTCCTAAGAATGCTTCTCCTGTTCGCTTAAGGAACCGTTGCCAGCTTACAGGCCGTCCAAGAGGTTATATGCGTTACTTCGGTGTATGCCGTTTAGTATTCCGCGATATGGCGCTTGATGGCAAGATACCAGGAGTACGTAAAGCTAGCTGGTAAGGTCTTTTGGCCGCTTTGGCTAATAGCAGGCGGCGAAGAGAAAGATGTTTCAAAGTCGGGTGGGATAACCGCCGGATACTCGTAACGAATATTTTTTACAAAACATAACTTTAAAAATGGTAACAGATCCAATAGCAGACTTTCTGACCCGTGTTCGTAATGCACAGATGGCCCGCCATCGTATTGTGGAAATACCCGCTTCAAATGTAAAGAAGCGTATCACTGAGATACTCTACGAAAAAGGGTATATTATGAAGTACAAATTCGAAGATGATAACAAACAAGGCCTCATCAAGATAGCGTTGAAATACGATCCGCAATCTAAAGAGCCTGCTATCAAGTCTTTGGAGCGCATCAGCCGTCCGGGCCTTCGCCAGTATGCTAAACCAGCTGAAATTCGCAAAGTGCAGAACGGCCTCGGTATCGCTATCGTGTCTACTTCTAAAGGTCTGATGACTGATAAAGAAGCCCGCACACAGAATGTTGGCGGTGAAGTAATGTGTAACATTTGGTAGTAACAATTTTTTAATAAAAGTATTAGCCGACCATATAAGTTCTCTATACGGTAACTGAACACAGCTGATATTTAGTACTCACTTTTAGAATTTTTAGAATTATGTCTCGTATAGGTAAGAAGCCGATAACATTAACGAAAGGCGTAACTGCAACAGTTACCCCGGCAAATGAAATAGTAGTAAAAGGCCCTAAGGGTGAATTGAGGCAAAACATCGATCGCGATATCACTATCCAGATCGAAGGTGATGTGATCAATGTTACACGCCCTACAGACCAGATACGCCACCGTGCACTGCATGGTTTGTACCGCTCACTCATCGCTAACATGGTGGTTGGTGTTACAGAAGGGTTTAAAAGAGAGTTGGAACTCGTAGGTGTGGGTTATCGTGCAGCCGTTACCGGCCAGCAGATAGACCTCGCTTTGGGTTTTTCGCATAACATCATATTTGATCTTCCAAAAGAGATCAAAGCTTCTGCAACTGCTGAAAAAGGTCAGAACCCAAGGATCATCCTGGAATCTAACGACAAGCAATTGCTCGGCGCTGTAGCTGCAAAATTACGCAGCCTTCGTAAGCCAGAACCATACAAGGGTAAAGGTGTTCGTTACTCTGATGAGATCGTTCGTCGTAAGGCAGGTAAGTCAGCCGGTAAATAAGATAATCGGCCGTTTCATTAGCTGGTTGATCAATAGAAATAAAATTGCCCTTTCAGGGTTAAACTCCGGAAGCCATCCTCAAAACAGGGTGAGCCCGTAAAAAACAGGTAAAATGTCACAAGATCCAAAAGTAATCCGCCGCCAGAAGTTACGCTGGCGCATACGCACCAAGATCCACGGTTCTGCCCAGAAGCCAAGGCTTTCTGTATTCCGCAGCAACAAGGATATCTATGCGCAGCTCATCGACGATAACACAGGAACTACACTCGCATCAGCAAACTCCCGCGAAAAAGGGATCGGCGCTGAAACCGGTAACAAAGTTTCTAAATCTTTGAACGTAGGTAAAGCGATCGCTCAAAAGGCAAAAGCATTAGGCATCGAAACCTGTGTGTTTGACCGTGGTGGTTACCTGTATCATGGCCGTGTAAAGTCTGTAGCAGATGGCGCACGTGAAGGTGGATTGAAACTGTAAATAACAACTATTATAAAAGATGGGAATTAGCGCAGCTAATCATCACATCAGCTAATAAAAAAAGAATATGTCGAATACACAAATCAGCCGCATTAAAAGCGGAGACCTGGAGCTCAAGGAAAAAGTAGTGTCTATCAACCGTGTAGTAAAAACTACAAAGGGTGGCCGTGCTTTCAGTTTTTCTGCGCTTGTAGTGGTTGGCAACGGCAATGGCATAGTTGGTCATGGCCTTGGTAAAGCTAAAGAAGTACAGGAAGCTATCACTAAAGGTATTGACGATGCAAAGAAGAACCTCATTAAGGTTCCGGTAATGCACGGCACTATACCACATGAGCAACTGGCTAAGGAAGGCGCAGCTAAGGTGATGATTCGCCCTGCTGCACATGGTACTGGCGTTATCGCAGGAGGCAGCATGCGTGCTGTACTTGAAGCAGCTGGTATCACTGACGTTCTTTCTAAGTCACTCGGTTCTGCTAACCCGCACAACGTGGTTAAGGCTACTTTCACTGCATTGGCAATGCTTCGCGAGCCGATACAGGTTGCTAAAGACCGCAACATCAGCCTGAAGAAGGTGTTTAATGGTTAAAACCAAAACCCCTGAAGGGGCTTACTAATTATTTTTGAATTTAATTTATATGTCAAAGATCAGGATTACACAGGTAAAAAGCGGTATAGACCGCATGGCTCGCCAGAAGCGCACACTCGTAGCGCTGGGCCTGCGCAAGATGATGCATTCTGTAGAAGTGGAAGCAACACCACAGATACTGGGCATGGTGCAGGCGGTACACCACCTCGTGAAAGTAGAAGAAGTAAAATAATAATAAGGCAGTGCCGCTTAGCGTGCGCTGCCGAACCATTTTTAACCAATTTGCGAGCGGTTACAAATTCCGCGCAAGTTCAAAAATTGTAAATAATGCAACTGCACAATCTGAAACCTGCTGAAGGTTCTGTAAAGAAAAGAAAACGTATTGGTCGTGGTGAAGGTAGCGGCCATGGTGGCACAGCTACTAAGGGTACTAAGGGTGCCCAGGCACGTACCGGTTACCAGTCTAAAAAGGGTTTTGAAGGCGGCCAGATGCCAATCCAGCGCCGTATGCCTAAGCGCGGCTTCAAAAACCCGTTCCGTGTTGATTATAAGGTGTTTAACCTTGGACAACTCGATTTCCTCATTGAAAAATACAACTTACCGGAATTTACCCCTGATATCCTTTACATCAATGGCCTGATCAACAGGACCGACCTGGTGAAGATACTCGGCAACGGTGAGCTCAAGTCAAAGATACCCTTCAAAGTGAATGCGGCAAGCGCAAAAGCTAAAGAAGCGATCGCAGCGGCTGGGGCCTCTATAGAGATTCTTTAAGATACATAAGACGCATTTTTGGTAAAATGCGTCTTTTATCGTTTATTCGCATTTCATATTTGATCAACTACTTTTTTGTGAAGAAATTTATTGATAAACTTAAAAATATCTGGAGTATAGACGAGTTGCGCAAGCGCATCATGTACACGATCATATTGGTCTTTGTATATCGCGTGGGCTGCTACATCGCGTTGCCAGGTATCAACCCTTCAAGGCTCACGGACTCTAATGGTCCCGGCGGATTACTAGGTATCCTCAACATGTTTGCGGGTGGTGCGTTCAGTCGCGCATCCATTTTCGCGTTGGGTGTAATGCCATACATCTCTGCTTCTATCTTTATGCAACTTGCCGGTATAGTGGTGCCGCAGGTAGCCAAAATGCAGAAAGAAAGCAGCGGGCAACGTAAGATCAACCAGTACACCCGTTACCTCACGGTTATCGTTACTGCCTTCCAGGCGGCTGCTTATGTGGCTTACCTGCATTCGCCTTCTTATGCTGCTGCCTTGTCTCCCGACTATAGCACCCTGATGTTTACCATCACTACTGTTGTTACCCTTACTGCCGGTACATTGTTTGTAATGTGGATGGGCGAAAAGATCACCGATCGTGGTATTGGTAATGGTACATCACTCATCATCATGGTGGGTATCCTCGCGCGTTTCCCTAATTCTATCGTTCAGGAGTTTACTGCCAAGAATGTAAGTGGTGGTGGCGGCCTGCTGATATTGTTGGTGGAAATTGCTGTCCTCATTGCTGTGATCATTGGCCTTATACTGCTCACACAGGGTGTGCGTAAGATACCGCTGAACTATGCGCGCCGTATCATTGGCAGCACTAACGCTGCTAAGGAAGTAAGCGGATCACGTGATTTCATTCCGTTGAAAGTGAACTCTGCAGGTGTAATGCCGATCATCTTCGCCCAGGCGATGATGTTCATCCCTACTATCTTCACGGGCTTTGCTACCAACGAAAAGGCTGCCGGCTTTGTGCATGCTTTGTCTGATAACAAATCGCTGTGGTACAACCTTATGTACGCTATACTCGTGATCGCGTTCACGTACTTCTATACTGCCCTGATCTTCAACCCGACAGAAATGGCGGACAACCTGAAGCGCAACAACAGCTTTATACCAGGCGTGAAACCCGGTGATGATACAGCTAACTACATTGCTACTATCATGGATCGTATCACTTTACCCGGCGCTGTGTTCTTGGCAATAGCCGGTATCCTTCCCGGAATAGCTTCCCTGCTCCATGTGACCAGCGGCTTCGCTTCATTCTTCGGTGGTACTTCAATGCTGATCGGTGTGGGTGTTATCCTTGATACACTGCAGCAGGTAGAAAGTCACTTGTTGATGAACCACTACGATGGCCTGATGAAAACCGGCCGTATAGCAGGAAGAACAACTCCTACTACACCAACGAGAGGCGTATCTGCTTAATCTTTCTTAAAATTTGTAGACCTGCCTGTAACCACAGGCAGGTTTTTTTTATCTTTGTATAATGATCCATCTCCGCAGTAAAGACGAAATTGAAATAATGCGCAAAAGTGCTTTGTCCGTTTCTGCTACCCTCACCGAGGTTGCAAAAATGCTGAAGCCGGGCATCACTACTTTGTCTATCGACAGGATGGCTGAGGCTTTTATTCGCGACAATGGCGGTGTGCCTTCGTTTCTCAATTATCATGGGTTTCCTTTTTCGTTGTGCATATCTGTGAATGAGGTGGTGGTGCATGGTTTCCCGAGTGACTATGTGCTGAAGGATGGCGATATCATATCGGTAGACTGCGGAGTATACAAGAATGGCTACCATGGCGACTCTGCCTACACCTTTGCTATTGGCGATGTGAAGCCGGAGGTGCTGCAACTGCTCAAGGTCACTAAAGAATCAGTGTACCGTGGTGTGGAGCAGGCCCGCGAGCACAACCGAATTGGCGATATCTCTTATGCTGTAGAGCATTTCACCTCGGTAGAGCACCCTTATGGGGTGGTGCGCGAGCTGGTGGGCCACGGCGTGGGCAAGAAGCTGCACGAAGACCCACAGGTGCCCAACTTTGGCCGCCGCGGCGATGGCAAGAAGATGAAGGAAGGCATGGTGATCGCTATAGAGCCGATGATCAATATGGGTACCAGGGATGTACATACGCTTAAAGACGGCTGGACAGTGGTGACGGCTGATGGCAAACCATCGGCGCATTTTGAGCACACTACAGCGGTGCGCCGCAGCAAGGGTGAGCCTCTTTCTTCATTTGCCATCATTGAGGCCGCAGAAACGGCTAATAATGAGCTAAACAGCAGTTATTATAATGTGGCTGCTGCTGTGGAAGCATAGAAATAGTCAATCTCTTCTCCTTTTCTGATTTCTTTTACGCGTATCGTACAGATTGAGTATCACAATCTTATTTTCTACTACTTTGTAGTATAGTCTGTTGTGCTTCGTTATGGAGGTACTTCTCACGTTATTGATACTGGTTAATGACCCAATGTGTGGGTGCGATTGCAATGCATAAATACGGGCATAGACAGTGTCTAAAAATGTATGGGCAACCTTGCTGCCCCATTCTTCTTCCAGGTAGCTGAGCACACTGAGCAGTTTCTTGGTAAACCGCTTATTGATCACTACTTCATACGCCATTGCCTCATCACGCTGTTAAACTCGTTTAATGACATGGTGTTCTGATCTACAGGCTCTTTAGCAAGCAGGGTCAATTCTTTATAGTCTTCCGGTGTCAGCAGGGCCGAAAGGTCATCCTTGCTTTGCAGGGAATAGGTCAATTCTTCGCCCAGCATGCGCAGGATATCCTCATTCTTAACAGCGCTTATCTGGTTGATCAATTGTTGCTGCATTTGTTGTATATCCATAAAAGTGGTTTTTAGGAATAGGTAAAGTTACAGATTTTGTATGGGATGGTACACATAATATCATGGTGAGCCTCTTTCCTCATTTGCTATCATAGAGGCCGCAGAAACGGCTAATAATGAGCTAAACAGCAGTTATTATAATGTGGCTGCTGAGGTAGTGGTTTAAATTCCAAATTCCATCCCGATAGTTGTTATCGGAACCAAATTCCAAAGCCGGGGCCATTGTGGTTGCCGGCTTTTTTGTTGGTAGTGTCCGTACTGCTTTTTTGCTGTCAGACGCGTTTTCGGGGTAGTGTGCAATTTTTTGCCGGGATTTTTTTTTGGTGGGATTTTGGGGATGAGGTTGATAGTGAGGGAGTTATGTTTTTTGGAGGGTGGGATTTTTGCTAGATTCTTGCGCAGTAGTGCAAGATCGTTGCACATTGTCAGAATCAGAATTTACAGAATTTGCGGGATTTACAGAATTTGTTGCTGTAGGGATATTATCTGAATCAGGGTTTGCCGGATTGAAGAGATTGGCGGAATTTGTTGCTGTGGGATGTTCCGCGGTTTCGTGTGTCTCGGGATTGGCCGGTTGTGAGGTGTTGATAATGGTTGTTTCGGATTTGGGTGTTTCGTTTGGTGGGGTAGGGTTGGTTTGTTGGGTGGTGTTGTTTGATGGGATTGGCTCGTCGGGTATGGCCATGTAGCGGGTTGGGTAGAGGTCGGGGTTGGCGTCCATTTGTTCGTTGTCCCAATCGAAGAGGTCGCGGGTGTCGAGCTGTTGCTCGGTGTAGTCGGTATCGGGGACGGGGATGAGGCCCTGGGCGTTGTAGTGGGCAGGGGCGAGCTGAGAGGTGAATATAGACGCACGGCCGGTGAGGTATTTATCTATGTATGGGGTGATTTGCTGTGCCAGCTCGGGGGACTGCTGCTTGAGGCCATCGAGGAAGTAGGAGAATGTTTCGATGTTCTCGTTGAGGGTGCTGCGGTTCTTGAGTTTATTTATTGTAATGACGAGCTTGTGGAGGGTATCGGCTTCTTTGTGCGAAATGGGCTTGGTGGCGCGCAGCTCGGACAGGTACTGATCGGTGAGGTGGCCGAAGATGTGGTAACATTTCTCGGCGAGGAGGGCGGGGAGCTGTGTGGCGGACTGGCGGAGGCGATCCCAGTGCTCATCTTTGACCCAGTAGTGGAGGCTACGGCGGCTGATGCCGAGGAGGTTGGCGATCTGTGTCTTGGAGAGATCTGTCTGGAAGAATAGTTCTTTTGCTTGTTGTTTTTTTTCGTGTAACATGTTTGAAGAAGTTAATAGGGTGATTGGTTAATTGGTTAATTGGTGTGTTACTTTACGCCGGTGGTGGTGTCTCACCAGCGCCCTCGTGTTGGGGGGTACTCGCATTTGTGACTCATTACCTCATCCTCGCGGGTGTACTTTCTTTTCTTCAGTCCCGCAAAGGTGCGGGATCATACGCCAAGAAAGTACCAAAGAAAGTGCCGGCGCCAAAAAACGCTCCACGCACGGAGCCAACGCACGGCCGCCGTTTTGGCGCATAGCTAGGCTTCTTTCCTGCACGAGTTCTACCTCACCCCAGCTCCCGCTGAAGAAGCGGGACAGGCTCTCTCCTAAAGAGAGAGGGAGATTATTTGTCTGCCGGTCGGCAGGTGTTGCGTAGGGCCTCACCCCAGCCTCTCCAAAGGAGAGGTGATCTTTTGTCTGCCCGTCGGCAGGTGTTGCGTGGGGCCTCACCCCGGCCTCTCCAAAGGAGAGGTGATCATTTGTCTGCCGGTCGGCAGGTGTTGCGTAGGTATAGTTTGTGAGGTATGTTTGATGTAAGGGCATGGTTTTGGGTTTTTGGGGGATAAAGGTGGGAAGGATAGGGGAATCTGCAAAAACGAAAATCTATGACAGCACGTATTTGTGCTGTCATAGACGTGTGGGTGTCTGTCATAGAAAAAAGAATGTGGGCGGGGCAAGGGTTTGGGCTGATTTTGTGTGTTTTTTGAGGGACTTTGCGGAATGTGGATAAATGTGGTGGGATTTTGGGAGATATGGGTGATATAAAATTATGGGTAGTGTCCTGCCTGCGGTGGGCAGCATGTGGGGATCGTGTTATTTTGTATCGCGAGTTCGAAGGGCGATGCCCCTCGCTATGAGATTGTGCCCGTTCAGGGCGTTTCCCTATTTCGAGTATTTGTACTCGCTCTGTAAGCACCCCGTTAGGTGGTGCCAGCTTTGTAGCATCTTGTGTACGCCCGCTGGGCTGCACCCCGTAGCGGGTGCCATTATTCGTGTTGGGATGTGCTCGTGTAGTTACGCCAATCAGGAGATTGGCAACCGGGAGGGACGTAATCTGGAAGATTACGCCCAACTAAGAATGTGCTCGTGTAGTTATTACGCCAATCATGAGATTGGCTCCGGCAAAGACGTAGTCTGGAAGACGTCGCCCAACAAGGGATATTTTTTTGACAAAGTGTTGCAAATATCAAATTCGTCCGTAAATTTGTCCGTGTCCGCAAAAACGTCCGTAAATATGATAAACGTAAAATTTTACTTAGATAAGGCAGATAAAAACAAGCTTGTGCCAATTCATTTAGTAATCAGGCAGAAAGAGAGCCAAATAAAAGTAGCTACAGGAGAAAAAATACAAAAGAAAGATTGGGACAGTAGGAATATGCTTGTAAAGGATACCTACTATGGAAGTGTCGGTATAAATAAGTATTTGTTATTTCTTAAGACTGAGGCCGAAAAATACATTCAGGAAACACCAACGCTGAAAGAGAGCAAACTAAAGGAAAAAATCACTTCGTTAGTTGACAGTAAAAGAAAAAATGCAGGCTCAACAATTGTTTGTGAAGAAGATAGCTACTACGAGGGAAAGAAAAAAGTAACATTCATTGACCTATTTGCAGGTGCAGGTGGATTTAGCGAGGGCTTTTTACAAGCTGAAACAGGTAATAAATTTTATGATTTTCTTCTAGCTAGTGACATCAATGAGAACTGTGAATTAACGCATTTAGCACGATACAATTACCAACTTGGTCTTGAAATGGAATTTCAAAGGCAAGATATCACAGAGCCTGATTTCTTAGATATTTTGATGAGGAAATTAAAAGGCAAACAAGTGGATGTAGTCTGTGGTGGTCCTCCATGTCAAAGTTTTAGCCTTGCAGGGAAAAGAAAAAAGTTTGATAAAAAAGATGACCTTTTTGCTCATTATCTAAAAGTAATCAGGCAATTGAGGCCAAAGTATTTTGTGATGGAAAACGTGAAAGGTATCCTTACAAAAGAAGGGGGTAAAATACGAGAAATGGTATTGCAGGAAATACGCTCTATTATTGACCTAAAAGAGTTTAGCCAGTTAGTAAATTTTGTTGCTTATTTAAGGAAAATAGAAAAGGAACAGCCGATAATACTTGACTGTTATACTTTGCGCTTACAGTTTGAATCAGCTACTGATAAGGCTTTGGAAGAACTGAAAGAGAAATACATAGAAATAATCGAAAACAGGTTTAGGATATTGACACCTAAAATTGTTGATTATAAAACAAGCAAAACGGATACTAGCATCAGTACTATCAGACATGGATTTAATCTTTTGAAAAGAACAAATGAACTTGCTTACATCAGAAAGAAAGTAATCAATGAGAAGGCTTTTTGTAATCTCGATAACGATTTTTTTGCTACAGACTTTGATAATTTTTTAATGGCGATAGATTCGGATTCTATAGTAGATAGAATAAACGATGCTTTTAAAACATTGAAGCCGGCAACAAAATACTCGCAGGAAGTAAATGAGATTGTGAGGGCTCTTGAGATTTATGCATATTCATTTGATGAGTGTGTATCCGGGTTGCAGGAATTTGTAAATAAAGCTAATAAAAAGAAGGATTTTGAAGAAATCCTTGCCCATATTCGACTTTATAATATTGAAGAGCCTTTTGTTGCACTTGCATCTAATTATGGTGTACCTCAAAATAGGGAAAGGGTATTATTCATAGGCTGCCGGAAGGATCAAAAGTTAATTACCACCGTCCCGGCTTCTGTAACAGGCAATGAAAAAGTGACTGTATTGGAAGCGTTGCATGATCTTGATTTTTTAGGCAATGACGAAGAGAAATATAATTATGAAACTGTAAACTTAAAAGATCGATTCAACGGGACTACCGATAAAATGACTGCTTTGCTTCGGAAGCGAGAAATTGATGGGAAAATTAATAGCAAAAATGGCATTACTTATGCTGAATGGTCAAAGAAGGGTAGGCTGAATGGTCGTTTCGTGAACGCAAAAGATCCTTTTTATGTGAGGACACATGAAGAATTACAGAATAAATTGCATGTAGATGCTCCACTTCATAATCATAAAACAAGCAAGCAAAATGATGATGTTGTAAAAAGACTTGGTGTTATTTTGAAAGCAGGGGATTATGACGATGCAAAAGCTCAATTGAAAGTATTAGGGTTAGATTCTGAAAAACGGAATTATAATGTTTTAAAACCAGATGCGCAAAGCCCTACTGTAATGACGATAGCAGATGATTACATACACTACGCCAACCCTAGAGCATTGACCGTGAGAGAAATGGCTAGGTTGCAATCATTTGACGATTCATTTGTTTTTCAAGGTAAAAGATCAACAGGTGGTGATAAAAGAAAGACAGAAGTGCCGCAATATACATTAGTAGGTAATGCTGTACCGCCTTTAATGGCGAGAGCTGTAGCTATGGAAGTTTTAAAAAATATTGTTTAAAGACCGAAATAAGAAAATGCTCCATCAGGTTGTAATTCAGGTAATGCAGTACGTATGTCATTTCGGATGTTATTTCTAAAGCCCGATAAATAATTGTTTGTGAAAATTTCCTTTAGAGATCTTGCAACATGTTGCGCTGTTGGTTTACCCCAAAAGTTGCCTCCAGACAAGTTGGTCACGCGTTTTACACAGACACTATTCGAGTTATATATTGCGTTCTGATTTGAAGGAACAGTTACGAAAGAATATGTGAACTTATTTGCATCATGAATATTAAAACCATTTTTGCCAATGGTTATATTCCTGCCGCTAAAACCATTTGCAGAATAGATCATGTCCCATAACATCGGAATTTGAGCATTGTCATTCCAATTTGTTTTGCATTGAATTACGCCAATTTCGAAGTGTTGGAAATCGCGTTCTGCTAAAAATCCGGATAATTCAAAGTTGAATTTTCCCTTACGAAAAGTTGAAAGAGGATGATGATTATTATGAACTTCCAATTCGGCTAATGGAATATTATATTCTTGAAGATTTGGGAATACAATTACTGTTATATCAGATTCTGTATTACATGCAAAGTTTCCATAATTGACAGTTATCGCATTTTGGATTGCTTCAGGTACTAGACTCATTTTTTTAATTGCAACAGTTCTGCTTCCGACTGTACATAAATTGATATACCAACAAACTAACGATTCCCAAGCTGTACCACCTGCAGATAATTCCCCTTGGTCTCTTCCTGCACCACCTGTACTTTGAAAGATAGTTGTCAAATGATCTCCAAGGTTTAATACTTCATTTTCAGAAAAATTGGCGCCTAAAAACTTGTGGATCTCTGGTTTCCAAATTGCCCAGCATTTTTGAAAAGTAGGTGTTTTGAATAGATTTTCAATTGAGGCCTTTCTATATAAATCAGGAATTGTGTTATACATTTTTTAAAAAATTACATTTTGTATTGAAAATACATACGGTACACTTAGGGCTTTTTGAGGTGCATATAGCTGCAGCAAAGTCTAAGATTGCCCAATTTATATATTTTGATTGAGAATGCCTTACAATTTTACAAGCTAATGCTTGCAAATATGGATCATAGCGAATATCTGCCATTTGGCGAGGCCCAAAGAGGCGCTCTAATACCCGGGCCATGTTTACATCTACTAATGGGCTTGGCTCATTAAACACTACTAATTCCACTGCATTGGCGATGTATTGACCCATGAAGGGGATGGATTCGAGGTCGGTACGATTTCGAGGTAAGCGGCCATTTCGGTTCACCATCTCTTTGGCGAGGTTTTGGAGTCGAACAGAGCGCTGCCGGTATAGTCCAATAGGGATAAGGTATGTTTCAATGTCTTTTACATTCGCATCGGCAAGCGATTTCCAATTTGGATAGTCTATTATGAATTGGGTATAGAATTTGGCAACTGTTTCGGCTTTTGTACGTTGTAATAATACTTCGGCTATTACTTTTTGATAGTTGCTTATTGATTTGTTTCGCCAAGGAAAGCGGCGACCTGAAACAGTGTACCATTCTAAAAGATGGTCTTGTAGGAATTTTATTTTATCGGCTTTTTTCAATGCGAGGTAAAGTTAGGGAATAGTTGTTCAATGCGAATTGGTGCGCCCACTACGAGTTGAGGGTGTGGACATTGTTTGGTTTTTTTCCTGCGCGAGTTTTGGGCACGGGCGAGCCGAACCCCTACTGTGAGTGACTATCCTGCGCGAGTGTGCCATGGTTCGGCCCTTCGATAGACTCTGGATAAACTTGGGCTCACTATGACACCGTATGTTTTTGCCCAATAGAAAGGTGGCTGATGAACGGTGCTATTCCCGCATGAAGGTCTCGGGAGGCTGCCACGAAAGCTTAATAGTAGCAAGAGGCTTGGACCCTCCTTCGCTACAACTATGGCGGGCAAAGCCCCAAAAAAGTGCGAGTTGTGTTTTTTCGGTGTGGGTGTGAACATCCCCCTTCACCCCCTTCGCCAGCGCACAAGGCCTGCGCGCAAGGGGGAATTGCCCGTGTTGTTTTGTTCCTGCGCGAGTGCAACCACCCCCACTACATTCGGCGTGGAAGCCTCATTGCGTGTCCCCTCCTTGAAAAAAGGCGGGGAGTTTTCCTTTGCGAGTATAGATCCCTCCTACGTCGGGGAGAAATGGTGTGTCGTGGTTCGACTTGGCTCACCATGGGTCTCTTTTTTTGATCAATACACGTTCTTATCCAAAAACTCGATGAGTTCTTTGCTGGCGTCGGTGAATTTGCGGGCGAAGAGGGCATCGGGGGCGGTGATGCCGGGGAGGTGCTCTAATGTTAGGTCTTTGGGGCTGCTGGTGCCGTAGATGAAGTCGATATAGCGCAGGTTGTTGCTGTTGACTTTGCTGCTGAATGGGCTGCCCATGATGACGGTCTGGATGAACATCTCATCGACAAACTGTGTGTAGCGGAAGCGGCGGAGGAAGTCGGGGTGCTGGTCGACATAATCTACTACGTATTTGGCGGCATCGAAGGAGAGGCTCCACCATGCCGAGCCGGCATAGACGGGCGGGTAGTGGGCGGGGTAGCGGCGGTATATGCCCAGGGGCTTGAGTATGCGCTGCAGCTTGCGGGCGGCGTTGTTGACCCTGGCCAGCAGCTTGTCCTTAGGTTTGGCAGAGCGGTGGCTGAAAAGGTCGTATAGGTGGTATTTATCTACCCGGTGATAGGAGGTGAGGCTGTCGCCGGTGGCGGTATCGGGCAGCAGGAAGTGGTCTATGAATTGCTCGCCGTTGTGCTTATTGAAGTAGTCTTGTATATAGCTGTTGGACTTGGCGGGGAGGCACTGGCCGGTGATGAGGTGCATGTAGCCGATGGCGGGGAAGCGGAGTGCTTCGCGCATCATATTGAGATCGGCATTGATGATGCGGTAGCCGCCCCACTGCACGTCTACGCGGTCGGTGAGGACTTTGATGTGGGGATCGGTGGTGAGTTTGATGTAGAAGGGGTCTTGGGTGTTGAGCTGTGTCTTTTTATCGAAGTGGATGACGAAGTAGTGGCGCGGGTCGGCGAGGCGGTTGATGAGGTCGTAGGTCTTCTCCGGGGAGAAGTGGGTGAGTATGAGGAATGCGTGGTTCATTTGGTGGGCAAATTTAGATAAATTATGTGTGTTTTGGTTTTTTAACGCAAAGACGCAAAGGGGGGTTAACCGCTTCTGCCCGCCAAGGCTATGGCAGACGAAGAAGGCGATCCTCCTTCGCTAAAGCTACGGCGGACAAAGGGGGAATTTCCCGGTGCGAGTGGGGCCACCACATAGGCACATAGGGCACATAAAGGTAGCGAGCAGCTATGTGTTGCTTTGAAATAACGGGATAAAGAGCACATAGACTATGTTTCTATGTACCTATGTGGTAGAAAATCATTTGCCCCACATGGCGTTGGCGGTAGCTGGATAGGGCCAGCCTTCGCTGAAAAAGCTATGGCTGGTGAAAGAATGTTATTTACCCCACATAGCGTTGGCTGTGGCGGGATAGGGGAATGTGATCTCGTTGATGCCGAGCTCGAGTTTGTTGATGAGCTCTACGCCCTGCATGAGGGAGTGGTCCTGGTTGGAGACTTCGTACTTCCAGCCACCGAAGCGGCCACGGGAGTAGATGCCTTGCTTATCGAGCGCGGGAATCATTTTGGTGAGGGCTTTGTCGCGGTCTACAGATGGGGTAGGGTAGCCGTATTCCAGCGATTTGTACCAGGTGGAGACGATGTCTTCGCGGCTTTGGATGAGGTCGGTATTGAGCATGCCTTGTATGGTTTCCTCAACGATGGTAGCAGGATCAACGTGCTTATGCTCAGACTGGCTGACCTCGGCCATGAGCGACCATTGGGTGTTGATGTCGGGCACGTTGTACGGGCTGTAGTTGGAGAACACAGTGACGCGGTAGAAGGGGCAGTTGTCTTCGGGGAAGTACATCCAGCACTTGGTGGCGAGGCTTTCTTTGGGTTTGCCTTTGAGGCCTATGCCAATGATATGTGTAGTGGAGTGTTTCAGGTATCCGGATAGCTGTCGGTGCTCGTCGCTGATATGGGTGAGGCGCAGGGCGAGCTGATCGAGCGGTATGGTGCTGATGAGGGTATCGTAGGTGTAGGTGCTGCCATCGGCACAGGTAACGGTTTTGGCGTGCTCGTCGACAGCAGTGATGTCTTTGGACAGGTGGAACTTATCGGCGCCGATCATATTGGCCACGCTGAGCCAGATAGACCCGGTGCCGCCATGCTTGGGGAACTGGAAGGTGCTGTTTGGCCCCCAGGATACGTCTTCCACTTCAAACAGGATGTTTTTGGTGACGCGCTCCAAGTCGGTAACGGCTACGCGCTCGCCGATCCAGGTGAAGTTCATCTGCTCAGCCGGATAGGCCCATACTTTGAAGTTGTAAGGGATCATGAACACGCTGGCGATGCCCGATCCAAAGGTGGCGTAGATCCATTCTTTGAAGTTGGCGGGGTTGGCATTGGAGGTGTTTTTATATTCTTTGATGATGCCCTGCAGGCACTGCCACATTTCTTCCTTAGGCAGGTAGCGGATGTTGTTCTGGAAGGGGTAGGGCACAAAGCGCTCCCTCATCCACACCCAGGATTCGCGCTGGTGGCTGAGCCAGCCATCGGCACTAAGGGCCTTGATCATCAGGTCGTCGAAATACTTGTAGTGGGAGAACTGCACGTGGCCGCCGATGTCCCAGGTAAAGCCGTTGTCGTCCACATAGCTGGAGGAGAGGCCGCCTGCTTTGTCTTCGCGGTCGAGGATAATGAAATCCTGAATGCCGAGTTCTTTTAAACGATAGGCAGCGCCGAGGCCCGTAGGGCCGGCACCGAGTATGAGGTATTTATAATGTTT
>CAIRES010000044.1 GCA_903877645.1 uncultured Bacteroidota bacterium | reverse complement strand
GATGCTACCAATATCCTCGAGCCCTTAGATTTAGCAAGGCCTAAAAGGTTATGTGTACCTAATGCGCCTACCTTCAATGTCTGGATAGGCATCTTGAGGTAATCAATGGGACTTGCCGGGGAGGCGAAATGCAATATGTAATCTATTTTGCCCGGCACGTGCACAAACTTTGTAACATCGTGGTGGTAAAACTGGAATTCCTTAACCGGAAAAAGATGCTCAATGTTTTTAATATTGCCCGTTAGCAGGTTGTCCATACCAATGACCTCATAACCTTCTTTTAAGAAACGGTCGGATAGGTGTGAACCAAGAAAACCTGCTGCGCCGGTGATCAGTATGCGTTTTGCCATAGCTATTGAGCTTCTGTATTTGTTGAATGAATTAATCAAGTACTCCTCTTTCTCTTACTATTGTTTTATGATGCACTGCAAGCGTCTCCCTTACCTGCTCATGTACAATTTTGCGACCCATGCTTTCATAATAAAAACCAAGGCCCTCCATCTTGTCGAGTGAATAAACATTGCGGCCATCAAACATCGCAGGGTGCTTCAGTATTTCATATATCCTGTCGAAATCAGGATTTCTGAATTCACTCCATTCGGTCACTACTATAAGCGCACTGGCCCCTTCTACCGCATCATACATGTCTGTAGCGAAATGTATTTTGTCGCCGAAGACATGCTTCACATTTTCCATCGCTTCCGGGTCAAACACTCTTAGCTTTGCACCCGCGGCAGTCAGCTCTTTTATCAATTCTAATGAAGGTGCGTCACGTATATCATCTGTCTCCGGCTTAAAGGCAAGGCCCCATATGGCAAACGTATACCCTGACAGGTCGCTGCCAAAATAATTCTTGATCTTGCGGCCCAGAACCAGTTTCTGGCGGTCATTTACCTCCATCACTGTGTTGATGAGCTGGAAATCATAATCCATTTCGAGTGCAGTATGTGCTAGTGCCTTGACATCTTTTGGGAAGCAACTACCCCCGTATCCTATACCCGGAAACAGGAAGCGCTTACCGATACGGCTATCTCCGCCTATGCCTATGCGCACCCAGTCCACATTAGCGCCTGTTTTTTCGCAAAGGTTTGCCATCTCATTCATAAATGAGATACGCATAGCGAGGTATGAATTGGCTGCGTACTTCGTCATCTCCGAAGAACGTTCATCCATAAAATATATGGGATTGCCCTGCCTCAAATAAGGCTGATACAGTTCATCCATCACTTTCTTTGCTCTGTCTGATGACGTACCAATAACCACGCGGTCAGGCTTTAAAAAGTCTTCGACGGCTACACCCTCCCTTAAAAACTCAGGGTTGGAAACTACATCAAAAAGAGAAGGATCCAGGTGAGTGAGCAATACTTCCCGCACCTTTTCCGCAGTACCTACCGGCACCGTACTTTTGTTAACGATAACCGTATAGTGGGTGATCAGTTTGCTTAAGGATGCTGCAACATCAAGTACATATTGTAAGTCAGCAGAACCGTCCTTCCCCGGAGGCGTCGGTAAGGCAAGAAAAATAACCTTTGCCTGCTTGATACCTTCAACAAGGGAAGTAGTAAATTGAAGCCTTTTCTCTTTAATATTCCTTTCCAGCAACACATCAAGGCCAGGCTCATATATAGGAGATTTCCCTTCTTTTAAATTACTTATCTTCTTTTCGTCTATATCTATACAAATGACATTATTCCCGGTTTCAGCGAAGCAAGTACCTGTAACCAGTCCAACGTATCCGGTACCAATAATAGCAATATTCATAATAATAGAATTAGGTCACAAATGTAATAAGGAAAGTTGACTATTTGAAGCGTATTGGCTCAGGCCTGTGGCTTCGAGGCATTATCATCGTCACATATACGGCTTACTATTTTCAGTATCAGTTCATTTTGGTTTTCCAGGTGCGTGAGTATGGTTTCTATCTCCCGTTCGGCCTTTACATTCACCTCAAAATCAGACTCGGCCCTGTATTCCGAGTGACGGCCCTGCAGGTTTTGCCCGATCATGATCAGGGGCATCAGGAATATCTGTATCATATTGGAAATGAATAGCCATAGTACAAACGCCGGAAAAGGGTCAAATTGCAACGTTTTCGGTGCAAATATGTTCCATCCCAGCCAAACTATGGTCCAGATAAGAATGATGAAAAAGAAGCCCATCGTGCCTACTTTATCGGTGATCCACACTGCTGCTTTTTCTACTTTAGTGAAGCTTTGTTTATGGGCTACATTCGGATTAACGATCGGTTTTCTCAATTTCTTCAATTCTTCAAGCGAGCTTGCTGCTTTTACAGGCATATTTACTGTGTGTTTAGAACGTGTAAAATTAACGTCATCTTACCACTGTTAATGATAAAGATCAGCTATAAATGTATAAATAATTTTACTTTTGCAGCCTGTTTCATTTTGCTCAGCGAGGCTATATATACAGGGCACATACCGTGTTAATCACGTAGATCAGCGATCCTGCATATCCTGCTTCATAACAGCACATGCAACAACAAGGGATAGAAGGCCAAACCCTTCATTCTTAATTTCTTAACTTTGTATAATGGAATCAACTTTAGCAGGTAAGCCGGGCCATCACAGTGCCATGGTGGAGGCAGAAAGTATAGTGATAAGGTTTTCCGGTGATTCAGGCGATGGCATGCAACTTACCGGAACGCAGTTTACCGATACAGCAGCATATTTAGGTAAGGATCTCAGCACTTTTCCGGAATTTCCGGCAGAGATCAGGGCTCCCATAGGTACTACAGCAGGCGTTTCAGGATTCCAGGTGCATTTTGGCAGTGTGGAGATATTCACCCCCGGTGATCAGTATGATGTACTGGTGGCCATGAACTCCGCAGCCCTTAAAGTGGATCTGGCACGACTCAAAAAAGGCGGCATCATCATTGTGAATACTGCGGGATTTGATAAAAAAAATCTTAACCTCGCAGGTTATCCACCAGGTGTGAACCCGCTGGAAGACGGCTCTCTGGAAGAATATACTGTATACAAAATCGACATTACCCGGTTTACCAAAGAATGTCTCGAAGGGTCTAACCTGGGTATGAAGGAAATAGACCGCTCCAAAAACATGTTCGTGCTTGGGCTGCTTTTCTGGATGTTTGATGAGCCGATGGATTTCACCATCACATTCATCAACGAGAAATTCGCAAAGAAACCGGAGATAGCTGAAGCAAACATTAAGACGCTGAAAGCGGGTTGGAATTTTGGTGACCATACTGAAATATTCACAACGCGCTACAAAGTATCTCCTGCCAATCTCCCAAAAGGCGAATACAGGAATATATCCGGTAACCAGGCTACTGCCATTGGGCTTGTGGCAGCGTCTGAATTATCGGGGCTTCCTTTGTTCCTCGGCTCCTACCCTATTACCCCGGCATCAGATGTACTGCATGAATTATCTAAATACAAGACCAGTAATGTAAAAACCTTCCAGGCAGAAGATGAGATCGCAGCTATATGTGCTGCTATTGGCGCATCATACGCTGGTGGATTGGGAGTGACCACAACTTCGGGTCCCGGCATGTCTTTGAAAACTGAGGCGCTGGGCCTTGCTACGATTTTAGAAATACCATTGCTCGTTATAGACATACAACGAGGCGGGCCATCAACAGGCTTGCCCACAAAAACAGAACAATCAGACCTGATGCAGGCCATGTATGGCAGGCATGGCGAAGGGCCTTTGCCGGTTATTGCCGCAGCATCCCCAGCTGATTGCTTTGATACTATTTTGGAAGCTGCCCGCATAGCGGTAGACCATATGACCCCGGTAATCGTACTCAGCGACGGCTACATTGCCAATGGATCAGAACCATGGCGTTTTCCGTCAGCTGCAGACCTGAAGCCGATCAACGTACAATTCACTACTGAGAATAACAACCCCGGCGGAACCTTCCTGCCTTATAAGCGTGATGAAAAATTATCCCGTCCCTGGGTTGTACCCGGAACCAAAGAACTGATGCACCGCATTGGCGGATTGGAGAAGCAGGTGGATACCGGCAATGTATCTTATGATGCTAAGAACCACGAGGCCATGACGCGGCTACGTGCAGAGAAAATAGAGAAGATAGCAGACGGTATACCAGACATAAAGCCGGAGACAGGCAATGCATCAGGTAAGACGGTAGTATTAGGCTGGGGCTCCACAGGCGGCGCTATCAAAACTGCTGTGCGTGAATTGATTGAAGGTGGCTATGATGTAGCGCATATACACCTGAAGCATATCAATCCTTTCCCTAAGAACCTGGGAGAATTGCTGAAAGGCTATGACCAGGTATTGATACCTGAAATGAATTCAGGGCAACTGATACAACTCATCAGGGCTAAATACCTGATACCCGCGATAGGCTTTTCCAAAATGCAGGGATTGCCATTCACCACATCCGAACTGAAACATAAAATTCTTGAGCTGATTAAATAATATTGAATGACTACTATTACCGAGCAAACTGCGGAAACGCCTAAGCTCACCCCAAAAGACTTTGCATCTAACCAGGAAGTGAAATGGTGTCCCGGTTGCGGCGACTATTCCATCCTGAAGCAGGTGCAAACCGTGATGCCTGAATTTGGTGTACCCAAAGAAGACATCGTTTTTATATCAGGTATCGGCTGTGCAGCAAGGTTCACCTACTACATGGATACGTATGGCATGCACACCATACATGGCCGTGCTGCCGCAATAGCATCAGGCGTAAAGGCCCTTAACCCACGCCTGAGTGTGTGGGTGGTTTCAGGCGATGGTGATGCCTTCTCTATAGGTGGCAACCACTTCATCCACCTGATGCGCAAAAACTTCGATCTCAATTACCTGGTGTTCAATAACCAGATATACGGCCTGACCAAAGGACAATACTCCCCTACCTCCGAAAAAGGAAAGGTAGCCAAATCAACCCCATTCGGATCTTTAGAAGAACCATTCAATCCAAGCGAACTTGCACTCGGAGCTAAATGCTCGTTTGTCTCCCGCTCCCTGGACCGTGACCCTAAGCACATGCAAATGGTATTGCGCCGGGCAAACGCGCACAAGGGCACATCCTTCGTAGAGATCTATCAGAACTGTCCGGTATTCAATGATGCAACTTTCTTCGCATTCTCCGAGAAAGAAACAAAGAAGGAACAAGCCATATTCGTAGAACATGGCAAACCACTAATCTTTGGCAACAACGAAGAAAAAGGCATCAAGTTCGACGGCATTGTCCCTGTCATCGTAGATATGAACACATCAGGCGTATCAGCCAATGATCTGTGGATACATGACGAACAGGACAAGACAAAGGCCAACATCATGGCCCGCTTCTTCGATAACACCTTCAACGACGAACACTTCCCACGCCCGTTTGGGGTGCTATATGCCGAAGATCGCCCCACTTACGAGCAGGGCATGCAGGAACAAATAGAAGAACTGGTAGCCCGTAAAGGCAAACCTTCGCTCGACAAAATACTTTCAGGAGATAAGACCTGGACAATTCTATAACAAGATCTATTTTGAAGACAAAAAGTGGCTCCGGCGTGGGCCACTTTTTTTGTGGAATAAAATCTTCCGAATTATTCGGAATTACTTCCTATTTTACTGCAAATAGTAAAAGAATGGAGCCGGTACAAACTGTAAAATCATCTTCTGAAAATTCTGGAGCATTATCTACACTGGTTACAGTGTTTTTCTTTTGGGGTTTCATTGCCGCCGGCAATGGCGTATTCATCCCCTTCTGTAAGCACTACTTCAAGTTAGATCAGTTCCAGTCTCAGCTCATTGATTTTGCATTTTACCTCGCCTACTACCTGGGCGCACTGGTACTCTATGCTATCGCTTCCCTATCGGGAAAGGACCTCATTCTCCGTTGGGGTTATCGCAATAGTATTGTGTATGGCTTAGTGTTCTCAGCATTGGGCGCTGCTATTATGATACTGGCTGTAAATGCCAATACGTTCCCCGGCATGCTTGTAGGGTTATTTGCCGTAGCCCTTGGTTTTTCATTGCAACAAACTGCAGCTAATCCTTTTGCTGTTCTGCTTGGCCCGGAAGCTACCGGCACACATCGTATCACATTGGGTGGCGGCATCAACTCTTTTGGCACCGCCATTGGCCCTATTGTTGTGGCACTGGCATTGTTCGGTGCAACTAAAGCTAATGACGATCAGATCAATTCACTCGGCCTTGGTAAGGTAACCATCCTTTATGCATGTGTGGGTGCGTTATTTCTTTTAGCCGCTGCATTATTCTTTTTCTCCAAAAAACTACCATCCGGCAGATTTGAAACCGACACAGAAAAATCGCCGAAAGCATTGGGCGCATTGGGCATAATGACTGTTTTACTAGCTATTATCTTCATTTGGGTCTTCAGAACTTACACCATTGTCACCGATGATAAATCTATTCTGCAGGATATAGAGATGACCCGTACAAAGCTCTTGCTGACCGGCCTCATCGTCATTGTAGGCACATTACTTTTCTCTCTCTTCAGCGCGAAGAAGAACGGCAATGGCTGGGGTGCTATGAAGTACCCACAACTCGTATTGGGTATGCTGGCCATATTCACCTATGTGGGTGTGGAAGTAACCATACAAAGCAATCTCGGTGCGCTCCTCACGCAGCCAGCGTTTGGCGGCTACAAACTTACAGAGGTAGCTCCCTTCATTTCTATGTATTGGGGTAGCCTTATGGTAGGCAGGTGGACAGGCTCCATTAAAATATTTGAACCATCAAAAACATTACGCAGTATACTTATCTTCATAGTACCGGCCATTGCTTTTGCTGTGGTACTCGGTGTAAACGCCATTGCACAGAACGACATTAAACCTTTGACGTGGTATATTGTTTGTATCATACTACAGGCGATCGCTTTCTACGCAGGCCAGGACAAACCCGCCAGAACTTTGCTTATATTTGCCCTTGCCGGAATGGCGTGCATGCTCACCGGCATTTTCACTACAGGCACTGTGGCTGTTTATTCTTTCCTTAGTGGTGGGCTGTTCTGTTCTATTATGTGGCCCGCTATATTTGCATTAGCCATTGCAGGCCTCAGCAAGCATACCTCGCAAGGCTCGGCCTTCCTGGTCATGATGATCTTAGGTGGGGCCATCATACCACCTATACAGGGCAAGCTATCCGACCTGCCAAGCGTTGGCATTCATAATTCTTACTGGATCCCTGTGTTCTGTTTTGCTTACCTCGCGCTATTTGCCGTAGGCGTTAAGGGCATACTGCGCAGGCAGGGCATTGATTACGACAGCAGTATCGGAGGCCACTAGCTTATATTATAATTCATGCGCTGCAGGCTGCTACTGACACTCATACTAATTGCATATATAGGTGGTGTTGCCTACGGGCAAACACGATCCAATGAAACCTGCTACCTGTTTATCGGCACCTATACGCATAGCAAGCCGGCTAAAGGAATTTATGTATATCGCTTCAACACAGCAGACGGCAGCCTGAAAAAAGTAAGCAACACAGAAAATATCACAAACCCTTCCTACGTAACACTGTCCCCAAATGGCCAATACCTTTATGCCTGCACCGAAACACAGATGCCCAACGCAGGCAGTGTTTCCGCCTTCGGTTTTGATAGCATAAAGGGCAGGCTAACATTTATCAACAAACAACGCAGCGGCGGCGAAAATCCCGTTTATGCTTCAGTGGATAGAACCAACCGGTGGCTCGTCAATGCCAATTATACCGAAGGCGCTGTTTCTGTATTCCCCCTCAATGACAATGGCAGCCTTGGCATTGCAGACACTGTTCTATCCTACCTTGACGGCAGCATAGACACACCACGCCAAAGCAGGGCTCATGTGCATTCAGTGGTTTTCTCGCCAAAGCAAGATCATTTTTTCGCGCCGGATCTCGGCGCTGATAAGATACGTAGCTATACCTTTGATCCCATCCGCAAACATCCTTTACAACCAGCCGCCCCCCAATACGCAACTACAGTTCCCGGCAGTGGTCCACGGCACCTTACTTTTCATCCCAATGGCCGGTTTGCCTATTGCACCGAAGAACTGAGCGGCACCGTATCTGTATACCGATACAGCAACGGGCAATTAGCTCCAATTCAGCGGATCGCCTCCTACGCCCTGCACCAAGACGGGTATGCCAGTTGAGATATTCACATCTCACCCGATGGCTTATTCCTCTATGCATCCAACAGGGAAGATGAACACTCCATTTCCATCTTTTCTATAGACACTACCAGCGGTTTGCTTACATTCATAGGGCATCAAAAAACAGGTGGAAAGCATCCGCGTATGTTCACTATAGACCCAACAGGCAATTATTTATTGGTGGCCAATCTCTTTTCCAATAACATTGTTGTCTTTAAACGAGATCAAAAAACAGGACTACTCACTCTCACGCATAGTACCATTAAAATACCTCAACCATCCTGCTTACAAATGCGCACATACAAACTATGAAACAACTAACGATCATCAGCATATTATGTATACTGTTCTTTGCACCCGTACAGGCACAAAAGTTACAAGCCTTTGCCGACAGCATACGTCTGGCCTACCATATACCCGAGTTGGGCTATGCTGTGCTATCCTCAGATAGTGTTTATGATTTGCAGGTAATGGGTGTACACAAGATCAAAACGCACGAAGCCGCCTCGCTCAAAGACAAATTCCGCATAGGCTCTAATACCAAAGCGATCACAGGCTTTATAGCTGCGCAGTTGGTAGAGCAGGGCAAACTATCGTGGAACACAAAGTTCTTCGACATCTGCCCCGAATTAAGGTTAAACAGCGACACTGCCTACTACAATCTCACTTTACTAAACTTGCTTTCTTTCAGAACGAAACTCTTTCCGTATACTTATACATACGACAAACCAACTCAAGACCAATTCACAGGCAATGAAGACGAACAACGCTACCAGTTCATACAATGGTTTTTGCAACACCCTCCTGTGCAAACTGACGATACGATCAACTTCTCCAATCTTGGGTACGTGGCTGCTGGACTGATGCTTGAAAAGGTATCAGGTAAATCATATAAGCAGTTAGTCCGTGACCTTGGCTCCCAACTGGGTGTAGAGTTCGGTTTCGGACAACCCAACGCAGACCCTGACCAGCCTTGGGGACATGATGACAAACTGAAACCTGAGCCGCCACAAGACAACTATAAACTCAACTGGCTGCTGGCAGCAGGCAATGTCACTGTTAGCCTGCCCGACTACACCAAATTTGTCCAGCTGCAGCTAAAAGGTCTACAGGGCAAAACAAACATCCTCACCCAAAAAGAGTTCGAATTTTTGCACTACGGCCTGGATAAATTTGCCGTTGGCTGGTTTAATGATACGGACGAACATGGGCTTGTCTATTCCCACAATACCGGCAACCCGGGCACCTTCCTCACCAGCGTATATGTATATAAAGACGAGAACAGGGCCTACATTTTATTTGCTAATGCACAAACTGATGAAACCGAAGAAGGCCTGAATATGCTGTATGATGAATTAAAAAGACGGTATCAGGCACCGTAATATGAAAATCTTTACCTTTACGTCCTAAAAACATCATCCATGAAACTTTCAGTCACCATACTCCTGAGCTTCTTTACATTTTTTGCATTGGCAAAAAAACCAACCAATGTCCCTAAGAGCATCTACGACTTCAAAGTAAAGGGCCTCGATGGCGGCACCATAGACCTGGCAAAATATAAAGGCAAGAAGATACTCATCGTCAATACAGCATCGCAGTGTGGTAATACCCCACAGTATGCCGAGTTGCAGGCTGCGTATGAAAAGTATAAAGGCAAGATGGTGATCATAGGATTCCCGGCCAATGACTTTGGCGCGCAGGAACCCGGCTCTGATAAAGAAATCTCTGCTTTCTGCACCAAGAATTATGGCGTTACTTTCCCTATGGCATCAAAGATCACCGTAAAGGGCGATGCTAAAGAACCCATCTACCAGTGGCTTACAGAAAAAAAATACAATAACCTTAAAGACAGCGACGTAAAGTGGAACTTCCAGAAGTACCTCATCAATGAAAAAGGTGAACTGGTAGCGGTTTTTGATCCACGCACCAAGGTTACCAGCCCTGATGTTGTCGCTGCTATCGAGAAATAATCAATTAGCACACCTTTGTCGGATGCTCATAATTGTCTGATTGGTCTTCCGTGGTGTTATCAATACACTTGAAGTCTTTTTCGATAAGAATTAATAATTGTTTGGCATCGCCAATAGGCATATTGTGTTCATAACCCACTATATCTGTCTCTGCCCATTCTTTTTGCATAGCTACAGGCACATATACAGTCATTGTTCCATTCACGAAATTTGCTGAAAGTGCACTGCCTGTTGCATCGCTTTGCAAGGCGTACGCAAACGCGGAATTACCAAATTCCGTCTTCTCTGTGAGATAGCCATTTGCACCGAAATCAGCTATCTCTGTACGGGATAAGCGTATGCGTATAGAGTTGCCCTTTATCCTGATCTTCATACTGCTAAATTACAATTCTTTGCGCACCTGAATAAATATTGAACCGCTCCCCTCTCAAAAAACCAATAAGCGTCATACCCCAATCCTCGGCCATCTGCACCGCCAGGCTCGATGGCGCCCCAACTGCCGCCACTATCTTTATGCCCGCCATGGCTGCCTTCTGCATCAACTCAAAGCTGGCCCTGCCACTTAATAAAAGTATATGGCTATTCAATGGCAGCACTCCGGCATTCAGCGAAGCACCTATCAGTTTATCCAGTGCATTGTGCCGTCCTACATCTTCACGCACCTGCAGCAGTCGGCCATTCATATCAAATAGCGCGCAGGCATGCAGCCCACCGGTATGCTCAAATACATCCTGGCGGCTACGCAGCACGTCTGGCAGAGTGTATAACAGCGAAGCATTTACACGCAACTCATCTTTTGCATCCAAAATATTACAAGATATCCTCACCGCCTCTATCGATGATTTGCCACATACTCCGCAGCTTGATGTGGTATAAAAATTACGCTCCAGCTTACTTATATCGGGGATTACTTTATCACTTAATGACAGTTTCACTACATGCTCACTCACCTGCGCAATACTTTGCACATCAGTTGCGTGTTCAATAATACCTTCAGTATATAAAAACCCTATTGCCAACTCGGCATCGTTGCCGGGAGTGCGCATGGTCACAGATATGCTCTTGGTTATTTTCTTGCCTGCTACCCGATATTCAAGCCTGATCTCCAGCGGCTCTTCTGTTGCCAGCATATCATCTGCATCAGTGATACTTGCTGCATTTACTTTTTTAATGGTTGTACGTACTGACTGCGACATAATAATACAAAGTTACTGCTTCACTACCGATTGCCGGTGCAGCACATTACCACGGCCATCTTGTATCATTACAAAATATAACCCCGGCAAAAGCCCGGCAACAGATAGCTGTGTACTACCCTGCCATTGCATCAGTTCCCTGCTTACCATTTGTCCGCTTACATTTGTTAGCGTCACAGTAACGGAAGAATTGGAGGGCACATTCAGGTGGCTGATATTTAAACTACTTGTTACCGGGTTAGGATACACCTTTACTTCATCTTTGGTAGCAGTTACATTATTGCTCGCGAGCGTTACCAAATACGTTTCGTAATAATAAACCGTAGTAAAACTCGGCGAAGATGGGTACGAAGTAAAATTGTATTCGTAATCCTGTAGCGTATCGGGGTTGTTTGCTGCATCATAGGTTACCACATCCATCGTTTGCGGCACCCATGCGTTCAGCAAACTGTCAAAACCTTGTACATACACAGTATCCGGCAACCCCAGCCCGTTCACCAGTTTCGTCATATTGAACATCGGTGCCCAATAGCCATTGATAGGGTCATACTGGTATTCTTTCCACGAATTGTGATAAGTATATGCACCGCTATATCCAAATGTATCTCTTATATACGGGGTAAGGGCTGTGCCATCAAAAAAGCTGCTGGCAACAGTATATAACCTGTAATGGCTGTCATAGGTATTCACATACTTTAGTTGCTCAATAAGCGGTAATGTGAGTGTGCTGTCTGTGTCATTTGCGTAGTTGTCTATTTGTATCAGTTCATCCAGGTCGTTGTAGGTGTAGTAAGTCTTTGATACTATATGCCATGTACCCGCGTGATATTCATACACACTATCCTCGGCAAGCAGGCCCAGCGAATCGTACATAAAATACTGCCTGAAAGCGCTATCTGCTACCCCTGCCACCCAGTTATACCAATTTCCCATAGTAATGTTATTGGCGATATTAAAAGAGTTTGAGTACAACATATTCGGCTCAAAAGAGGAATCCACATTTATTTGTGCGTACGATATAGTGTTTCGATTGGCATCATAACCCGCATAGTCCGTTTCATAATAGCCATACACCAGTGTATTAGGGTTTGTAGCCCAGTGCATCAGGGTGTCAAACAGCACCTGTGGCTTTGTAAAAATGCCGGCATAATTGAACATCGGAGAAGTGCTGTATGGATAATTATATGGATACAACATCGTATTGTAATCATATGTTGATCCCATGTTCGGCCTGTATTTCAGGTTGATGGAATCACTTAATGTACCAAGAGTATGGTCGGTAATACTTTGTGCTATTATCCGCTCTGTTGAAACACCCGACGTAGTTCTCATAGCCGGCGCATGACTGCTCGCCCGTTGTTGCAGCGCGCTTATTATTTGTGCATGCTTTTTTGCTTTTTGCGCAATGGACGTATTGAAACTCATTAATGCCAGAAAAAGTATAACTACACGTACCATGGGCTGTATCTTTATATGTATGAATACGAAAGTTACCCATTTATATCAAATAAGCGACTAATCCGGACAAAAACCACTCCATATTAAAAATTATTTACGAATTATTATAAATTGTGTAAATTGTGATAACCTCTTGGGGGTATTTCTTAAAAATTGCTTTTATGAAAGGAACAAATACACCACTGCATACCATTAAATGGACAGCATTATTTTATGTGCTCGCCATTGGAGGCATACTCACATTTGATGCTTGTCATAAAAGTGCGTCTTGCCCTGACAAGACTTCAGCTACTCCGGCTAATGCAAAGAGTACTCCTGTTCAGTTGATACAATCTGCTGACGGTAAGTCTGAAACAAGCACTGTAACGGTAGCTGCGATCCGCAAATCAGGTGACGGCAAGATCACAGAAGTAATGTTTAATGAAAAAGCAGAATTGTTTATGGTAGGTGATGCAAGTATCATTGCAGCATTGCAAACTGCCTTGACGAATAATAAACCGGTTAGTGTCACCACTAACCCGTGGACCGCGACAGTATTACAGGTCAATAGTGCGTCAGATAAGGATGCTGCCGCACATAGTTCCAGGCCCATTGTTTATAGTGCAAGTACAGCGTCTAAAATAGATCTGGCTAATATGGCCGATGAAACCGTCAATAACATTGCCGGCATTTCTGTCATCAATACCACATCACCGGGTACGTTGACTGCTGTTATTCCTGATATGGCCAGCGCGCAGATCATCTTCGATTACATTACGCATCAGTGTTGCGCACTTCCCGGCCCTTACGCTATCGATTACTGCATCCCTTTCCAGTATTGCGAAGATGGCTGCTACGCCCGTGCGCATAAAATGTGCTGGATACTCAATACAAAATACAACTACGCCACACATAAAGTATTCAGCTTCGCAAATGCGGGCTCTGATGAACTTTCTGTAAAAGGCGAGAAATGGGGTGGCTGCTGTGTGAACTGGTGGTACCACGTGGCCCCACTGGTGAACATTAAAACTGCAAAAGGCGTGCAGGCCTATGTATTCGACCCGGCTATGTTCGATCAACCGGTGCTGCTAGCTACATGGCTACATGCACAAGAGAATCCTGCTTGTGTTTCGGGAGGCAGCACACCTCATGTATCCATGATAAATATACAACCAACAGAGTCTTATGAGCCTTCCAGCTATTCGGGTTATTCGTTTGATACAGACCCCACATACTATTATACCGATGCAACTTTGACCAGCTACAGCCCAAGAGTTACATGTCCATAAAGAACTATCTAAAAAAACTGCCAACAAGCTCAATGTGTAAGAACATATTGAGCTTGTTGCTTATAGCGTTAATAGCAACCCCTTTGTCGGCCAAAAACCATAAAAAGAAACGCAAACAGGTAACTCAGTCCATGACCGTTGCCGCAATACGCCCGGAACAAAGCAACGAAACATTTGTACGGGTCATCTTTCTGCAATCTCAGCGTTTTTACAAACTGTCCAATGATGCCGACCCCAAATTTTTGAAACTATTAAATGGATCGCTGCAGTCCCATACCCCAGTGATCGTAAAAAGGGAACCCGAAGAATCAGATGTGATACTCAGTGTTACAAAGCCGAAATAGTGCCTTATTCCATAACCTCATTATACTCCTTGCAAATACCAAATGTCTTGCGATGATACTGAGAAATGCCCTGCACACGTATCTGCTCGCGGTGGTGTACCGTGCCATATCCTTTGTTCTCATCCCAGCCATAATGCGGATGTTCATCATGCAGGCGCAGCATATACTCATCCCGATGTGTCTTGGCAAGGATACTGGCTGCTGCAATAGCGGCATAAATAGCATCACCCTGTATTACGCATTCATGTACGATACCAAAATAAGGTGCGAACCGATTGCCGTCTATCAGCAAAAGGTCTGGCCGTATGTTTAGTTGATCAATAGCCAGGTGCATGGCCTTGAACGATGCCTTTAAGATATTGATACGGTCTATTTCTTCATGGTCTACCATAGCCACCGCCCAGGCTATGGCTTTGCGTTCTATGATCGGGCGCAGTTGATCACGATCGGCCTCTGTGACTTGTTTGCTGTCATTCAGCAGCGGATGTCTGAAGTTGGCCGGCAAAATCACAGCCGCTGCAAACACAGGCCCGGCAAGGCAACCCCTGCCAGCCTCATCGCAGCCCGCTTCTATGATCCCCTTTTGAAAAAAACGCTTCAGCATCCGCTTTCAAAATTACACAGTTCCTTACTCAAAAACCACACCTTCAAAAAATACTTACTTACATAAACGAAAACAGCCGCGAATTTTGATTCACGGCTGCCAAACAATAGTTCATTTATTAAATGCCTACCCTGATGTTGGCAATATCTGCAAGGCGTTTTTCAGCCATGCGCATTGCTGCCAGTTGGGTATGTACACTCTCCTTTTCTGCCAGCGCAAAAATATCCAGTGTACGGCCGTATATCTTCGCTACTGTATTCATAGCACGCTCATGGTTGTAGCCATCAAGCTCTATACTGATGTTGATGATACCACCTGCATTGATCAGGAAGTCCGGCGCATACAAGATTCCTTTCGTTACCAGCATCGGGCCATGCACATTTTCATCAGCAAGCTGGTTATTGGCAGCACCCGCTATTATAGCACATTTCATTTTACCAATACTTTCCGTATTCACAGTAGCGCCCAGTGCGCATGGCGCATAAATATCAAATTCCCTGTCAAAGATATTTTCATTTGGCACTATCTCAATAGCCGGATGTTTCTGCTTGGCGTGCTTCAGCTTTTCTTCATTGATATCGCACACATATACTATGGCATTTTCTTTTGTGAGGTAGCCCATCAGGTACTGGCCTACATTGCCTGCACCCTGCAGCAATATTTTCTTGCCGTTCAGGCTATCATTGCCCCAGGCTTTCTTGGCTGATGCCTTCATGCCCACATATACACCATATGCGGTTAGCGGAGAAGGATCGCCGCTGCCTCCCATATACTCAGGCTTGCCGGTCACAAATTCAGTTTCCATCCCTATGTACTCCATATCGGCAGACGATGTGTTCACATCTTCTGCAGTAATATACTTACCATTCAGGCTGTTCACAAACTTGCCATACCTGCGCCAGTATGCTTCTGATTTCAACTTCGATGCCTCTCCTATCAATACTGCCTTACCACCGCCCAGGTTCAGCCCGCTTATAGCAGACTTGTAGGTCATACCCCGGCTCAGGCGCAGTGCGTCTGTCAGCGCTTCCTCATGCGAGTTATAGTTCCACAACCTCGTACCACCAAGCGATGGTCCCAAAGTAGTATTATGTATAGCTATTATAGCTTTAAGCCCAGTACGCGGATCCTGGCAGAAAACTACCTGCTCGTGATCCATTGATTGCATTTGTTCTAATACGGATGGTTGCATATCTTATTTTGAGGCTGCAAACCTAAGTAATTTCCATCTTTCCTTATCACATTATTGTATATTAATTATTATTTATCCGACATCCAACAAATGAGGGTACCCCTCAATCGAGTACAAATTTTATAGGCAGGGCAAATATCACCTTCACAGGCATGCCGTTTTGCTTGCCTGGCTTCCATTTGGGCATACTGTTTACCATACGCAGGGCTTCTTCATCACATCCGCCACCTATACCGCGTACCACCTTTGCATTGCTAACTGAGCCATCTTCATTCACTACAAATTCTATCATCACCTGCCCTTCTATTCCTGCGCTTCTTGCAGCATCCGGGTATCTCAGGTGTTTGCTTATATAAGCCCCCATATCTCTCGCAAAATCCGGCATCTGCGATACCCAGCGTACAGGCGGTGTGGCTACCGCAATCACAGGCTCGGTTACTATCTGCTTCTTGCCGGTGCCATTACCTGATATACTGCCGGTAGTTGTAACAACTCCATCCGATGTTGTTGTACCCGGCTGGCTGTCATCCATTTTCTTATTCTCGGTCATTGGCTTATCCGGCACCAAATGATCGTTAATGATCACCGGCACGGTAGATGCCTGTGTTTTTATAGGTGCTGATGCCGGGGGTGGGTTTACGGGTGGCTTTACCGGCTGCATTATGGTAGGCGAAATATCCACCAACACAGGATCAATGGTTTTTTGCGAACCATGTACTTCAGGCACCGGTTGTGTATGTATCAGCGAGAAGCTGCACAAGGTTCCAATACCCATAAGCAGCAGTAGCATAGCTTTGCCTGCGCGGCGGTTATAGTTTTTGCGTAGCTCATAGCCGCCATAAGCTTTGTTGCGGTTGTCATAGACTATGTCCAGGTAATCTGCCTCTATTAGTTTTGTAAGTTCCATAAGAGTATGTTTATAAATAAGAAGCAGAAATTATCCTATTCCATAAACCTGTTAACTAATTATTTTGACCGAATTGTTTTATTTTGATGGACCAACTAGTTCATGCGCAGCATCCAAATTACCTTTCTCGCCCTGTTACTCGCCATTTGCACGAATGCGCAGCAATATAAATACCTCGTACTCAAAGGTGGCGGCATTCGTGGCATTGCCTATTTCGGCGCTTTAAAGGTCCTTGAAGAAAAGAAAATAACACCCGGAATAGAAAAAGTAGCTGGCACCTCCGTCGGCGCAATAACAGGTACACTATTTGCTACCGGTTACACCGCCGCACAGATGGAAAACATCATGCTGGATTTAGACATTGCCACATTCAATGACGGCGAATGGTTCTTTCTTGGCGGGCAAAAAAGATTCAGAAAAAATTACGGCTGGTACAAAGGAAATAAACTGGAAGAATGGATAGGTGCCCGAATAAAAGAGCAAACCGGCAATGACAATACTACATTCCTCCAGTTACACCAACTCGCGATTGCTGATAAAAAATTCAAAGACTTGTACATTACAGCCACCAACCTCTCCAGACAAAAGATAGAGATATTTAGCTGGGAAACACATCCCGATATGCCCGTAAAAACAGCCGTAAGAGCCAGTGCGGCAATACCATTATATTTTGGAGCAGTATTTATTGATAGTTCTGGAAACGTCACAGAGCACCCGGATAAAAACAGATCATACGATGTATATGTCGATGGCGGCCTGCTGGCCAACTATCCGATCAACATTTTCAATAGTGACAATAGCACAATGATCGACCAGTACACACTTGGGTTAAAGCTGGAGCGCCCGGAACAAATAGACTACTCGACACAACACACGGGCATCGCTCCGTACAATATCAACTCTTTCTCAGGCTATATGGCAGCACTATATAACCTAACCATCGAGCAACTTAATAAAAGTGTCCCCTACAGCGAAGAAAAGAAACACACTATCTATATCAGCACCAGCAACCTTAACCCTAAAATAAGGCATATCTCCTACGAGCAAAAAGAGTTGCTGCTCAAAAATGGCGCAGATGCCGCGGAAAAATTCTTTCCCGAAAATTAGATAGTGCTGTTTTATACCAGCTCAAATACTGTTATATCTGGCAATACGCCCAACCTAGCTATAACTAATCCATTAGACTTGAAATAGGCTCTGTAGCTAGTAGTTTTCGACTTAATATGATCGTCAGGCATTAATAAACAGACTGCTGATGGACATTGAATACACGAACGATAGAAATGTAATTACCGTGAATCTTATAGAGGATTATGTAAGGAAATTTATCAACCACTTTATAACGGATCTCATCGTAAGCTATTGAAGCAGACAACGGCATTTTCTTAATACCGTCAAGTGTCTCATCAATCACTTTCGCAAATCGTTTACCCAAACCCTTTTGCTGGGAATTGTAATAATCAACTCCTATTTGCAAATCAGAAAGAGCTACCGGAGTTAGTTTTAATGAATACTTCATCAATCAACAAATAATTGGTGCTTCACATCATCCCAGTTTAGAAGGTAATTGGGGTTTTCTTCGATCTTCCTAAGCTCCTCATTAACAAGATTTTTTTGTTCGTCTGTTATAATGAATTTCTCTGCAACAGGCTTATCAACTTTGATAAAATCAAGGCTATGTAGCAACTCCATTACAAACTGGAATTTCGTTTCAGGAATATGAATAGTCAACTGTTTCATATATACAAATTTACAAAAAAATCCTCACACCAGCTCAAACACTGTTATCTCCGGCAATACCCCAAGCCTACCGGGATAGCCCAGGAAACCAAAGCCCCTGTTCACATACAAATTCTGATCGCCCTGGGTGTATAATCCCGCCCATTCTTTATACATATACTGTACCGGGCTCCATTTATACCACTTGGTATCTATACCGAACTGCATACCATGCGTATGTCCGCTCAGGGTCAGTTGCACATCCCCGTATTCAGGCACCACCTGTGCATGCCAGTGCGAGGGGTCGTGCGACAGCAATATCTTCACTGGCACATTCTTTTCCTTCAGACCGTCATATGCTTTGCGCATATCGCCATACTTCGGGAAGTTGGCCTTTGCACTCCAGTTCTCAATGCCTATCAGCGCTATCTTGTCATTGCCACGCTCCAGTATCACATGCTCATTCATCATCAGCTTCCACCCCATAGCTGCGTGCATAGCTTTCAGTTTATCCAGGTTTTCTATTTTAGCCTGCGGTGTAGGCCATTGCACATAATCACCGTAGTCATGGTTGCCCAGTGTGGAGTACACGCCCATAGGCGCGTTCAGCGTGCTGTACATTTTTTGGTACTTTTCATCCACCTCATCCGCATGGTTATTCACCAGGTCACCGGTAAAAAATATAATGTCTGCCTTCTGGTCCATCACCCTTTGTATACCATGCGCTACCGCCGTATGGTTATCAAAACTACCTGTATGTATATCCGATATCTGCACGATCTTCAGTCCTTTGAATGCCTCCGGCAGCCCTGCCAGTTTTAGTTTCAGCTTCCGCACCCTGTATTTATATCTATTACTGATACCATAACCGAAACCCAGTACGGACAAGCCACCTAATACCAACGCCGTGCGTTTTAAAAACACTGAGCGGGCAATTCCTCCGTCTGCGGGTGCAGCAGTATCCGCAGCATTATTGTATGCAAACGCCGTGATCACCCAGGTGATCAGCCTGCGCAGGTCATCTATCAGCATCACCAGCAATATCAATATCTTTCCCACCACAAACCCTAACACAAATGCTATGTAAACATTGCGCAGCAGGTGCGGCACATTCGCCCAGTTGATCTGCCTGAACAGTATAAGTCCCAGCCAGCTCGCTACCGTGAGCGACAAGTATAACGTAGTAAGTGTGATGCGCCATACCGATGGCATATTGCGCACCGATGAGCGTACTACAATAAAACTATAATATTCAGCAAGCCCTATTACACTCAGTATGATCAGCAGTCTCAGTCTCATAGTATGTTTAGAATTTTAAAAAGTCTTCTACCTGCTCATTCACCAGTTGTTCTGTTTCCGGTTTTATCAGCGTACCATTCTTATCTATTTCTTCATTAATGCGGGAGAGCAGCACTTTGTTATACAGCACATGTACTTTCATATAATGCAGTATGCCGGTCATATGTTCTATACCGCGAAGGTTGCCCGCCCTGCCATCTGACACCCCTACCAGCATGGCCTTTTTATACCACCAGCATTTTTTAATATCGCTGTTGTCTATCATCAACTTCAGTATACCGGGAAAACTGGCATTATATTCAGGCATGACGAAAACAAACTTTTCAGCCGGAATAAGGAATTGTTTTTCCAAAGCCAGCATCGCCGGGCCGCGCTCCCATACCTGCTTATTTTCTAATGAAAGTATGTGAGCATCCTGCCCCCTGGCAGAAAACATTTTCTGGTATAGTTGCGCCGTGCGCAGCGTCATGCTATCCGGGCGGTTAGTACCTGCTATTATTGTTATCATAGATCAGGCATCAAAGGTGAGTAGTATTTGTGATAATGCGAACATAAGTCGCTCATTTTAGCCGGTATTTCTTTTTATTGCGGTATAGGCATTGCTTATATCATGACGCTTTAAAATAGCAAAACCACCTTGCGGGTGGTTCTGTTATTCTATTTTTTCTATTTCCCGGTCACATACACATCTTCCCCTTCATGCTTCATCTTGTACCGTTCGCGGGCGTATTGCTCCAGTTTATTCGGGTCGTTCAGCAGGCCAGCGCGCTCTTTATTCATTTTATCTATTTCCGTGTTCAGGTAAGCAATATTTGCTTTTACGCCGTTCAGCTCTTTTTGCCTTTGCTGCAACGATACCCAGTCATTCTGGTCAAAATAGATAGTCCATGCCAGAAACGCTACCGTTGTCAGCAGATATTTGTTAGTAGCTATCTTTAATGCTTTATTCATACACTGCAGTTTAAGACAAAAAATAAACATCCACTTACTTTGTCCGCCGTAGCTTTTTTTAGCGAAGGAGGATCAACATATTCACAAGCCTTTACTTGCCAAACTTAAGCGCCTTGCCCGGATAGTAGGCATTGGGGCCAAGCTCCTGTTCTATTCTCAGCAATTGGTTGTACTTCGCCATGCGGTCGCTACGGCTTGCTGATCCCGTTTTGATCTGCCCACAGTTCAGCGCCACAGCCAGGTCGGCGATAGTAGTATCTTCTGTCTCACCACTCCTGTGGCTCATGATCGTATTGTATCCGTTATTTTGCGCCATGGATACGGCATCAATAGTTTCACTCAGTGTTCCTATCTGGTTCACCTTTACCAGCAGGCCATTCGCTATATTTTCTTTAATGCCCCTTTCCAAGCGGGTCACATTGGTCACAAACAGATCGTCGCCTACCAGTTGCACTTTATTGCCAAGAGCTTCGGTCAACTTTTTCCAGCCCTTCCAGTCATCTTCAGCCATACCGTCTTCTATGCTTACTATAGGGTATTTCTTGCACCACTTCACCCAGTATTCTACCAGCTCATCGCTGCTCATTTTCTTGCCGTCACTTTTATGAAAATGGTACTTTTTATCCTTATCGTTCCACAACTCACTGTTGGCAGCGTCCATAGCTATGCTCACCTGAGTGCCCGGTTTGTACCCTGCTTTCTCTATCGCTTTTAATACCGTTTCTATAGCTTCTTCATTACTCTGTATGTTTGGCGCAAAACCACCCTCATCACCTACGTTTGTGCTATACCCTTTGTCTTTCAGCACAGTTTTCAGTGTGTGAAATATTTCCACGCCCCATCTCAGTCCTTCGCTGAAACTGGCTGCGCCTGTAGGCACCACCATAAATTCCTGGAAATCTATTTTATTATCGGCATGTGCTCCCCCGTTCAATATGTTCATCATCGGCACAGGCAGTGTCCTTGCATTTGCCCCGCCCACATACCTGTATAGTGGCAATCCTACCGATTGTGCGGCAGCTTTTGCTGCGGCCATACTCACAGCAAGTATTGCATTTGCGCCGAGCTTACTTTTGTTTGCCGTGCCATCTATATCTATCAATGTGGTATCAAGCCCGCGTTGGTCGGTTACATCCCAGCCATACAATTCTTCAGCGATCACATCATTCACATTGATCACTGCTTTCAGCACACCCTTGCCCTGGTATCTTTTCTTGTCACCATCACGCAGTTCTACAGCCTCATGTTTCCCGGTGCTGGCGCCGCTCGGCACAGCAGCTCGTCCCATATGGCCTGCGCTGGTATGTACATCCACTTCTACTGTGGGATTACCGCGGCTGTCCAATACCTGCCGGGCTACGATGTCTGTAATAAAATCCATGTATGTGCTTTTTTTGATTACTGCTACAAAAATAGAACTTAATCGGGTAAATGTTCTATGCTTGCAAATGTTAACATACCTATAAGCAAAAAGGCAAAGGTGAGCAATATGCTCACCTTTGCCTTTCATTCCATTTCTAAGACGCTTATTTTGCAATCGTCACCTTACTGCTATACTTACCCGAAGCAGTAGTAGCATTGATCAGGTAGATACCGGCAGGGGCATCCAGATTAATATCAACGTTTTTATTAGTTGATATTTCAAACTGTTTCACCTTTTCACCTACCACATTAGTGATCGTCACCGTCGCTAGCTCATTATTACCAGAAGATAGGTTGATCACAAATTCACCTTGGTTAGGGTTAGGATATACATTTAAAGAAGAGGGAACGTTATTTACACCGGCAACACTGATCGGAGGTGGAGGTATAGGAAGATTTACGATAAAACTATCACTCCTTATTCCACAAGTGTTGCGGTCTGTATAAATGATAGTAGCGCTACCATAACCGGTCACCACAAAAGATGCTTTGCTTACCAAGGTATAGCGCACGCTATCAATATAAGTAGTATCACGGCTTATATTTGAGTATACAATTCGTCCTACAGTATCATTATCAACCGTCCATGTTCCGCCATAAGGCTGGGCCACCGGGAAATAATCACCACCCAAAGCTATAATTGACGGCCCTGTCATTGTGATCAATGGAGGCCTGTTCACAAACACACTCGTTTTTATCACTGATGTTCCGAAGCCGGTAGTTACCCTATACGAAATGGTATCAGATCCATAACGAACGCCCGTTACTACACCTGTAACGCTATCTACCGTAGCAATAGAATCATATTTGCTGCTCCATTTACCACCGCCTATCGCATCAGTAAGCGTGATCGCATTTCCTAAACAAACAGAATCACCACCCGTGATCGCCGGTATAGAAGGATGAACTCCTACATTCATTGTTAAATACGCATTTGTTGTACCGCACGCATTCGTTACACTATAAGTGATCGTGGTAACACCTGTTGCAATCCCCGAAACAAGGCCGGTACTACTTATCGTAGCCACAGTATCATACTCGCTGCTCCATGTACCACCCGTAGTAGTATCTATCAAAGTAACCGTATTACCAATACCCACGCTATCAGAGCCTGATATAGTAGCAGCCATAGCGGCTACAGCTACTGTATATGTTGCCACACTTGCACCACATCCGTTACTAAGGAAGTAAGATATAGTTACTGTACCCTGTGCAACACCCGTAACATCACCTGAACCATCAACAACTGCAATTGAAGAATTGCTGCTCAGCCACGTGCCACCTGATACTGTTTCCGTTAAAGAAATATCAGATCCTGCGCAAACTGCTGTTGGCCCAGAAATTACACCTGCATACAATGGAGCGTCAACGCGTATAGGATGAGATGATGAAACGGAATTACAAGAGTTGGCGAAGTTATACGTGATCGTATCATTACCTGCCGCCAATCCGGTTACTACACCGGCTGATGTCACCGAAGCATTACCTGTATTTTCAGTCCATGTCCATGTACCAAGTACATTTACATTCATCAGGTCTATGAAATGGCCTACGCAGGTCACATCAGGACCGGTAATTGGCAATGCAATAACAGTGGTATCTATTCTCACTGATGACCATGCAGGGATCGTACCACATTTGTTGGTAACAGTATACTTAACGGTGTCAAAACCCTGGCTGGCACCTGTAACTAGACCTCCGCCCATAGTTGCATGCCCGTTAGTCACAGTCCATACTCCTCCGGTCACTGCATCGGTTAGCACAATACTTGATCCGGCACATACTGCCGAAGGGCCTGCTATTGTCCCGGCATCCAGCGTATCTACTACAAGCATTGCTGCCGTTGAAGTGTCAGATCCTGTTCCGTCTGTAGCTATGCCCATAAACATGTAACCGTTCACAGCAAGTGAAGAAGCAACTATAAGTGTATCGCTGCTGGTATCGGAATATGGTGCTATAGCTCTTACCACAGACCAGGTAGTTCCACCATCAGTCGATACAAGCCAAGAATAAGACAGAGAATGAACTCCGGGGGTGTCTATTGCGCCAAGAATAAACTTTGCAGTTGCTCCTGAACATACAGTATCATTACCGGGGTTCGAAAAAATGGTCAGTCCTGTTGATGCTTTGGCGCCCATAAAACTCAACATCATGCAGCAAAACAACAAGCCGGATAAGTAAAAACTTTTTTTCATATTATCTATTTTATTTGATATTTATTCTTTAAAGTTCAAAAATTGCTAAAAACAATAACGTCCTCTCCAAAACAACCTTTCGGAAGATTAGCAAGTGGCAAATTTAATCATTTACAATTAATTTCAAGTATGATGGCAACCCACATTGCACATAAATAATTTAATCATGCAATGTTAAATTTACATTACCTTACACCTATTAAGACGTATTACTGGCTTCAAATCTTGGGTATCTCTGCTTCTTTTCTGAAATAAAAAATTTACATATTTAAATAATTATTTTACAATTACCAATTGAAGTAACGGGCATATATTTTATAAATCAGGGCAAAAGAAAATTTCCTGCCCATATTCGTACCTTAGTCGGTGCAAAAAAGCAATAATGGCACAACTGATCAGGAAAGAAGACGCACTGGAATATCACGAAAAAGGAAGGCCCGGCAAAATTGAGGTAGTCCCCACCAAAGAAACAAAAACACAACGCGACCTTGCACTCGCCTACTCACCGGGAGTTGCTGAGCCATGCCTGGAGATCCATGCCCATCCCGAAGATGTTTATAAATACACCGCCAAAGGCAACCTGGTAGCTGTCATCACCAATGGCACAGCCGTATTAGGCTTAGGCGACATCGGCCCCGAAGCTTCAAAACCAGTCATGGAGGGCAAAGGCCTCTTGTTCAAAATATACGCCGACATTGATGTATTTGATATTGAATTGAATGTGAGGGAGATCGATGACTTCGTAAAGGTAGTCAAAGCCTTAGAGCCCACTTTTGGCGGCATTAATCTGGAAGACATTAAAGCCCCCGAATGTTTTGAAATTGAAAAACGCCTCAAAAAGGAACTCAGCATACCCATCATGCACGACGATCAGCACGGTACCGCTATCATCAGCGGCGCTGCCTTGCTCAACGCATTGGATATTGTCAACAAGAAGATAGGAGATGTGAAGATCGTTGTAAGTGGCGCAGGAGCTTCTGCCATCTCTTGCTGCAAAATATACCTCGCGCTTGGGGCAAACGTGGAAAACATCTTTATGTTCGATAGCAAGGGCCTGATCATCAAAAGCCGTACCGACCTCGACGAATACAAACAGCAGTTCGCACAGGATATGCCTACCCAAGACCTCCATCATGCTATGGAAGGAGCCGATGTATTCATAGGCCTGTCAAAGGGTAATATTGTATCTCAGGATATGGTCAGGTCAATGGGAGCAAAACCCATTGTTTTTGCCCTCGCCAACCCCGATCCCGAAATAACTTATGATGATGCTCTTGCTGCCCGCCCGGATGCCATCATGGCTACCGGCCGCAGCGACTATCCCAACCAGGTGAATAATGTACTCGGCTTCCCTTACATATTCCGCGGCGCCCTCGACGTGCGCGCCAGCGCTATCAACGAACCTATGAAGCTGGCTGCCGTAAAAGCCCTCGCAAGCCTCGCCAATGAGCCCGTGCCGGATATTGTGAATGTAGCCTATAACAACAGCGTACTGAAATATGGCCCGGAGTATATCATTCCTAAACCTCTTGACCCAAGGCTGCTGGTAAGGGTATCTACCGCTGTGGCTAAAGCCGCTATTGAAAGTGGCGTTGCCCGCAAGGTCATTACAGATTGGGAAGCCTATGAAGCTGAACTGAACAGGAGGCAGGGTATTGACGACAACCTGCTCCGCTTTATTATCAATAAAGCAAAGCAAAACCCTAAACGGGTAGTATTTGCAGAAGCGGAAAACATCAAGATCCTCAAAGCCGCCCAGATAGCCAAGGACGATGGCATTGCTATTCCCATCCTGCTGGGCAACAAAAAGAAGATACATACCCTCATAGAACAAAACAATATCCACCTTGAAGACGTGGAGATCATTGACCCGCTCAACGAAAGTCATGAAAAGAAGCGCAACCAATTTGGCGAACTCTTCTTCGACATGCGCAAGCGTCGTGGATACAATCTCTATGAAGCTAAAAAGATCATGCGCGAACGTACCTACTTCGGCAGCATGATGGTACATACCGGCGAGGCTGATGCTATGATATCCGGCCTCACCCGCAAATACACAGATACTATTCGCCCGGCATTAGAGATCATCGGCATGGCCGAAGGCACCAAGCGTGTAGCTGGGATGTATATCATGCTCACCAAAAAAGGCCCTCTCTTCTTCGCTGATACTACCCTCAACATCAACCCGACTGAAGATGAACTGGTCGACATTACACTCCTCACCGCCGATGTTATTACCCGTTTCAATATAAAGCCAAGGATAGCCATGCTGTCCTATTCTAATTTTGGCAGCAGCCCCTCACCCGAGGCCACCACAGTACGCAATGCAGTAGATCGCATCAAAAAAATACGACCGGACTTGGTTATTGAAGGAGAGGTGCAGGCAGGTGTAGCATTCAACAAGGAGTTGCTGAAAGAGAACTACCCTTTCTCCGACCTCGTGAATGAATCACCTAATGTGCTCATATTTCCCAACCTCGCTGCCGGCAACATAGCTTATCACCTCCTGCAGGAAGTAGGCGGAGCCGAAGCAGTAGGGCCTATACTTCTGGGAATGGGCAAGCCTGTCTATGTTCTGCAGTTAGGGAGTTCGGTAAGACAGATCGTTAACATCATTGCCTTATCAGTTGTAGACGCACAGGTGCGAGGAGAAAGTAAACAAAATGAAAGCCATTAGGTGATGCACATAGTTGCCACGGCCTTTACTTCGAGTTGCCTATTTACGCAACACCTCCCTCTCCTTTGGAGAGGGCTGGGGAGAGGTCAAATTGCCACAGCCTTTAGGCCTACGTTATTTAATTAAGGTGAAGGTCAACCCCGAAGGGGTGGCATTATTATAGAAACACATTGAAACAAGGGCAAAACCCGAAGGGGTGACATTATTTCGCGAGAACATTCTTAACTAAATCAAATTAGTTTAGTCGTGATCAACAATAAATAAACAGAATGAAAATAGCCATCATTGGTGCAGGTGCCGCAGGATGCTTTGCTGCGGCTAACATCCCTTATTCACAAGGCGTAGAAGTGGCCGTATTTGAGAAGACCACGAAGGTGCTGCAAAAAGTGAAGGTATCCGGCGGCGGCAGGTGCAATGTCACGCACGAATGTTTTGAGATTCCCGAGCTCATCACCCGCTACCCCCGTGGCAAGCAGCTCCTCAAAAGGTCGCTCTACAAATTCGGCCCGGCACAAACCATAGAATGGTTTGAAAAAAGAGGTGTAAGATTGAAGACGGAAGCAGACGGACGGATGTTTCCCATTACCGACGATTCGCAAACCATCATAGATGCTATATGGCAGGAGATGATGCACCAGAAGGTGCAAATGTTTTATCACAAGGTAGTCAGCTCCATAGAAAAGCTGCCATCCGGAATGCTCCGCATACACTTCGCCGACACCTCCGCATATCATGCCGACAAAGTATTGATAGCCACAGGAGGTTTCCCTAAGCAGGAACAATACAAATGGATAGAAGCATTAGGGCATACCATACAGCCTCCTGTACCATCCCTCTTTACCTTCAACCTCCCCAAGCATCCCATTACAGAGCTGATGGGCGTAAGTGTACCAATGGCCACGGTAAAAATTGCTGGTACTAAGATCGCACAAACCGGCCCTGTACTTATTACACATTGGGGCATGAGCGGCCCTGCCGTACTCAAAACATCTGCCATAGCCGCCCGCGAGCTCGCCGACCGCAATTACGAATTCAATGCCGTCATCAACTGGCTCAATGATGCCAACGATGACACCATGCACCATACCCTTGCCCAATTGAGGAGAGAGCAAGGCAAACAATTAGTGCAGCATAAAAATCCTTTCGACCTGCCCCGCAGGCTGTGGGAATACCAGTTGCAGCAATGTGGCATCACCGATACCACTCGCTGGGGTGACCTCCCTGCCGCAGCCCAAAACAAACTCACCGAGCGCCTGCTCCGCGATACCTACTCCATCAAAGGCAAAACCACATTCAAAGAAGAGTTTGTAACCTGCGGTGGAGTAACAATTTCCGAGGTAGACCCCCAAACCCTGCAAAGCCGCATAGTACCCGGCATATACTTTGCCGGCGAGATACTTGATGTAGATGGCATCACCGGCGGCTACAACTTCCAGCACGCCTGGAGCAGTGCCTGGATAGCCGCACACAACATGACTACTTCCAAAGAAACATTCCCTGTAGAACCTCATGAGACAGGAAATAAGTAACTCCCCGCCTGCCAAGGAGGGGACAGGCTAAAAATAATGGCGAAGCAGTTATTTTTAGGCAGGGGTGGTAACACTCACGTAGCAAGAAACGGCATAAACAGAAAAACACAACCATTCATTACTTTCGCTTAATAAAAAATACACTTTTAGGTTTTAACTTCTCACTTTTGACTTAATGAACATAGCACTCATAGGATACGGCAAAATGGGCCACGCCATAGAGCAGGCAGCCACAAAACGCGGTCACAACATCGTACTGCGCATCACCTCTGCCAACAAACACGAAATGGACGAAGCCCACTTAAAGCCGGCAGATGTAGCGATTGAATTCACTAACCCCGATGCCGCAAAAGATAACGTAACAAAATGCTTCAACGCAGGCATCAGCGTAGTATGCGGCACCACCGGATGGAATGAACAGGTACCGGAAGCTCAAGCCATCGCAAAGCAGCACAATGTTTCCTTCCTCCAGGCATCCAATTTCAGCATCGGCGTCAATATCTTTTTTGAAGTAAACAAGCTGCTCGCCTCACTGATGAACGGCCACGATGAATACAAGGTAACAGTAGAAGAAACCCACCATATCCAAAAGAAAGATGCACCCAGCGGCACTGCCATTACTCTCGCAGAGCAGATCATCCAAAACCTCAGCAGCAAAAAAATATGGTCGCTGGGCCCGCACAGCGAAGAAGATATATTGCCTATAATAGCCCATCGCATGGAAAACGTACCCGGCACCCACAACATCCGCTACTCCTCACCTATAGACGATATAGAGATCATCCATACCGCCCACAACAGGGATGGTTTTGCACTCGGCGCAGTCCTCGCCGCAGAATACATCGCTGGCAAGCAAGGCACCTTCACCATGAAAGATGTGCTCGGCATAAAATAACAAACATTAATTATTACATTTGATAAACAAACTACGCTATGAAAAAACTGATTCCGTTTGCCATATTGTCTGTTCTTGTTTTCGCTGCTTCCTGCGGATTGAAAGAACAAAAAAAGATAACTACAGAACAGTCTACACAGTTCGAGGATAGTATACCACACATCATTCCATCGGCGCGGTCTATACATACCATGCAGAATGATGACCTCACCAAAGTTACAATAGTCGTTGGCGATCCTTCTTTTTATACCTCAGATCCTGCTGCAAAACAGCAAGCTGCAATAAGAGTAGGATTAATGGTGCTCCATGTTCTCGGCCCGGATAACAACCTGAACAACGGCACATTCGCCGTCACAAAAAAAGACGACAACAACGACAAAATGCCCGCCGATGCCCTCTCCGCAGACATGAAAATAGACAGCCTCAAAAAAGTATTATTCCCCGCTAAGTAGTCAGCTTCGACATAATATATTACTCTTACTTTGTCATCCCGAGGTACGAGGGATCTGGACGCCATGCTATTATGTGAGCTGTTCATGCAGCAACAGGCAGTTTCGATGAATTCACCAACAACCTCCCGCAGGACAGAAATTGAGTAAACACCCCGCCTGATAGTCAGCTTGTAACATTAGTAGTGTTGTCTCGTTCAAATACCCGCATAAAACTCCAGGATGGAAAATGACAAATCGTTCTAACCCTATACCATCTCCAGTATCATATTCCCATCTAAGTTGATCTTTGTGTGCAATCGCTTCGCAAAATCCAGCGTGATCGGTCTTTTTTTATTTAAAACCTCGCTAAGTGTAGAATTCCCTACCCCGAGAAACATTGCAAGCCGTTGTTTAGTAAGGTGGTTCTCCTTCATATAGGCTTCTAATATCGTCGTCAGGTCATGCTTTACAGGCATTGGGAAATGGATATTTTCATAACGGCTTACCTTTTTTGAAAGCTGCTCCAATTTATCATCTTCTTCTGCTGTAAGATTATCGAACCCTTTTGCAAGATAAGTTTCGATCTCAGCCATTGTCAGATGATACTCCCTGCGTGTCTTTATTTGTTTCATAAAACAATGTTTATATCGTTTTTATCAATCCCTTCCTGCAAATTTGATCATATTGGTTGTGCGTACCTATAAACCTGATATAAAGTGTCCTTTTCTTGAAATGTATCATTGCTACAAGACGATAATCGTTACCTCCTATATCAAAGACATACCGGTCATTTCCAACAAAATCAGTCGCATTGAAACTCTCCTTTACTTCGTTAAAACTCTCCCAGTCAGCAGCAATCACAAGTTTGTACCACCTGTTTAATGGACTAGCCGACAAAGGATATTCTTTTGCAAATTCATTGATTATTCGCTGTGAAATAATAACCATCGCCGCATTTTCACAAAATTAGAAAAATTTCTGCATATCAGAAATTATATTTCCTGCCCCACGCCATTGTTGGTGTCCTTCACCAACAAGCTCCCGCAGGACAGAAATTGAGTAAACTCCTCGTTTGCAAATCTGATCATATTGGCTACGTGTGCCTAATGAAATATTTATTCTGTCCAATTTTCCAGCCCTTGCTGGTGTTCTTCACCAACAACCTCGCGCAGAACAGACCACTCAACCAAACACCACAATCAACACAATCGGGCTATTAAGCCATTGAGCAACTACTTCAAATTATCATCAAAATAATTACTGATCTTCTGCATCAAATGAGCCCTGTCCTTGCCGCGCACATTATGCTCATAACCGGGGTACACAAAGTAATCCACCTGTATATTTTCATCCACGCTCTTTTTCAAAAAGTCTATGCTGTGCTGCCACACCACCGTGTTGTCATTAGTGCCGTGTATCAGCATCAGCTTACCTTTCAGGGCCTTCACCTTGTCCAGCAGGTTGGCATTTTCATAACCTTCGGGGTTCTCATCCGGTGTGTCCATGTATCGCTCGGTGTACATTACCTCGTACATCTTCCAGTCCATCACCGGGCCACCTGCTACTGCACATTTAAATACGCCCGGGTGTTTCAGCATAATGTTCGTAGTCATAAATCCACCAAAGCTCCAGCCATGTATACCCATCCTGTTGGCATCCACATAAGGTAGCGACTTTAAGTAATCCACACCCTTCATCTGGTCTGCCATTTCTGCATCACCCAGGTGCCTGAAGGTGGCCTGCTCAAAATCCTTACCCCTGTTCCAGCTACCTCGCCCATCAATCGAGAAAACGATATACCCATGCTGCGCCATATATTCATACCACAAGTTGCCACTCTCGGGGAACGAATGGTGTATCAACTGCACATTCGGCCCATTGTACAGATAAACGATCACCGGGTATTTTTTGGTCTTGTCAAAATGCGTAGGCAATATCAGCTTGCCATACAGCGGTGTTACCCCGTCTGCGGCTGTGATAGTAATATCCTTTATTTCGGGCCGGTCATAATCAGCCAATGTATTGGCGGCCTTTATCAGCTCATGCGAGTAGCTACCGTCCGTTGCCCGCACCACCGTATTTTTGGGTATACCCGCTCCGCTATATACGTCCAGCACATACTTGCCATCTTCGCTACACAGTGCGGTATGCATACCTGCCCCCTTGTCTATGCGCTTCGTGTCGCCATTCCGCAGGTTCACAGAATAAATATGCTTCTCCAGCGGCGACTCCTTTGCTGCGGTTATGATTACTTTGTTATCCTCCTTATCAAAACCCGCCAGCTCATTTACTACCCAGTTCCCCTTCGTCAGTTGGCGGATCAGCTTGCCACCGGTATTATACAGGTACAAATGCTCATATCCATCACGCTCACTCCACCAGATGAATTCATCGCTACGCCCGGGTACAAAGCTCAGCGAGTGCGTAGGGTGTACGTACTTAGGATCCGTTTCTTCAAACAGCGTTGCCACCTTCTCACCTGTATGCGCATCGTATTTATTCAGCCACAGATGGTCTTGTCCCCTGTTCAGTATAGCCAGGTATATGTACTGTTCATCAGGGCTCCACGTCACGCAAGTCAGGTAGTGGTCTTTGTTCTTCGTGCCTGTCTGTAAGGTCACAGTCTTGCCACTGGCAGGATCATACACGCAAAGTGTCACCTCGTGCGATGTGCCGCCTGCCATAGGGTACTTTATAATATCAACGCTTGCCGGTGTTGCATCCCATTTTATGATCGGGTAATCCTTCACCATCGTCTGGTCCATACGGTAGTACGCGAGGTAGTTCCCTTTCGGCGAAAAGAATATTCCATGGTCTATCCCGAACTCATCCCTGTGTACCGATTGGCCGCATACCACATTCTTATCACTTTCGGCAGTCACGGCAATTGCGCCCTTTCCTTTGCTCCAAAACCATAAATTATTATCAATGGTATAGGCGATCTCTTTGCTTTTATCTACGGTTATATGGTCAGCCTTCTCCGGTAATGATGCAAATATTTGCCACTTGAATGCACTAAGGATCACATCGTTATCCTTGCTCCCAACTAGCACGTTCTTACCATTCACAAAATACACTTCGTGGTCGTTCAGCCATTTAATGACAGGTATTGCAGTCACCTGCTCCGGGTAGTTGCCCTCACTTAAAATATAGCTGACATTCTCACTTTTTTTATTGAAAGATTGCATCTTCCATAAATCCTGCCCATCCTTCTTTTCTGTCTGCCAAAGATTATCGGTACCCGGTTGCCAGCTTGCGTTTTTAATACTTTGTGGAGCAAGTGTAGTACTCATACCATTGGTAGCCTCCATAATGGTAAATTGCTTCTTCTGGGCAATAACCCCTGAGCAAATAAACGCCACAAATGCAGCAGACACCGCCATTTTTTTATACTGTATCATCATCTGTTTTTTGAAGTATGGATTGGGTATATAATAAAAGCCGCCAAAACAGGCGGCTTTCAATATTTATACAACGGTCGTTCTAATTAAAGTTGGTCATAGATCGGCGCATCAGTGCTCCTGTAGATACCATAGTATTGATATGTTTTGCTGTGGTAGCCTTTCTTCAGGTAAATGTCTGTATCACCTTCTTCAGGTATAGTTACCCATGAGTGCCTTTTGTTCAGCAACCAGCGGTATACACATACTGTATTGGCTCCCCGGCGGGTAAGCGCATAAAACTGCAGGTGCTTCTGAGTATAGCCGTTTTTCAGCATCTGGTCATCTGTAAACTCATCTTCACATACGCTGATGTGCGCACGGCTTACCGGGTTGTACCATCCGTTTACTGCTACACGGCCCGGACCAGGGGTACGGTATTCCCAAAATAACAGGGTCTTATCATTCCAGCCCCAATTGATGAGCTGGCCGTCTTGGTATTCGCCGTCGACTACAGTTACAAATTGCTGATCTTCGGGTATGAACCAGCGAAATACACGCACCAGGTCATCCTGGGCGTATGTTTTGTTGCTAATTAATAGCGCTACCAATACTGTTGTGACTAAAAGGATGGTTCTTTTCATATTTGATCTCATTTTCAAAATCGCACCCAAAATACATAAAAATTTCATTGCCCCGCAAATTATTACACCTATTTTTTTTTTGAACACTCACAATCAATTATTTATTCTTGCTCAAGTGCCCCGTTTTTCGTAGCTTTGATGCCCTTTATCCGCCATCATGGCAGTTAAAAAAAGATTGCATGCCTTTTGATGTGGAATAGGCTAAAGTACACCTTTAAGGCACAAATTAAAAATTATTTACTTTATTTATCTAATATAAATTCAATGATTGGTTTTCTTTCTAAAATATTTGGTGGCAGCAAGACTGATAAAGACGTAAAAAGGATTCAACCCCTTGTAGCCGATATTAATAATTGCTACGATAAACTCCGCTCTTTATCCAACGACGAACTCCGTGGCAAGACCCTCGAATTCCGAAACCGTATACACCTGCATCTTACTGATATAGACAAGCAGATCGCTGATAAAAAGGCGGAAGCTGATACTGAAGTAACTGCCGAAGACATACAATCAAGGGAGGCCATCTATAATGAAGTAGATAAGCTGATCAAAAAACGCGATGAGCTGATCGAACAGGTACTTAAAGAAATATTGCCGGAAGCATTTGCCGTGGTAAAGGAAACTGCACGCCGTTTCAAAGACAACCAGGAGCTTGTTTCCCTCGCTACCGATCTCGATAAAGAACTGGCTACTGAGAAAGACAACATCCGCATAGAAGGCGATAAGGCTATTTATAAGAATACCTGGCAAGCCGCAGGCAATACCGTTACCTGGAATATGCTGCACTACGATGTGCAGCTCATAGGTGGCATAGTACTGCACGAAGGCAAAATAGCAGAAATGGCTACAGGTGAAGGTAAAACCCTCGTGTCTACCCTACCCGCCTACCTTAATGCCCTTGCCGGCGAAGGAGTACATATCGTGACAGTCAATGATTACCTCGCCCGACGCGACCAGGAATGGAACGGCCCCTTATTCGAGTGGCTCGGGTTACGCACCGATTGTATAGACAAGCATGACCCTAACTCCTTCGAGCGCCGCCAGGCATACCTCGCCGACATTACCTATGGCACCAATAATGAATTCGGTTTCGACTACCTCCGCGATAACATGGTGCACCATCCAAACGAAATGGTACAGCGCAAACACCATTTTGCAATGGTGGATGAAGTGGATAGTGTACTCGTTGATGATGCACGTACACCCCTCATCATTTCCGGCCCTATCCCTAAAGGAGATGAACAACAGTTCTATGCACTGAAGCCACGTATAGAAATGCTGCTCGAGGCACAAAGGAAGATAACCAACCAAAGCCTTACCGAAGCCAAAAAACTGATTGCTGATGGCAAGACCGATAAAGATGCCGGTGGCCTTCATTTATACCGTGCTTACCGTGGCCTGCCTAAGAACAGTGCCCTCATCAAATTCCTGAGCGAAGAAGGTAACAAACAATTACTGCAGAAATCAGAGAACTACTACATAGGCGAGCAGCAACGCAATATGCCTAAGGTAGACAGCGAACTGTATTTTGCTATCGATGAAAAGAACAACAGTGTCGACCTTACAGAAAAGGGTACCGCGCTGATCACCGGATCGGGCGAAGACCCTACTTTCTTTATACTGCCTGATATAGGTACAGAACTCGCTGAGATCGAAAAGTCAGAGCTAAACTCCGAAGAAAAGCTACAGCGCAAAGATGCCATGCTGCAGGATTACGCCATCAAAGCGGATCGCATACACTCCATACAGCAGCTCCTCAAAGCATACACCCTGTTTGATAAAGACATTGAGTATGTAGTAATGGAAGGTAAGGTGAAGATCGTCGATGAGCAGACAGGGCGAATCCTCGAAGGCCGCAGATACAGCGATGGCCTGCACCAGGCCATCGAAGCCAAAGAAAATGTGCAGGTCGAAGCCGCTACCCAAACATTCGCTACTGTTACTTTGCAGAACTACTTCCGTATGTTCCACAAGCTCTGCGGCATGACCGGTACTGCCGAAACAGAAGCTGGCGAGTTCTGGGAGATCTACAAATTGGATGTAGTGACCATACCTACCAACGTAAACATCATCCGCAAAGACCAGCAGGACCTCGTATACAAAACCAAGCGCGAAAAATATAAAGCCGTTATTGACGAGATCGAAGCATTGCGTGCCGTTGGCCGCCCCGTGCTCGTAGGTACTACATCCGTAGAAGTATCTGAATTGCTGAGCCGTATGCTGCAGCAGAAGAAAACACCGCACAACGTACTTAATGCCAAGCAGAATGCACGTGAGGCACAGATAGTAGGAGAAGCAGGCCTTACGGGCGCCATTACCATCGCCACCAACATGGCTGGCCGTGGCACCGACATCAAGCTGGGGCCGGGCGTTAAAGAAGCAGGTGGGCTGGCCATCATAGGCACCGAGCGCCACGAGAGCCGCCGTGTCGATCGCCAGCTTCGAGGCCGTGCAGGCCGCCAGGGCGATCCCGGTTCTTCACAGTTCTTCGTATCCCTTGAAGACGAGTTGATGCGTCTCTTCGGCTCCGAGCGTATCGCATCACTTATGGATAAGATGGGCCATAAAGACGGTGAAGTATTACAGCACAGCATGATCTCCAAATCAATAGAGCGCGCGCAACGCAAAGTAGAAGAAAACAACTTTGGCATGCGTAAAAACCTGCTCGAGTATGATGATGTGATGAATGCGCAACGCGATGTAATTTACAAGCGCCGCAGCCACGCCCTGTTTGGCGATCGTCTTTCTATCGACCTCGATAATGCCATGTACTCCGTAGCGCTCGGCTTTGCCGAACAGTTCGCCATCGACAAAGACATCGATGCTTTCAAGATAGAAGTAATGAAGCACCTGGTTGTAGAACCGGAGTTGACTCCCGAGCAGATCACAAAGGCTGACCCGAATGTGATAGCAGAGGAACTTTATCACCAGGTGAAGGAACATTACAATCGTAAGACAGAGTTCCTGCGCGAGCAGATGCTCCCTACCCTCACCCAGATACTCAACGACAATGGCGACCGTATAGACAATATCATTGTGCCGTTTACAGATGGCATACGTGGTATGCAGGTCCAGGTGCAACTGAAGGAAGCTGTGGCACAAGGCGCATATCCCGTTGTTCAGGCACTCGAAAAAAACATCACGCTGGGTATCATAGATGATTCGTGGAAGAACCACCTGCGTGCCATGGACGATCTGCGTCAATCAGTGCGTATGGCATCTTACGAACAAAAAGACCCTTTATTGATCTACAAGTTCGAAGCATTCAAGCTCTTCAAAGAAATGATGCTCGAAACCAACCGCAACATCATTTCCTTCCTCGTGCGTGCCGGCATACCTATTCAGGATGCACCACAGGAAGCGCGCCGTCCCGAGCCGGCTACCGACATGAGCAAAATGCGCACGAACAAAGCACAGGTAGACGCCCGCGGACAAGCTTATGCAGCCAACGAAGAAGACTATTATACCGAAACACCCGATGCCCCACCCGTAAAACGCACTCCTGTTCAGGCAGGCCCCAAAATAGGCCGCAACGATGACTGCCCTTGCGGTAGCGGCAAAAAGTACAAGAACTGCCACGGCAAAGGGCTGTCAAGCTAACTGGTTAATTAAGTTAAAGAGTTCATATAGCACCTTCAGCAATGAAGGTGCTTTTTTGTGATTGCTCAAAGACATAATATATATTGCGTATTTCCGTTGATACATCACAACACTCATTACACTCACTATGCGCAGACTAACTACTCTTTTATTACTCCTTCTCGCTATTCATGCCTCTGCACAAAGCATTTCAGACAACGATAAATTAGCCTCACTGGGCAAAGTATGGGGACTCCTCAAGTACTACCATCCGGTGGTAGCCAAAGCAAAACTGGATTGGGACAAAGAATTGATGAACCATATCGACCCGGTACTGGCTACCCACAATAAACAGGAACTCAGCAGAGTGTACCTCGACTGGATAGCAGGGCTCGGCAAGGCTAAATACCATACTTCATCTGCCCCGCAATCTGACCGGTATTCGAACTACCTCGATACAAGCTGGATCAGCGACCACAGCCTGTTTACAGATAGCCTCTCCGCCCTGCTCAGCACCATACAGCACAACAGCAAATTGAAGAGAAACCACTATGCCCACCGCATGCTCTTTGGCTTCGCAGTGATGCGGCTAAAACATGAAGATCCTTACGAAGACTCCCTTTATCCGTCTGCCGGTATGAGGTTGCTTGCGCTATACCGCTACTGGAACATCATTAACTACTTCTACCCCTACAAAAACATCATAGATGCCAAATGGAATGATGTACTCGGCGAAATGATCCCCGTCTTCCGCGACGCAAAAGACACTATCGCCTACAACATCGCCATACGTGAACTCACTGCAAAAATAGACGATAGCCATGCTGCTCTTTATAATAAGTATACTTCACAATTCTTCGGTGGCAAAACTCCACCAATAATGTATGATATCATTGACGATAAAGCCATCGTTACAGCCTTTTACAACGACACACTGGCTGCTCTGGATGATATTCGCTATGGCGATATAATATCCGAAGTAAATGGACAAACCATACCCCAGATAATGGCTAAATACAGGCGCTATAACGGCGCCTCAAATGAACCTACCCGCATACTCAGATCATCACATGGGCTTATTTTTGCAGGTGGCGGCGATGTATGCAACATTGCTTATGAAAGAAATGGCGTCGCCGCCACTAAAACAATTCATAAATATACCATACAGGCACTCCATTATACCCACCAAAAAGACTCGTCAGCCCCATCTAAAATACTGGAAAGCGATATTGGCTATGTAAATATGGGCACTCTTACCAAAAAACAGGTAAAGTCGGTGATGCGGGATATGATCAATACCAATGCTATCATTTTTGACGTACGCAATTATCCCAACGGCACGTTGTACAAGGTATGCAGGTACCTGAACCCACACGCTACTCCCTTTGTCAAGTTCACCATTCAGGCGAGAAATCACCCGGGCATGTTCACTAAATTCACCACCTACAAATGTGGTTACAAGAACAAACACTATTACAAAGGTAAAGTGATAGTGCTATTCAATGCCTCCACTCAAAGTCATGCGGAATTTACGTGTATGGCGCTGAAAACCGCTCCCAACGTCACCTGCATAGGCAGCCAGACCGCAGGTGCAGATGGCGATGTGATCAACATCGTCTTACCGGGAAACAACAAAACCTGGATGACTGGCCTGGGCGTATTCTATCCTGATGGAACACCCACACAGCGCATCGGCATTGTACCTGATATAAAAATAACCCCTACCATTGCTGGTATACGCGAGCATCGTGATGAAGTGCTTGATCGGGCCATCGAATTAGCCAAAACCGGCAAATAACTGATTCGAGCCATCCTCTTTTACAACAAAACTTATGATTATATTTGTTATTGAACAATACTCTATTCAATACTCAAAACGCCAATTATGAAAAAGATATTCCCGCTTTATTTAGTAGCGCTATTTAGCCTGATTTTTGTTTCAACCTCTTGCAACAAAAAGTCAAATTGGGTATGCCGTTGCTCTGTTACCCACAACGGTAACAATTACACTGTTGACTCTGCTATCGCTAATGACACAAAATCACAAGCCAATTCCGAATGTCAAACGATCCAGACGATATACAATTACACTTATGGAATGAGTGGCAGTAGCTCGAACATATCTGTCGCTACTTGCTCTTTGAACTAGGTGTGGCAAAGGCCCTCATAACTGTGTCCTTGTAGAGCCCCTCTCGCTCCTTCAACGGGCACTCTTCGGTTCGCATGGAACAGGTAATACATACAACCAACGCCATTCGCCGGAACCCCGTCCGAACAGATCGTTCATCCTGCCAGGCATTAAACTACTTTATCTGCGCCATCTTCAAATAAGGCTTCTTATACTCGTGCAGTGCCTTGATGATGCGCGCCGGGCTCTTCCATTCAAACACATGGATCAGCCATATCGATAGCTTCAGCAGCGTACCGCCACCCACCAGGCTTTGTGCCACCTGTGTGATGTTCTTATCCCTTGTGGCAATGCAGCCCTCGTAGTCGCTGCCCGTTGTGGCCCTGCTCAGTTCTTCGGCAAAGCACCATGCACCGTCGCGAGCGCTGTCTATACTAAATTGGATAAGTATGGAATTGGTGTTGGTATCATGAAACCCCAGTATTGACATCAGTGGCGATACCCGGTCCAGCTCATGGATCACCTGGTAAGTAAGTGATGAGATCACTGCATTGATACTGTCAAAATCTCGGTTAATGGCCTGTAGGTCCTGCCCCTTCATTACCTCCACTGCAGCAATGCCCAGGTCCAGGTTGATGTGGGCATTCATCCCCAGGAACAGTTGCTGCAATACCAGCACAGATCCCTTCTCCGCATTCTCGAACGCCACACGCCACGAGCCCGTCATTGGTTGTTTATGCACCCACTGCTCATGCGCTGCCAGGTACCTGTTGGCAAAGATTACATCCAGCCGCTCCATCCTTGGCCCGTCCTCAAATTGGTTGTTGGCTATGCCCTGCTTCACGCTATAGGTCACCTTGTAATACAGCGCGGCAAAATACCCTGCCCTGTTGTTCGCGCGGATGCTGCCGTCAATAATAGCGGTCAGTTCTGCGAGTACCTCGTCTATAGTAGTTGCAGGCATATTGTGTACTTTGATCCAACAAGCTACAAAATAATTACAAACCCATGCAACCATTGCAGTCATTGGTAGAAGCTGCGCTCTTAATAGTGGCTCGGCACCATTTATCTGCTGAAATTATTAACCCGGAAGGGGTGGCATTATTATAGAAACACATTGCAAAACAAGTATAGAACCCGGAAGGGGTGACATTATTTCGCAACAGGAAACACTCAAATGAATCGTATTGCACGCCTTACTGCAATATAAACACACCGGCAACACCTCCACCGACCTTACCGTTCGGTTTTTATACACAGCAGGCTGCCAGTTGGGCATCCCCTCCACCATTTTCTTTGCTGCCTCATCGCAATGGGAATCAATACCCCTTACCACCTGCACATGCGAGACACGCCACATACTCTTACCATAAATCACTGGTCACCTAATCACATTCACCTTGCCACTATATACATTACTGTTTGTTGTCGCTTCTATAAAATAAATTCCATTAGGCACGTCTATGTTTACAACCTCGGGACTGTTACAATCAATAGATAATTCTTTGATTTTTTCTCCAATTACATTAGTAACAACAACATTTGCCTGCTCAGAGATAGTATTTATTTGTATTGAAAAATGTCCGTTAGTTGGATTAGGATATATAACTATTCCTACTGTTGGTTGTTCTATTGTATTTACACCAACCGTAGTATAGATATACCGCACGTTGCTATTACCCCAATCAACAATATAGACATCACCGGAATTGGTTACTACTACATCAGTTGCGAAAGAAAGTTCAGCTGATGTTGCGGCATTGCCATCTCCGCTATTCCCATTGGTATGGTTGCCAGCAATAGTAGTTATAATACCGGATGGATCGATTTTTCGCACCACATGATTATCACCATCCGCAATGAAGAGATCATTATATACATCCACGCGTACAGCAGAAGGGTGAAAAAATTGTGCAACAGAAGCATTGCCACCATCGCCAGTATAACCCGGTGTCCCGGATCCGGCAACTGTAGAAATAATACCTGCTGCATCAATTTTGCGGATGCAGTTATTCTGATATTCTGCCGAATAAATGTTACCTACCGCATCTATACCAAGTCCAAAAGGTTGTATTTTAGCAGCAGTAGCAGGGCCTTCATCCCCGGTATATCCATTAGTCCCGATACCTGCGTATGTGGTAATAATACCTGTGGTATTGATCTTTCGGATCACACTATATCTGATGTCCGCAAAATAGATATTACCTGCTCTATCCATGCACATTCCTTCTGTACTGCCAATTTGCGTAGCTGTAGCCTGACTTCCTTCAACGCTATTCCCTTCCGTACCATTACCAGCGATGGTAGTAATGATACCAGATGTATTGATTTTACGGATACGAAAATTATGATCATCCGGGAAATAGATATTACCTGTTTCATCTATTATTATACTTGTAGGATAATTTAACTGTGCCGCAGTTGCGAGCATGTTATCGCCATTATACCCGGCTACGCCGGTACCCGCAATTGTAGTAATAATGCCCGCTGTGTTTATTTTCCTTATCCTGTTGTTACCGGCATCTGCAATATAAAGGTTCCCGGTGTTGTCCATACATATCCCTTGTGGCTCATGCAGTTCACAATCCACTGCCGGCCCGCCATCACCTAATGTGGCACCGCCGCCGGCTATAGTGCTGATGATCTGCGCCTCTGCGCCGTACGCACAAACAATAAGCAATGAAAGAATAATGATCTTTTTCATAAAATAGAATTATACTTCTAAATTAAAACAAATTCATCGCCTCACCCCATCGATAAAAGAAACAGTATATTAATAGACGTATACACTACAGTATATCTTGGGTTTATGTCCCCGGTGAGTTTCCTGCTCCTTTCTTCGTCCGCCATAGCTTTAGCGAAGGAGGGAGAGTCAAGGACTCTCCGGCTCGCGCAGGGCAGGTAACACATCTCATTGCAATATATGAATTACATTGCAACAGTTGCTATATCTATTTTATAAAACCACCCATAACTAAAACGTCTTGGCTCGTATTCATTTATGTAAGACCTTTGTCGTAGTTTGCCTCAGAATGAGCGCAAAGCATTGTACATTAGCCGCAAAGTGAAGAATCTATACTTTTCACATTTCTTTGCGGCGTTGGCGTGAACTTTCTCCAGCTTATTATCCTCAATTTGATTCGATAGCTATCGGTATTACATTTGGAATTTGGAATTTTCCTCGAGTGCAATCGGTAAAAACGGGTAATTTCCATTATCCGCCGCAGTCCCTGCCCATACTGCATCCGCACAAATAACCACCCGAAAAATTACCCGTTAGAGCATAATTACAGCATTCTGTTCATTCTTTAATTCTGTAAATTCTGATTCAAACAAATGGGTGTGCAACGATTTTGCAACAATGTGCAAGAATGTAGCAAAAATGAAAGGCACCTATTTTGCCAATTCATTGATTACCAGCTTCATTACTCCCTGTTCACAGGCAGAAATAAAAACTGGCCATAAGGGTGTGCAATTCTGCACATCACGCGAAAAGATCGGGAGAAAGTCAAATAAAAATATTCCCCCACCCATCAAATCTGGCACGAAATTTTCTATACTATAATTATCCGATGAAAACCGGCAATATATAAACCCTTAAAAAAAGAGGAGGTCTGCTATGAGCGGTGTTGTTATTCTTTTCGCGTTTACCATGTCCAGGGTCATCATTTATGCCCAAAAAATGATCAAAGATGAGACAGGAGAGAGACAAGGCAGTAATGAGGTGACAGAAACCATTGCAGCCCATCCTACAGAGTAATGTTACCTGCAGCGGCCAGGCTGGAGAAGGGACGAAAAAAGGGGCAAAGATCGCTCCCAGCCCCTTTCTATATCTTAATAGAGGATTATTTGCCTTTCTTAGCTGGTGCGCTGGTAGACGTGTTCGCCTTAGCCTTGCCATTGTCTACACCGGCGGGCTTTGAGAAGAACATCACAGAAATGATGCACAATCCTGCGATCACACTGATTGCTCCCCATGTGCCTTTCTCCATCACATCTGATGATTGCTTTACGCCCATCACCTGGGAGCTTACAGCACCAAATGAGCCGGAAAGGCCACCACCCTTTGGGTTTTGGATCAGAATGAAAAATGCCAGTACCACACAGGCCAAAATGATGAGTATTGTTATAATAGGTATCATGATTCTTTATCCTTTAAAGCTTCTTCTATTTTGCGGGCAAAGTAAATGCTTTTTTGAGGATTTCGCAAACTTAATTTACGGTACATCTCAATTGCCTTATCATATTTACCCTGTTTAATATATATTTCTGCCAATGTATCGCTCACCAAACCCTCTTCTTTAGATATGGAATTAACTGCCATTTCAAATACATTCTCCGGTATCTCCTCGTTTTCCTCCTCTATGGCGGCAGCCAGCTTCTCCTTCTGCCACATACTGCGCAGGGCGCGTTTGTCCTTGGTTTCCTCTATTTGCTTCTCCGATGAGCTCTTAAAATGCAGCAGCCATTCAGAGAAGCTCATCACCACCATCAGCGACTTATCTTCATCATCCTCTATGGTTTCTACCTTCAGTTCGTCTACCTGGGGTATCTCCTCGGGTATCTTCTCACCCTGCTGCAGGAAGTAATCGCCTGTATATATAGGGAAGATGAGGGAACTGTCGGCAAGGTCTGATACTTGTTCGGGCTGGGGCTCCGGTTGCGTTTCTGGTATTGCCTCTTCGATCTGTTGTTCTTTGGCCTGCTTATGTGCAGGAACCGAGGATAGCGTTTCTTTGATATCAGCAATGAACATGGATGGCGACGAGGTATGCGTAGTTTCGTATACAGGTGGTATGATCACATCCTCTGTATGCTCATCCTGGCTGGCATGAGACATTATGGGCTCTGCATATACCGGCGGGCTCTGCCTGAATGAGTATACCGGCTCAATCACCTCAGGCTCGGGCTCCACCTCAGTAACAACGGGCTCGGTATTGCTGGCGACAGCCTCGGGTATAGCTACCTCGGGCACTACTACTTCAGGCTCATCAATAGCCTGTGGTATCGTTTTTTCTTCGGGAACAGCAGGTACATCCGTGCTTTTCAGTTCATCGGCGGCTATAGCAGCCGCTATGATGTCTGCAAAAGATGCGTCGCTGGCTGTGGCAGGCACTACGGGCGTTACAAGTTCCGGTACGCGTGCCTCATAAGCAACAGGAGGCACTATGTATTCCGGTTCGTTCTGTTCTTCAAATACCGGGGCTGCCTCTGTTGCCTGCATTGGCTCAAAAACAGGCACCTCATTGGCCGCAGGTGCAACCGGCGCCTCTATCTGCTCTTCTTTAACCTCCTCTATCGGCGCTTCAGCTACAGGCGCAGGTACTGGAGCCTGCTCCTCTATAGGGGCTTCAGCTACAGGCGCAGGCACCTGCACAGGGGACTCTAAAGGTGGCTGCTCTGCAACCGGCGCTACAAGAGGCTCAGGGTGTGCCGTAACCTTCTTTTTATCTACCACCCTGTCAGTCTGCGTTTCAAAAGTAGGGGCAGGGGTCGCAACCGGAGGCGGCATGTATTTCGTTTGATGGACACCTGCCTCCATGAAATCGCAAAACAGCATCCAGTCACCTATGTAGGGCTGCATACCCGACAGCATTTCAGGGGCAAAATTCACCTTCCTATGCAACTCCAATGCGATCAGGTAACGGGCAGGCAGAAAGTACGGGAACGTTTGCCTGAACAAGGCAATACTACCCTGGTCTCCGTCGGTAAGCTTACCCGGATCATTTAATAATGAAGAGATATATTTTATGGATGTCTCGTTATTCATTTGCTCACGGCTACCAATTTACAAAAGCTTTATTAAAAATATCATCGGCCAGCTGATTTCCTATATCTTCTATCAAAGCAGGCTCGGCGGTTTGCAAAAGCTGCGATGCGTCAAAATCGGAAAAACGGGTAAACGTTTGTGTAAAGTTAGCCTTTTCGTTGAGTTTGTTCTTAAAAGTGATCTGCACACTGATGGTGAGCCTGTTTTTGGTGGCTACCTGCACACTTTGTGCACCGGTTACACTCACTGCATAAGTGGTGATAGCGCCTACCATATCGTAGTCGGCATCGTCCTTGGTTACCGGTGCCAGGCCGGTTTGCGACAATATGCGGCTCCTGAGCTTTTCGGTAAGGGTTGAGCTGAGGCTCGGTACCACATTAGCAGAGCGGTTATCAAGCTGGTGAATGTTGATGTTCTTGCCCTCTATGGTAGCGCCTGAAAAGCTGTAAATATGACAGCCTGCCAGCATAAAGAGCAGTATAGGCAGCAACAATAAAATTGAACGTTTCAATGGCATAATAGTACAAACAAAAATAGGCATTAAGGTTGTGTATACAACGGTAAAAGTTACTCCTGGATATTATATTCCTTTATCTTACGGTAAAGGGTGCGCTCAGATATCCCCAACTCGGCGGCGGCATCGCGGCGGCGGCTCTTATGCTTTTTAAGTGCTTTAGAGATGTACTCCTTTTCGCGATCGGCAAGCAGCAGTGTTTCCTCCACGTCCTCATGGTGGTCATTCGACTCCAGCAGAATAGGGGTATTGGAATTGTAACTGTTATTTAACTGCGGTTCGTTGTCGTTAGTGTTATAAACCGGCAGCAGTTGCTGGTTGGATGTGGATGGGTCGACAGGGGTATACCCCTGGTGGTGTGCCACATCAAAGATCATCTGTTTGAGGTCATTCATATCTTTCTTCAGATCGAAGAAGAGCTTGTAGAGAATATCTCGCTCGGTATTAAAATCGGACGTGCCTGTCGAATAGCCATGAACTCCTGATCCCGGGATCAGGGCAAGGCTCTTGGAAGTATTGCGCTGCGGCAGAAACTTCAGCAGGGCTTCGGCAGTGATGAGCTTATCTATAGAAAGCACAGATATTTGCTCGGCAATGTTTTTAAGTTCTCGCACATTGCCCTGCCAGTAATAATTGACAAGTAATTGCTGAGCCGCTGCATCAAGCTGCACAGATAGTGTTTTATAACGCTCAGAGAAATCAGCCGCAAATTTTCTGAACAACAGTGGTATATCTTCTTTGCGGTCGCGAAGAGAAGGCACACGTATGGGCACTGTGCTGAGGCGATAATACAGGTCTTCCCGAAATTTGCCTTGCTGGGTAAGTTCCAGCAGGTCGCGGTTGGTGGCTGCTATCACGCGGACATCAGTTTTCTGCACTTTTGATGAACCTACACGGATGAATTCCCCGGTCTCCAGCACACGCAGCAGGCGCGCCTGTGTACCCAGCGGCATCTCGCCTATCTCATCCAGGAAGATGGTGCCACCGCTCACAGTTTCAAAATAGCCCTTGCGGCTGTCTACAGCTCCTGTGAACGAGCCCTTTTCATGCCCGAACAATTCACTATCAATAGTGCCCTCAGGTATAGCGCCGCAATTCACCGCGATGAAAGGGTTGTGCTTGCGTGCCGATAGTGCATGTATGATCACAGAGAATACTTCTTTACCTACACCACTCTCCCCCACTATCAATACCGAAAGATCGGTATTGGCTACCTGTATGGCGGTATTGAGTGCATGGTTCAGCGCCTGCGTGTTACCTATGATGCCGAACCTGTTTTTTATACTTTGAATATCCATTGTTCTTTTTAGTAGAAAGTCTTAAGTAAAAAGTAGAAAGCTCTTACCGGCTTATCTTCTTTTATAAAACGATACAGAAAATCGACATCGCTTTCATTTGTGAAGCGCCCGACATCCATAGCGCTACCAACAAGATATAATGACTTCACATGATACTTTTTGCAAGCATCCTGTATGGCCGTTATATTGTTTTGTATCAGTGGTATCATTGTTCTTAAATCATTTGTCCTATAAGCGTTGCAGAGGTGGCAGCATGTACCTTCACAGTAGTATAGTCTCCTTTTTTGAGATTGGCATTTCCCTTGGGGAATACAACTACTTTGTTTTGCGAATTGCGGGCACTCCAGTCGAGTTCACTTTTTTTACTGGTAGCCTCTATAAGCACTTCAAATGTTTTGCCAATGTCATTCTTAAAGCTAATTACCTGGTGACTTTGCTGGAGATCGATGATCTCAATGAGCCTTCTTTTCTTTGCTTCTTCCGGCACATCATCGGTGTAACGACGTGCAGCCAGTGTGCCGGGGCGCTCGCTATACGAGAACATGTAGGCCATGTCATACCGGGTAAGCTCCATCAGCGAAAGGGTATCCTGGTGTTCTTCTTCCGTTTCAGTGCAAAATCCGGAGATAACGTCTGTAGATATTGCACAGTCAGGCATGATCTCACGTATCCGCTTTATCTTGGAGAGATACCATTCGCGGGTGTAGGTGCGATTCATGAGCTGTAGGATGCGGGTATTACCGCTTTGCACGGGCAGATGAATGTACTTGCAGATGTTGTGATACTTAGCCATGGTATGCAGCACATCGTCTGTTATATCTTTAGGGTGCGAGGTACTGAACCGCACACGAAGCAATGGCGATACCAGCGCCACCCGCTCCAGCAGCATAGCAAAGTTTACATTCTCTTCGTTAGGCGCTGAGTAATAGTAGCTGTCCACATTCTGCCCAAGAAGGGTCACTTCCCGGTAGCCGTTTTCAAACAGGTCTTTACATTCATTCACAATACTTTCGGCATCGCGGCTACGCTCGCGGCCACGCGTGAAGGGCACTACACAGAAGGTACACATGTTATTGCACCCGCGCATAATGCTCACGAATGCCGTAACTCCATTACTATCCAGCCGAACAGGCGCTATATCAGCGTATGTTTCTTCGCGGCTTAGTAATACATTCACACTTTTCTGCCCTCCTTCGGCCTCATTTATTAACCCGGGCAAGGTGCGATAGGCATCAGGGCCTACTACTATATCCACGAGCCTTTCTTCCTCAAGGAATTTTGCTTTCAGCCTTTCTGCCATGCAACCAAGTACCCCGATCAGGATGCCGGGTTTGCTTTCTTTGATTTTTTTGAACGTTTGCAGGCGGTGCCTAATAGTACTCTCGGCTTTCTCACGTATGGAGCAGGTATTGAGCAGTACAAGGTCAGCTTCTTCAAAATTGCGGGTAGCGCCATAGCCTTCGCCATGAAGAATGGACGCTACGATCTCGCTGTCGCTGAAATTCATCTGGCAACCGTAGCTTTCTATAAAGAATTTTTTATTGAATTTGTTTGGATCGTCAGCAAAGGGAGCATATACTTCTCCCTGCCGCGCCTCTTCTACCACTTTTTCCAAAACCTCTGCCATAATTGCCGATTTCTGTTTGTGCAAAGGTAAAGGTATTAGTCATTAAATGGGGTAAAATAGCTCATTTAATGTAATTTTATGATCAGGTCAGCCATATAGGTAATAGGCGTAAATTTGGCGGCCTTTGAGATGATATGCCAGTATACGCGCTGAGATAACTATTGTAACCATTGAAAAAACAACTTTTAATATTTGCCTGGGAGTACGATGGCTATCATTCTATATCCGGCGCTGCTTTGTCCAGGCGGATAAGGCAGGTGGCCGAGGATTTTGAAAAGAACGGCTGGCAGGCCATTGTCATTCACCGCGACCAAAGGGGAGAATGCGGTCATACTCCTTTTGTAATAAAAACAGAACCTTCGGGTGTGCAGCGCATTGTGGTGCGGTCTGTCAAAAATGTATCGGATTACAGCCGCTTCACCCTATTAAGAAAGCTGCGGACCTTTTATTATGTAGCTTTTCATGGCGACCGCAGCTATAAGTGGGCCAATAATGTGATCAAGTATTTCGACAAATTCGGCATAACCCGGCCCGACCTGATCATCAGCTTTTTCACACCAAGGGGGCCATTGTTCTTAGGCCATCATTTTGGCGCAAAACTACACACCCCGTGGATAGCTGACCTACAGGACAACTTTGACCACGGCATATCCCAGGTACTGATACCCGAAAATAAGCGCTGGACAAAGAAAATATTGACAACGGCACAGGCAGTTGTTCACGTATCCACCGAATGGGCGGAAACAGATGGCAAATTACTGGAGCTGAATATAAAAACCATACGCCATGCCGTACCCAATGCAACCACAAAAACCGATACCGTTCAGCATCCCGACAAGCCTTTTACCATTTTTTACGGCGGATCGCTAAGCGAGCAGGACCAGTCGTTATATGTACTGAAAAAGGCCATAAATGATATAGACACCTTCCCCCGGCCTGTGGAACTGCTCATTGCAGGCACCACCCCTACTTTCGAGTCCTTCGCCCGTGTGCTGGGTGACGCCATTACTGTAAAAAACCTGGGATGGCTGAACAAGCAGGATTATAACGCACAGCTTGCAGCTTGTGATTGCAGCCTGGTAATACCATGGTCGACCCCACCAAGACAGGTAGTGCCTTCAAAATTCTATGAGCTGTGCGGGTATGGCAAGCCTATATGGATCGTGGGCAATGATACGGGTGGGTTTGCCTATTTGTTGGAAGAATGGAAGCATCCGGCCATTGCCACAACAAATATCGGGTTTCAGCAAAAAGCGCTTTTGGCCGCCATAAACGGTAACTTTAGCCTGATGTTCAATATGCAGAACTGTGCGCAAAATTATATCAAAGAAGATGACTTGTTTAAAAAATACACCGAATTGATATAATTAAAATATAAATTGTGTATATAAGGTGTTATTGATTATCAATAATTTATGAATCTTTCGCCTATTTTTGTCGCAATTAGTATATCTCCGAACAGTAAAATAATATGAAATAAAGCCTTCAGCAGGCTTTAGCAGCTATGTGTGGTATCGCCTGTTATATAGGAACTAGTAAGGAGGACGGCTATAATTTTGGCATGAGGTCGAAAATATTGCTGCGGCACAGGGGCCCTGATGATGAAGGTATATACAACGATGAGCAGGTAACGCTGGCCCAAACAAGGCTTTCTATCCTCGATCTTACCGAGTCAGGGCATCAACCCATGGCATCGTCCTGCGGCAGGTATATGCTCGCATATAATGGCGAGATATATAACCACTTAGAATTAAGAAAAAAATACCTGGCGGGCCACCATTTCAAAGGACATTCTGACACCGAAACAATAATAGAACTATTCAGGCTGCAAAAGGAAAAAATGCAACACCATTTAGTGGGCATGTGGTCTATTATTATCTGGGACAAGGAAGCAAAAAGGACTTTCATCAGTCGAAGCCGTTTCGGGCAAAAGCCTTTTTATGTCAGGCGTACAAAGCAGTCTTGGTTGCTCTCGAGCGAAATAAAACCGCTATTATCTGAAAATGAAAACCCGGTCTATGATCCGACAGCTATTGCAGAATACCTTGCCCTTGGCAATTATGCACACTTAGGCGCTCATACCTTTTATAATGATATTCAGCAATTCCCTGAAGGAAGCTATGCCTGGCTCAGCAGTTCAGATGACCGCATCAATCCGGTAAGCTATTGGGAACTTCCGGACATTGCAGATAAAGACAAAGTACCTTTTGATAAATCGGTTCAAAAAGAGCTACATGACCGGATAGTAGATTCGGTGTTATCAGAAACAATATCTGATGTACCCATAGGTATCACCCTGTCCGGAGGTATAGATTCATCGATCATTGCGGGCATACTGGCTACTTATTATGATAAGGGGATACACATCTTCACAGCACAATCGGTAAATGGCAGGTTTGATGAAACAAGGTATGTGGACGCAGTAGTGCGTAAGTTTGGTAAGGATACATTTATAGTACACCAGCAAAGCTCTGATGAGATCTCTATCAAAAAAGACCTTACCAAATACATTAAAATACAGGAAGAGCCGTTTGGGGATTCATCGATCATAGCTCATGGCAACCTGATGGAAATGGCTGCAAAAGCCGGGATCAAAGTAATCCTGAACGGGCAAGGGGCTGATGAACTGTTCTTTGGATACAGCAATATGGCCCGGGCTATATTGTCAGAACAATTGAAGGAAATGCAACTGAAGCGTTTTTCAAGTAATCTCTCTGCAATGAAAATGGGCAATGGTTATTTTATGCGCACCATGCTCGAATCTATTTTACCGACGATCGAATATAATATGAGGCTCAAATCCCGGATCAAAAGAAGGTCTATCATCAAACCGGGCATGCTGCATAATGTAGATAACGACCTTATCTCGCTTTTCAAATACAATTCGGTGTACAATGTGTGGCGCGAATCAATGTATGGCGTCCATATCCCGCATCTTGTGCATTACGACGACCGCAATGCAATGGCATACAGCATTGAAGGGCGGATGCCGTTCCTCGACCACAGGATCGCTGAATACGTGGCTACTATACGGCCAACCGAATTCCTGAAAAATGGAATGAGGAAATACATACTGAGGGAGTCATGTAAGCAATACCTGCCGGACATTGTGTATAACAGAACAGATAAGATAGGATTTTACACCCCGCTTACTGATCTGCTGAATAAGGATGCCGGATGGGTATCGGAGCAATTAAATGACAGCGAACTACTGAATAAAGATACCATATCAAAATTCACAGGCATGCTGGCTAATAAAAGCATTGCAGTAAGTGATGCCCTGCAGGTTTGGAGGTGTATATCTGTTCATTTATGGATGAAAGAATATAATATAAAATAGAATACCCGCATTTACTACATTTGCTACGCCTCTTTTGCTTTTTTTTAAACGCTAATAAATGGTTAATGTGATATTTCTGATATTCTATTTAATAAGCATCTTTTTTTTCAAAGGCGAAAGCCTGTATTATATCCTCATTTTTCAATGCCTGGTCAGTATATTAAAAAGCGTGAAGGAAAAAAATTATATCACGCCCATTTTTACTTTCTATATTGGCGTTATCATTACTAACCTGGCCAACCTGAGCCTGATCAGCCAGGTAGCGAGCCATAATATAAGGGCCTACAATTACATCGTACCGAGGTATATTGATGATGCGGTAAAATTATGGTGTGTTTCCTGCACACTTATCATTATTGGTTATGAACTTGCTATAAAAAGATCTTTCTGGAATATTGCAGTGAATGTAACTAAAAAAGAAAACCTAAAGATCATTTTCGGGATACTGGTAACCATCAACCTGTTGCGCATCTTCGGCAGTGTGGTGCGGCTCAACGGGAGCGGTATCTTTAAGATCATAGGATTGCTGAACATGGTCGGCATACTTTTCTTTGCACGGCTATGGGCAAAAACTGATCAAAAAAAATACCGCAATTATACTTTGATCTTGTATGTGCTGCAAACCTATGCAGCATTGCTGACCGCCTTTCTGCGGTCGGACCTCATCATTCCTACTTTTTGTCTTTCCCTGGGCTATTTTATAGGCAAAGGGGATATAAAGTATGTATTCAGTTATCGTATCCTGCCTTTAATAGCGTTGGTAGTCATCTATTCCAGTGTATTCTCATCCCTGCAAACCAACAGGTCGAACTTTATCAATGCCTTCTCAGACAATGATACCCGTACCGATCAACCGGCAGAAAATTCGACAGCCCTGCTGGACAGAAATGCTAACCTGGCGCAACTGACCAACATCGTGAAACTGGTAAAACAAAATGGCTTTTATGATGGCAAGGCCTCTGCCCCGCTGGTACTGGCTTTGATACCAAGGTTTTTATGGCCCGACAAACCCGTGATAGCCATAGGCGCATGGTTTGCTCTGGAGATAGGCGCCGCATATAAAGCTGAGAACGGACGTGCCAATAACTCGATCAATATGACGCTGCCGGGAGAATTATACCTCGATTTCGGATGGACGGGGTTAGTATTAGGTAGTTTACTAATGGGCGCATTTATTGCAGCATTGTGGAATGCAACACAATTCTATTCATCAGAATATAACATCACCGGCACTTTGTTTGGCGGATACCTGTTCTTTCTCTCTGTGTTCGGATTTGCCGGCGACCTGCAGATCATGATCACACTGACCTCTACCTACATCATGTTCCTGATCATCAAGAAGGTGCTGGTGAAATTATAAACTGTATTATTCACTTATTATGGAATACTGCAGCCAACTTTTGTGCCAGTTTGTGCGATGGATATTCGACAAGCAGGTATACTACATAGGAGATCACTAATGAAAGCAGGATGAACAGGAAGTAAGTGTATGCATTGTAAGCTATAAAAGAACTGAGCAAAATAAAGCAAAGCTCGTGGCCGAGATAAATGGAATAAGAGAATTTGCCGCAATATTCGAAAAGCCGGCTTACATGATGCGATCGGTAATAGACGATCTCCTTTTCTATCCACAAATAGAGTAGCAAAGCATAAAAATTCAATGTAAACAGGCAACTGGCATAGGCATGAGCAGCCAGCACAAAAAGCAACATACTACACAGGTATACCAGTACCCTATACTTCCAGATGGTGGCTACAGACACCGTATAATCCACTTTATCAATTTTTTCGGCCAGCATCACGCCCAGCAACCAGCACGGCAGGCCGATAAGCCACGTCAACGGAACACCCAACTGCCAGTAATTAATATTATACCCCAGATCCTGCTGGTGAATGAGCGACATGAAGTTATCAGTGCCAAAAATGCCTGCTGCAATAAATGAAAGCACGAATGCAAACACGAATTTGGTCTTCCAACTCACCCTGATCTTAAACAATACGGGATAGATGGTATAATAGATCAGTTCGCAATAGAGGCTCCATACGGGTATATTATCGTACCGGCCAAAGTGATTGGCGATAAGGCCAATGACCAATAACGGCAGGCCAATGCGCAGCCACCTGCGCAGCAAAAAACTGCCGACATCAACCCTGTCTTTATTACGATTGGGGTAATGAATAACAAAACCGGAAATAACAAAGAAAGCAATAACCGCAGCCACACCGAAATAAAGATGGTTGATGGCAATGCCCAGGTATTGCAATGGCCTGGCCGAAGATCCTTTGAGCAATAAAACAAAAGGGTCACGAAAATGGGACAGCAGCACGATCAAGGCTAAAAAAAACCTGATGCTATCAATACCATTTATCCAGCGGCTTTTGGTTACGGTCATTTTTTTGTGCGACGGTTTTCTTTTGAGGTATCAAACAAAAGTAATCAAAAAGGAAGTGTTTGATCAATTTTCGATTGTTTGAATGAAGGTTATTATCTTCACGCACATATTACCTACTCAATGAAGATACTTGCCATAGGGCCGTTATGGAGAGGAAGCAATGCAGGCGGGCTGTTCATGGCCATGAGCAGGCAGGGCTGCCTGATAGAAGTGCTGGATGAATTTTATTACATCAGCCTGCAAAGCAAGAATAAACTCACTAAGGTATATGAGCGTTTTATACGCCCAAGGCAAGTCATTGAATTCAATGAGGCGATCAAACGAAAAATAAAGGTATTCCACCCGCACATACTTTTTGTGTACAAAGGCGCGTTTGTGCTTCCGGAAACATTACAATATACCTGGCAGCATCATTGCAAACTGGCGTTATTTTATCCGGATGTGAGTATGACCGCACATGGGGCCAATATCCCGAAATGTATGCCGCTATACGACCAGGTATTTACGACCAAGACATTCGGCATTACTGATATGCGGCAACACTTTGGCGTAAAGAATGCACATTTTATCCCGCATGGCTTCGACCCGCAGATACACAGACAATTACCGCTGACTGAGGAAGACAAGAAGAACTATGGCTGTGATGCCTCGTTCATAGGTACATGGTCGCCCAAAAAAGAGGAATGGCTTACCGCGCTGAAAAAGGCGCTGCCGGACATAGACCTGCGCATATGGGGCGAACAATGGCACAAAGCCAATTCACCCGAACTCAAGACCTCTATACAACACGCACCTGTGGTAGGCGACCTGTATGCCATTGCCATACAATGCTCCAGGATCAACCTTGGCATACTTTCAGAGCGTGTTTCGGGCGCATCTTCCGGCGATCTGATCACTTCGCGCACTTTCCACATCCCCGGCTCCTTTGGCTTCCTGCTGCATGAGCGTAATGAAGAATCGGTATTGTATTTTAAAGAGAATGAAGAAGCCGGATTTTTTGACGGACCGGAAGAACTGGTGCAAAAAGTAAGTTATTTCCTGGAGAAGAGCGGCCTGCGCGAGCAGATACGGCTATCCGGATACATCAGGGCGCTCAGGGAACACTCGCTGGATGAACGGGCAAAAACTGTGATCAGCTACCTGTAGGCGATAGACTTTATTTGAAATTGGCTACCAGGCCAAAACCTACATAATTAGGCGTAGCCACAGGCATCATGTGCAGGGAGATATCGCGCGAAATATCAAAATTCTTAAGGTGGGCAGATGTAACCGCATCTAATATCTGCAATACATAGCCCAGGCTAGTGAACATCACCGTAAGATCAAGGTACTTGTTATAGTCGTTCTGCAATTGTGATAGCTGGGCGGTGGTGTAAATATTTACATATTTATCTGTAGGGTTAGGGTTATTGATGCGGCTGATATACGCCTTGCGATAAGACTGGTAATTGTTGAGATTATCCGCAATAAAGTAGCCTGCTACCCCTATACCCACATAGATCACCGGTATCTTCCAGTATTCATGATTATATGCCTGCCCCAGGCCAGGTACGATTGCTGAGTACAGCCCGGCTTTTTTAGGATTGGGCTGGTAAGGGTGTGCCTTAACAACGGTATCGACATTTGCCTGCGATACTGCGCCGGTAGAATCATGGCCTGAAGACTGTGCGTAACCCGGCAGTGACGCAAATAGAGCACCGGCCGTTGTTATGCAAATAAAAATAAATCCTGCAAGTGATGTTTTCAGCACAAATATTTAAAATGAAGACACAAATGTACTGAAGTTTGTTTATCTCTTATCTTCGTTCCGGAAAGGAATGTACCGGCTATGATCAACACCTTAAAATTCATTACTTCGCACCCCCTCAATAAAAGCAACAAACTCGGCGCATTGGTGCGTTTTGTACAATGGCAGTTTAGGGCGCGCATCAGTAAAGCCCCATTTGTACATGCCTTTACAGAAAAAAGTAAGCTATATGTATCTAAGGGCGAAACAGGGGCCACAGGCAATGTATATTGCGGGCTGCATGAGTTTTATGATATGGGATTCCTGCTGCACCTGCTAAAGCCGGGCGACCTGTTTGTGGATATAGGGGCGAATATAGGCAGCTATACCATACTTGCCACAGCCGAGATCGGGGCACACACCATTTCTGTAGAGCCGGTACCTGCAACATTCAAAAGACTGACAAATAACATAGACCTCAACAAGATAGCCGACCTCACACTGCCAATGAATATTGCATTGGGCAATAAGCCCGGTGTATTGCGATTCACGAAGTCGTTTGATACAGTGAACCATGTAGCCACTGACCAGGAAACAGACACTATAGATGTACCCGTGGATACGCTGGACAACATACTAAAACAAAGCAACCCCATTTTACTAAAAATAGATGTAGAAGGCTTTGAGACTGAGGTACTGAATGGTGCAGATAATGTCCTGCAAAATCAATCACTGAAAGCGATCATCATAGAATTAAACGGCTCCGGCGGCAGGTATGGATATGATGAGCTGCAAATACACAACAAACTGGTGAGCCATGGCTTTGCGCCGTTTGACTACGATCCGTTTGCCAGAACATTGTCCGCAAGAGCATCCTTCAGCGATGCCAATACGATCTACATCAGGGATGCACAATTTGTAGCAGAACGACTGAAAAGTGCAAGAAAAATAAAGGTTCGGGACCAACAATTTTGACCGGTTATTGCGCCAGCCAATACTTCCGGAGCAGCCACTCGCCTACCGCCAGCAGCAGGATAATGAAGAAATACCACTTACGATCTACAAGCGGCACTGTTTCTGTATCCGTTTGTATCAAGGGCTTCACGCGCTCATTGTGGCTGATACTATCGTACAGTGATGCAACATTTTTTGAAGGCACGAAACCACCATTGTATTTTTTGGCAAGACTATAGAGCAGCGGATAATCCGCTCCGCTTTGCATCAGTTCCAGCGGCATACTCTCTACCACAAAACTACCCGAGGCAGCATATTGCTTGTCGTTATAAGTAGTATGTGCCGTGTAGGTGTAGGTACCGCCTGCCCATATCCCTATGTTCAGACCATAAGCGCTACCCGAACGTTCGAAAGAAAAGTTCTGCTTGCGTCCTGCGCTGTCAGAAATGGTGAGCTGCACCTCGGGTGTATTTACCTGTTCGTTATTGGCATTAAGCAAATAGGCATTGAGCGATACAGACTCCTGGTCGCTCCACACATACTTGGGTAGCGCTACGCTAAATGGCTTTTCGTTATTATTTGCGGACAGGAAAGCAACTGTTTGGCGGATACTTTCGTCCACAACGCTATGATCGGCGAAATTGCGAAATTCGTACAGCCTCCAGCGCCAAAGGCCTTCGCCGGCCAGCATAGCCGATGGCACACTACCCTGCTCCAATATCCATAACGGTTTGGGGCTGCCGCTTTTTTGCGTGAATAAAATCCCTGCACCCGGCGCTACCGTAACATCATTTGTACTTACAGAAAGAGGGGGTAGTTTATCTGTTACCGATAATATTTGCTGAGGCAATAGGAACGAGCTGAACGCTGTATTGTAAACGGGCAATACATCATGCGCAGGTGACGGTGTAACAGTAATATGTGTAAGCCCACTGAGGCCATTAACTGCCGACATATCCGACTGGCCGGTGAGTATGAGCCAGATGGGCTTGCGGGCAGCTATGAGATTGGCCGCTACCTTACTGCGCACTGAAGGCAGGCCATGCAGAATAATGACATTGTAGCTGCTGAGCGATGTGGGGAAGTTATCGGCAGACACCACTGACACCCGGTACGTCTCCAACCCACTGAGTGCTTCTTTAATAGCATTAACATCCGGGTGCGGCGAAGCAGACACAATGAGGATATTCTTCTTCTCATCAACTACATCCACAAAAATATCTTTGCGGTTGTTGGCCACATTTTTTTCGCCGTCTGTCTCCGGTATACTGATGGTATAGTGGTGCAGGCCTGCTTTTGCTGCCTTTACAGAAAAAGAAACAGCACGGTCGTACCTGTCGGCATTTACAGCAAGCGGTACAGAGGATATTGTTTCTTCTCCCTCTTTAATAGAAACACTGTTGTTGTAACCTTTGCATAGATCGGCAATAACATCAGCCCGTATCTCGAAGGTACTGTTGAGCGTAGCGGTCTTATTGCCATACACAGCAGATATGCGTATATCCTTTTGCGCAGTGCTATCGCCTATGCCTACGGTATACATGGCGCTGTGAAGCGATAAATCCTGATACAGTGGATTTGCGCCCTGGTTGTAGCGGCCGTCAGTAGCAAGAATCACAGCACCCAGGTTTTGCAGCCCGTAGTACTCCTGCGCCCTGGCAAGGGCCGCAGAAATATCTGTAGCCGCCTGGCGGTAAAGGAACGGGCTATCGGCCTGCACAGTATTGCCAAAACCCCATTGCACTACTTTGTACTGAGTTGATAAGCGGGTGGTAAGGTCGTTGATGTTTTTGCGGTACGCGGCAGAGTCGTTGCCCAGCGCATTGGCTATAGAACGGGAATTATCCTGCAGCAGCAACACAATGGGCTTCTCGGTCACATTCTTTGTGATAGTGATGACCGGCACTAACAATAACAATAGGGTGAAAAACACCACCAATGTGCGCAATAATGAGGTAAGCCAGGGATAAGGCACCTGCCGCCGCTTATCTGCCCGATACACCCAATAACCCGCCGCAGCCGATAGAATAACTGCTATTAACCAAAAAATCCACTGCATGAGGCGGCAAGCTAAAGAAAAATTCAAAAAAGAATGGTAATTATAACTTAAATAGTGATATTTGGTATTCTTTTTGATGCCATATTATTTTTCAAAATTTATTATGAAGAAGATATTACCTCTATTGGTATTCCCGTTTTTGCTATTAGCTACCATCTCATCGGCCCAGGGCCGCGGCGGACATGGCGGTGGAGGTCATCATAGTGGTGGTGGACATAGTAGTGGCGGAGGAAGCCATCGTGCTGCCGGACGCAGCAGTTTCGGAGGAGGCAATGTATCGCGGGGGAATAATGTCCAGCATTCACCCTCTCGCAATAATACACAGCAGCCAATGTTCCGCGGTGGCTCATTTTCAAATGCCCCGCAACGTAGCACGAATAGGACTACACCTCCCAGGTCTGCTCAAAAAGTAACACAAGTAACCACCATTCCCGGTTTCAGGACACCATTAAGGAATACAAGAATAGGGGGGCCGCGCGCAATAGGCACTACCACCAGTGCAGGTTATTCAAATCCCTACCATGGCCAGGACCACTGGGGTTATTACCATCCTTATGGATATTACGGCTATTACGGCTACTCCCCTTTTTATGGTTACCCTAACTACTATATGTGGAGTTTCGGTACCAGCTTCTTTTACAGCCCGCATTATGGCTATGGCGGCATGGGGTATGGTGGCGGTGGATATGGTGGTGGCAGTAGTGATAACAACAACTATTCTGAAAACAGCAATGAGTTGGAGGGTTTTGAGATGCAGGGTTTTGTGGTATACGAACATGATACCATACCCGGTATAGTGACCCTGGAGAAAAACAAAGTAGAGATTGATAATGTTGATTCAGGCAAGCACTATGATTACTCCTTCAAGATGAAAAAAGCAGGGCTTACTTATATCACGGTATATGAGTCGGACAGCAGCAATAACCAACTGAATCTTGTGCGCCTACCCGGCGACAAAAAAAATCTGTGGCGGGTAGTACACGAAGGCAAGCTGAACATCTATGATAAGCGCCGTGGATTTCTTTATGCCCCTGATGATGTGGACATGAAGAGCATTAAAGTAGAGTATAATGGCCAGTCGGAAGCTTTATATACACACTCAGTGAGTGATGCCAAGCGTAAACTAACGGAATACGTGAACAGGGCCTATGGCAGCAATCTTGAGCCTAATAAATTTTCGTGGAAAGTACTTCTGATCTATATCGATAAGCTGGATTAGCCGTTTTAACATTCTGAAAGGATCGGGTTGCATGACTTATGTTGTAATTTTATAAAAACCACACTATGAAACAGCTAAGTTACATTACTGCTTTCATTTGCTGCTTTTGTACAGCAGCCGCTACTGCACAGATAAACAAGATAAGCGGTGAAAGTTACGCGGCTGCGCCAAATAATAATACAACAACTACAAGGCAGGCAACGGAAACTAATTACAGCAATAATTCTGCTCCGAGGCAAACTATAGAATTACCAAAGCAGCCTGTGAATTATGCGGCCAATGTTGCTACCGAGAGAACTACACATGCCAGTAACACGAACACTGAAAGCCCATATAAAGCAACAGGTTCTATCAACACAACAGCGAATAACAATTTTGCAACAAGCACTACAGCAGGCAGTAGTTACAGCGCATATTCAAAAAGCAATCCGGCAATACCTGCTGGTGTACCAAATAGGTATAGCCCTTCAATAAAACAACCATTTCCCTATTATACTTCCGGGCTCTCTATAAACAAGAGTAAAGTACATCAGGTTGATCCGGTGAAGATCAATAAGCATCATTCAACCAACCACATTTGGCAGCACAGTATACCCTACTTTGATGCCTTTTATTTTTACGATATTTTTTACGATGACGTCATCTTTGAAGCAGAAAGCAATAGTACAGATAACCCTGCGGAAAATGCCTCATTTGATGGCTACCTGGTTTATGACAAGGATACCTTATCAGGGATACTTACCGTTACTAATAGATCGGTAACGCTGGAGCAACCTGTGGACGCACAAAAGGAATATAGCTACAACGCGGCTCTCAGCGATAAGTACCTGAAGGAAATAGCCCTGTTCAAAGGCAGCAAAGAACTATACATGACCCGCCTCGCAGATGATGATAAAAGGCTATGGCGTATAGTGCATACCGGTAAGCTGAACATCTATGATGACATGTATAGCTTCCTCAATGTCGGCAATATTGATAGAAAACATCTGAGGGTTTCATTTGCAGCCCAACCTGCAGCCGCCATTAAAAACAAGGCGCAGTTTATCAATGCTCTAAACAAAGCATACGGGATTAGTTTGAAGAATAAAGACTACAGTTGGAAGAGTCTATTCAATTATATAGATAGGTTAGATTGATATTAAAAGAATATAGTAAATTTGTATCGTGCAAACCAAGGCTCAAATATTAGAGCGTATAAAAAGATCTGTAAAAGAAACAGCGCCCGATGCCACGCTGATCTTATACGGCTCTTATGCCCGCGGCGATGAGCGCGAGGATTCTGATATAGACCTGTTGGTGCTTCTAAATAAAGAGAAGATAACATGCGATGACAGGATGCAGGTTATTTCACCTGTTTTTGATATAGAATTGGAAACCGGGAAACTGATCAGCCTATTTTTCTTTCCCAAAAAAACATGGGAGATAAACCCAAGGATTACGCCTTTTTATGAGAATGTGACCAAGGAGGGTATTATTTTATGAATGATTAGCAAAGAAATGACCTGGTAAAGCATAGAATGGAACGGGCAAATGATACACTCAATGAAATTGGTATCCTGCTTCAAAATCAGTTTTATAATAACGCAGTAAACAGGCTCTATTACGCCTGCTTTTATGCTGTAAGCGCTTTGTTGGTGAGCAAAGAGATCCAATCCAAAACACATTCCGGGACAAAACAAATGTTTGGACTACATTTTGTCAAACTGGGATTGTGAGCAGTACTTCGGGTAGTTTTTATACTGATATTTTCACTTTAAGGCAAACAGGGGACTATGATGATTACGTAGTTTTTGAAAAAGAAGAACTTGTAAGTCTTCTTTCGTCTGCCCGTAACCTCTTAAAAGAAATAGAGCAGATAATCGCTCAAAAATAGCCAACCCATATACATTCTTATCTATATAAAATCTTAAACAAAACGTATTACTTTTGAGCGTTCAAAAAAACACTCAAAACTATTAATACACATGGCTAAGATCAAAGTAGCAAACCCCGTTGTAGAATTGGATGGCGACGAAATGACGCGCATCATCTGGAAGTACATTAAAGAAAAACTCATCCTCCCTTACCTTGATATAGACATTAAATACTACGATCTGGGCGTAGACCATCGCGATGCTACTAATGATCAGGTAACTATCGATTCGGCTAATGCCATCAAACAATATGGTGTGGGTATCAAGTGCGCCACCATCACCCCTGATGAAGAGCGCGTAAAAGAATTCAACCTGAAACAGATGTGGAAAAGCCCGAACGGCACCATCCGCAACATACTGGATGGCACTGTATTCCGCGAGCCGATCGTGATGAACAACATCCCCCGCCTGGTGCCTAACTGGACTGCTCCTATCTGCATAGGCCGCCACGCATTCGGCGATCAGTACCGTGCAACCGACTTCGTGGTAAAAGGCAAGGGCAAGCTCACCATCAAATTTGAAGGTGATAATGGAGAGACCATAGAACATGAGGTATACAACTTCAAGAGCGACGGCGTGGCACTGGCTATGTACAATACCGATGAGTCCATCATGGGTTTTGCGCGCGCCTGCTTCAACATGGCGCTGTCTAAGCAATGGCCGTTGTACCTCTCTACCAAAAACACCATTCTTAAAAAATATGACGGTCGCTTCAAGGACATCTTCGAGAAGATATACAACGAAGAATTCAAGGCTGAATTTGAAAAGAACAAGATCACTTATGAGCACCGCCTCATAGATGACATGGTGGCCAGCGCACTGAAGTGGAACGGCAACTTTGTATGGGCTTGTAAAAACTACGATGGCGATGTGCAAAGCGATACAGTAGCACAGGGCTTCGGCTCACTGGGCCTGATGACTTCCGTACTCATCACCCCTGATGGCAACACTATGGAAGCTGAGGCAGCGCATGGCACCGTAACCCGCCACTACCGCGAGCACCAGAAAGGCAATCCGACCTCTACCAACCCCATCGCATCTATTTTTGCATGGACAAGAGGCCTTGCTTTCCGTGGCAAGCTGGACAATAACCAGGAGCTCATCAACTTCTCTCACGCACTGGAAGCAGTGTGCGTAGAAACAGTACAGAGCGGCAAGATGACCAAGGACCTCGCAGTATGCGTGCATGGCAACAAAGTGAACCATGGCGAACACTACCTGTACACTGAAGAATTCCTGGATGCACTGAATGAAGGATTGAAGACTAAGCTGGCATAGGCCAATAATTATTCTACTAAGAGAGCCTGTATCAGCAAATGATACAGGCTTTTTATTGCGCCCTTTTTTGCCTGATCTGCTCGATATAGGCTTTTACTAAAACGTCTCCCAGTTCAGAATGTTGCTGAGGTAAAGCAAATTCCGCTTCGTAGTAATGTCCTGTTTCCGTGTAAGAAACAACACCTCGTATTACCATTCCTTTTTTCCACGGCTTCGAATAGGTCATTACTCCCGGTGATACCTGTTTAACCTCCAGCCCCTTTGGTATTTCTACGGGTTTAGCATTGTCTTTATTGTATTCGGCATTATATTTTGCCAATGCTTCAGGGAAATACTGAGCAGCACTAAACAAAATGCAAGACTTACAAGACGATATGTCGCTGTAAACAATGTACGGGCCATTTAAAAAATGGCCGTTCGGCGGCAGCAATGTCACCAGTATATCTCCCTCAGCTCCTATAGCACCTCTCCCTATCCACTCCTTCGGCCCAAGCCACACCTTATATGCTGCGCCAAATGCAGCCAATTGGCCTTTTAGTACGGTGTCGTTCAACGTAAATGTAGCCGGATAGGTGAAATTCTTTGCTATAGAATCATGTTTAGGGTCGAGGGTTGGGGATGGAATTACATTTAGGGTGGTCTCTGTAACTTTCCTCGCTGCTATCGTATCCGTGGTCGCATCGGTATTATTATTTGCCGTCCCGGAGTTACAGGATATTACAGATAAAACAAGAAATACTACAGGGACTACTTTCATTTGCATGAATTTAATCAACGAACTTACAAATTATCCGCTGTTTCCGATGGCTCGGTTATTATACTACTAAGTAAAAGACATTCTTATGGGTATCTGGGCAATATTAGCAGTATTAGTGGTGGTAGCATTTGTTATCAAGGGAGGACATTACGTATATCATACCCGAAAGGCAAGGAAATCAGGCTCTGCAAAGCAGACACCTACGCATTAACGTCATTTATTGTAACCTATAGCAGCCATGCTCAAAAGATTATACTATGATACGTTAGTGTTGATAGCGGGCAATAGATTAGCCAAGGCTATTTTCATCATCCTGTTCTTATTAGTGTTAGGGTCTATTTTATTACTCTTCGGGTATCAGGGCAATTTATATTAAATGTTCAGAGAGATACAAACTCATTTAAATAAGACAGGCTCCCAAAAGAGAGCCTGTCTTATTTAAATGGATAAACTGTGGTTTACATCTCTAACAACGCCTTCACCGGGTCTTTGCCAATGAGCAACAGCTCAGGGTTCTCCAGCAGTTCTTTTACCCTTACCAGGAAGCCAACTGATTCGCGGCCATCTATGATACGGTGATCGTAGCTAACGGCTACGTACATCATCGGGCGTATCTCCACCTTGCCGTTGATAGCCATAGGCCTGTCTTGTATCTTGTGCATACCCAGTATAGCCGACTGTGGTATGTTGATGATAGGGGTAGACATAAGCGACCCGAACACACCACCATTGGTGATAGTGAAGGTGCCACCCGCCATTTCATCGGGGCTTAATTTACTGTCGCGTGCTTTCTTGGCCAGCTCCACTACTTTCTGTTCTATACCTGCCATGCTCAGGCTCTCCGCGTTGCGGATCACCGGCACCACCAAGCCCTTCGGCGCCGATACAGCTATAGATATATCGCAGTAGTCGTGGTACACAATGGCATCGCCATCTATATAGGCATTCACTGCGGGCCACTCCTGCAGCGCCACACAGCAAGCCTTTGTAAAGAACGACATGAAGCCGAGATTGACACCATGCGTTTCCTTAAAGCCATCTTTATATTGCCTGCGCACTTCCATGATGCGCGTCATATCCACTTCGTTGAATGTGGTGAGCATGGCCGTGCTGTTCTTGGCCTCTACCAGCCTACGGGCTACGGTCTTGCGCAGGTTACTCATCTTCTCCCTACGCTCTTCGCGGGTAAACGCAGCATCACCACCTTTACGGCCGGGATGCGCAAGGGCTTCCAGTACATCTTGTTTCAGTATCTTACCATTAGAGCCGGTGCCTGTCACCACCGCAGGTTTCACCTGCTTATCGCTCATGATGGCTTGTGCTACAGGCGTTGCTTTCACATCGGCAGGTAATGCCTCTTTAGGTGCAGCAGGCGCTGCCGTGGCCTTGGGAGCTTCCGCTTTAGGCGCGGCGGGGGCGGGTGTCGGTACACCTTCAGGCTTCGGCGCTTTATCATCTATTGAGCAGGCCAGGTCACCTATGTTGAGGGTTGCACCTTCGGCGGCTACTATATGCAGTATGCCTGCCTGTTCGGCATTCAGCTCAAAGGTTGCCTTTTCTGATTCCAGTTCGCACAGCACTTCATCCCTGTTCACATAGTCACCTTCTTTCTTCACCCATTTTACCAGGGTTACTTCGCTGATTGATTCGCCTACGGTAGGCACCTTTATATCTATCATGTTTAATTATAATTTGCCTTGTGCGATGCGAATTTACCAAACTAGCCTTTATAAAGCAAAAATGCCGGGTTGGAATGATGCGAAATGTGTTCCTAAACGGAAAAAACAAGCAAACTGAACCCAAACGCTTATTTTAATTTGTATTTTTGAGTTCAAATGAACCAATCAGAGTCATTATCGCAGGCTTTAATTTATGCCAGGCGATTTGCTATCGAACATAACATCAATTATATCGGCATAGAAGCTGTTGTGATAGGAATATTACGGACCGATGAGCGTACTTCACTCAAAAACATATTTCGGGATACAGATGTTATTACCTCGAAATTGTTAGCCGAAATATCAGGGCAAAAGGGCCATGTAAGGGCTTTAGATTCGGTTCCATTGACCATGCAAGCCGAAAGGACATTCAAACTTGCGGGGCAATATGCACACAGCGCAATAAGTATTGTATTGGATAATATTCATTTCCTGCTGGCGGTATTGAGTTATGAAAATAGTGTTGCAAAGATCCTTAATAAGGAGGGATGGATCTTTGAAAATTTTCTTGCTGCGATAAATGAAACAGGCCTTGCAGATATCAGCACCGCTAAACTAAAGCCCAACATCCAACCATCGCGTACAAAGTGTTTTTCCCCTTTGACAAAGTTTTTCAAATCTTCAAAGGGCAAAAGCAATGTAGCGCGAGCGCTATTAAAAGAAGCGAGCGATATGTACTCGTTCAGGCAATATGAATATTGTCGCCAATTATGCGCTGTGGTAAGCGATTTTGTGAAAGAAAGTAAATTGGCAGTTTACCTCACCATATGCTGCTACGTAAAGGAAAAGGCTTATCAACAAGCTATCGACACTAATAATGCCAACCCTTGCAATGATGACCGCACACTGGCGCTGTTATCCTATTGCTACATCAAAATGGCAGCATATGATAAGGCAATTGAATTACTTGCTCTGACAAATACAAACACTGCTGCCGTTTGCAATAATAGAGGCTTTTGCCTGACATTTTTAGGAAAATATGACGAGGCAATAACACTGTTTGACCAAGCGACAGGCATTGATCCGAACATGCAATATGCTTACAACAATAAAGGGTATGCATTATTGAAAACAGGGCATGTAGCAGAAGCAAAAGAACAGATCATGCACTCCCTTTCATTAGACAAGAGCAACGCCTACGCTTACCGGAATTTAGCACTTGTATATATAGAACAGGGAAATAAAAATGAGGCGCATGCGGCAATAACAAAAGCAGGTCAATACCATTACATAGAAGACTATGGTGATGATATTGACAAGATCATCGCTGCAATAAGTGCTTTGTAATTCTTTTATAACAAATAAAATACACTATCTTTGAGCATCAAAGGTGATGGTGTCCCACCTACTGAACCGCCGAAAGGCTGATGGCGCCTACAAATAAATTCTTTACTGAGATTTTAAATTTGTAGGCATGTACCAACTTGATCGCCCAACGGGGCAATTATCCATCGCTAAGAACCTCCTTACCTGGACTTTATTACTCATCCCCCTATCATTAACAGTTGGCTCACTTGTGGCCCTTTTCCTTTGGCTGCTCGATTGGGCCACCCATACCCGCTGGGCCAATGAATGGCTGCTGTACCTGTTACCGTTAGCCGGCATCAGCATATACTGGCTATACAAACTATGGGGCAAGAACTCGGAGCAAGGCAATAACCTGATCATGGACGAGATTCACCAGCCCGGCGGCGGTGTTCCACTCCGCATGACACCACTGGTACTGTTTACCACCATCATCACACATTTATTCGGTGGCTCGGCAGGCAGGGAAGGCACTGCGGTGCAAATGGGTGGCAGCATAGCTGGCCTCTTTGGCAAGTGGTATAAGCTATCTCCCGAACGGCTGAAGATATTGCTGATGGCAGGTATAGCCGCAGGCTTTGGCGCAGTATTCGGCACACCGGTAGCGGGTGCTATATTCGCGATAGAGGCACTCACTATAGGCGTTATCCGTTACGAAGCGCTACTGCCGTGCTTTATCGCGTCTTTCCTGGCACATCTTACCACCTCGGCATGGGGCATACACCACGCGCAGTACCACATCCACAGCTTACTCACCCACGATACATTTTTATCACTACCCATAAATATTAAGGTACTACTCGAGGCCATCATGGCCGGTGCAGCCTTCGGACTGGCAGCCTATTTTTTTTCAGAGCTTACCCATACCATAAAGAACACCGCAAAAAAGATCATCCCTATAGAATGGCTGATACCTGTGGCGGGCGGCGCACTCATCATCGCACTCACCTTTATGCTGGGTACTACCGACTACCTCGGCATAGGGGTCACCGGCAAGGATGCGTATAGCGTAAGCATCGTCAGCTCATTCCAAACAGGCAATTGTACTTACTGGAGCTGGCTTTGGAAACTACTGTTCACTGCTATCACATTAGGTACAGGTTTTAAGGGTGGCGAGGTAACGCCCTTGTTCTTCATCGGCGCAACCCTTGGTAATACTATTGCCTTTCTATGCGGCGCACCTGTAGACCTGTTTGCGGCCATGGGCTTTATAGCAGTCTTTGCAGGCGCTACCAATACGCCCCTCGCCTGCACCATCATGGGCGTAGAGCTCTTTGGCGGCGAGTACACACTATACTTTGCCGTAGCCTGCTTCACGGCCTACTATTTCAGCGGCCACACGAGCATATACCATTCACAGCGCATAGCCGTAAACAAACACGGCACTACCGGCAACGAAGGCACAACGCTAAAAGAAATACGCAACGCTCGCATAGCCGGCAATATAGAATTGCTGAAAAAATGGATGGGAAGGAAATAGAGCGCTAACGATTCTATTTCCTTCCCATTAGCACACTCAATCACATTCAATCACATTCTCCACATACCATCACATTATCTAATCCACCCAATCACAAATAAAAACGTTAGTATCATGTCCGCCGCCATTGTTGCGGTTGGAGCTGAAGATGAACTTCTTGCCGTCGGGCGAGAACATAGGAAAGGCATCAAAGCTGTCGTCATGCGATATGCGCTCCAGGCCTGTACCATCGAGGTTGATCAAGTATAAGTTGAATGGAAAGCCACGCTCATATTCATAGTCTGATGCAAATACGATCTTCTTGCCACTTGGTGTAAATGCCGGTGCCCAGTTGGCCTTGCCCAGGTGTGTTACCTGATGTGCATCTGAGCCATCAGCATTGGCTATGAACAGCTCCATGTGCGTAGGCATTACGAGTCCCTGTGCCAGCAGGTCTTTGTATTCTTTTATTTCAGTCTCGGTCTGCGGGCGCGATGCGCGCCATACGATCTTCTTACCATCCGGAGAGAAACACGCCCCACCATCATAGCCCAGCGTATTGGTGATCTGCTTCACATCTGTGCCATCCAGTTTCATGGTGTACAGGTCTATATCACCATTGCGCATGCTCGTAAAGATGATGCGGTCGCCCTTCGGCGATATGGTGGCCTCGGCATCATAGCCGGGAGTGCTGGTCAGGCGCTTGGTAATATTACCTTTGAGATCGGCCACAAAGATATCATAGCTGTCATATATCGGCCATACATACTTCTTGATCACGCTCCTATCCGGCATCGGCGGGCAGGTATCCATAGCCAGGTGCGTAGAGGCATACAGGAAATGTTTATGGTCAGGCATCAGGTAGGCGCAGGTAGTACGGCCTTTGCCGGTGCTCACCAGTTTGTAATTGAATTTATCCTTTTTAGTTTTGGGTATAGAGCCGTAGTATATCCGATCGCACATTACACCTTCCTTAGGGTTGGTGCGCTGAAAAGTAATGTGCTCATTATCAAACCCAAAATAAGCTTCCGCATTATCACCACCCGTGGTGAGCTGCTGCATATTCTTAAAGTGCTGCTCATCAGGATAAGCAAGTGGTTTCTGCTCCTGAGCTTTCGCAATAAGGCTCGTTGATAAAATAAATGCGGTAAAAAGGCCTTTTGAAATAGTATGCGCTGATATCATATAATAGAATATGCAGCAAAACTAATTCAATACCAAACGAATAGAGATGGTTTGAAACCGGCATTTGTCAGGTTATTGTCAAACTTATTTAGTTGAGCTTGTCCACCACATTGTCCACCTTCTTCCTGATCTTAGCTACATCGGCGGTTTGCTTTTTGTTCTCGTTTACATCAAGGGATTGCTTTTGGGCGATCGTTTTCTCCTCGAGTATTTTACGCATGGTTTCTGCTTTTTCCATGTAGTCGGTCAGCATTATCTCGCGCTTATCCACTTTGGCCAGTCCGTCAAACAGTTTTTTGTTCCCTTTCAGGTAACCCGAGTAATGTGCCAGGTTTTCGTTGTACGACGTGATGCAGTCCAGGTATTCATTGGCTGCCTCTTTGTAGTCTACCTTCAGGTTCTCATTGGTGCTGTTCCATTTCTTGTACTGCTCCATGGTCTTCAGGTTCTTCTTGTAAATATCCATAATGGCTACCTGTGTCTTTTGCCTGTTGTCCTGTGCCACGGCTATGGAGTCGAAGTTGGTGCAATAATATTTCTGCAGTGTATCAGCCCTGTGGTATTTCAAATCCCTGAATTGGCCACCGTACGCGATCACTTCATCGTCATAGTTGTCATGCATATTCAGCCTAGACTTGGTTTCCATCACCAGTATTGAGTCGGCCATGCCCAGGTAGTAGGCAAGCGAATCCAGCCGTTTACTGTTTTCTTCCTCAAGGGCCTTTATCTTATCGTCCTGGGTGGCCACCTGTGTTTGCAGGTCTTTGATGCGCTCCTTCCTTGCCGCTACAGAGTCGCGCAGGGTCATTATTTCCGGCGAGTTGGCTTTCTTCTCCGTTTTTCCGGTCACCACAGCATCAATGTGGTTAGGGTCCACTACCCGTTCACGCTTACGCGCAGCCTGTGCCTTTTTGCCCAGCTTATCTGCTTTCGATTTCGTAGAGTGGGCATACTTCTTTTCTTCAGCCATCAGGCGTTTATCATCGGTCTTTATTTGCCGTATATCTTTCTTCGCTTCCTGGTTTTTGGTCTTGTTCTTTTTCTTCAACCCATTGTACTGCTCCGGAAAATCTTTCTTCTGCTCCTTGATGTACTCTTCCGATTTTTTCAGCGATCGGGATGCATCTGTTACGAGGGCCTTGCTTTCCAGTATCGTACTATCGGTAAACGCATTCTCCAGCTTCGAAGAAGCCTTGTAGGCGTATTTCTGTGCCATGATCATGGAGTAACGCTTATTGAACGCATAGGCCCTGTCAGCCATCTGGTAGCTGCGTTCTTCATCGCTCAGCTCACTCATTTTCATCAGTTCAGGGTCCTTATTGTTTAGCTTGCAGATCGTGTTGAATTTCTTCACCGCGCTATCTCCCGTTTCAAATACCTGTAGCGGCATGGCGGTATCTGCCAGCTGCCATATAGGGTCTGTAGGCAGGTGTTTCAACTTAAAAACTGTTGGGTCTTGCAGGAAGTAATCAGGTTTGTAATTGAACTTGAATTTCAATTTCTTGGTGTACATCACCTTCCTGTGCAGTATCTTGTTCAGTATCACCCTCATTTTGGTTGGGGCCTGCACCAGTCCACCCGCGCCCCATGTAGGATCGGCAAGCTGCCACTGGCCATCCACCATCACCGCGCACCACTGGTGGCGGGGTATGTACATCTTATCTCCGTTATCAAATATCCAGTCCTTGGCGTAGCCATCTACGGCCACAGCTTTAAGGCCTGCCTCTTTACACATCTCTACAAACAACGTGGAATAGCCCTCACAAAGCGCCTTTTTGCTTTTCAATACCTTATCGGCCTTGGGGTGTGTAAAGTTTTGCTTTTGCATCGACTTCACATCATACTTGATATTGTGAGTGATCCAGTTGTATATCGCATTGGCTTTCTCCCGTTCGCCGGTAAGGCCATCGCAAAGGTAGTGGGTAAGCTCCTCATAACTTTTACAGGCGCTGCCCGGCGCTTTAATACCGATAGAAGTGTCTACTTGAGCCTTTCCGGCAAATGAGCACAATACCAATAAACACAATAAGAGTATATTTTTATTCATAAGCACCACTATTTTGATCTATGAGCACCTGTAGTTAAACGCTGAACGTGAAAATAGTCTTTTTTATACAATACCCAAAAGCAACATGTAATGCAGGCATGATGTTTTGTACTAATAGTTACAGATATTTATTAGTAAATCAGCGATCCCACATGGCACAACAAAAATTAAAAACACAATGCTGCATAGCAGGCGGCGGTCCTGCGGGTATGATGCTGGGTTTTTTACTGGCAAGGGCAGGAATAGAGGTTATCGTGTTGGAAAAACATGCCGATTTTTTTCGTGATTTCCGCGGAGATACTATCCACCCCTCCACGTTTCAACTGATCTATGAACTGGGTCTGCTCGATGAATTTCTCAAAGTGCCGCACCAGGAAGTGGAACACCTGGAAGTTGTATTTAACGGTATATCCATACAGCTTGCAGATTTCACACACCTTAATGTGGCAAAGCCAGTGCTTGGCCTTATGCCGCAGTGGGATTTTCTCAAATTCCTGCAAACACATGCGGCAAAGTACCCGTCATTCAAACTCATCCTGGAAGCAGAAGTGACCGACATTATCAAACAGAAGGGAAGGGTAACAGGCATCACAGCCAACACCAAAGACGGCCCGCTGCAAGTGTTTGGTGATATAGTAGTAGCTACCGATGGTCGCAGTTCTATACTACGAAAAAAAGCAGGATTGAAAGTAATTCCATCCGGTGTGCCAATAGATGTGCTGTGGTTCCGTGTTTCAAGGCAGCCGGATGATCCGGCACAAACATTTGGTCGCTTCGATCATGGACGCATTATGGTATTGCTCAACAGGGACTCATACTGGCAATGTGCCTACCTGATTGACAAAGGCATGTACCCACAAATGCAGCAGAAAGGCCTCGAAGCTTTTCACCGGGAATTGTCAGAAGTGTCCCCTTTCCTGGCCAACAGGATGACAGAACTGAAAAGCTGGGACGACATCAAATTGCTCAGTGTGGATATAGACCATCTCGAAACGTGGTATACCGATGGACTGCTGTGCATCGGCGATGCAGCTCATGCTATGTCGCCAATCGGCGGCGTAGGCATTAACCTCGCCGTGCAGGATGCTGTGGCTACAGCCAATATCCTCTTCGATCCATTAAGCCGCAATAAGATCGTCACAACTGATATTCTGCGAAAAGTACAGAACAGGCGCACATTTCCCACCAGGGTTATACAAAGAGTACAGATCTTCATACAGAACGGTATCATGAACCGCCGGTCATTAGCCGCCAAACACGAAAAACCACCCTTGCCTTTCCGCCTCATAAAGGCTTTCCCAATACTAAGTCGCATACCGGCATGGCTGATCGGCATAGGCGTACGGCCCGAGCATGTAAAGACACCAGAGAAGAAATAATTTATTTTTTCCCCAATTGTGTTTGATACTCGTCAGCCGATAAGTCTATTTGTTTCAATATTTCTAGTATCAGCGCTCTTCCAAGGTCGGCACTGCCATGATGCGGAATAGTGGTGTATCTGCCATCTGAATGACGGTAAAATTTGTGACTACCTCTTTGACGGACAAAATAAAAGCCCAACTGTAATAATATTCGCTCAAGAGTTTTGGCATCAGTTAGCGGAAACCGGCTCATTTTTCGATCATTATTTGCTGCAATCCCACGAATTCCGGTAAATGTGCCAACTCGTCTTCAGTCAGTTCTTCCATACACAATTCTATCACCTCTTTGAGATTTACTTGTAATTCGTCCAGACTTTGGGCTTGCGTATGCGCACCGGGCAATGCCGGAACAAATGCAGTATATACTCCTGCCTCATTATCCCGTTCTATCTGGGCTGTAAAAGTGTATTGTTGCATATCCAAATTTACAAAAAAATATACAAACAATCTACACATAATAATATCATATCCCCATCCATCTTTACTTCTTACCTTTGCACCCTCTTATGCATTATGTTTCAGCTACCGGGATTAGTAAATCCTACGGAATAAAACCACTGTTTACAAATATCACTTTTAATATCAGTGAGGGCGATAAAATTGCGCTCATTGCCCGCAATGGCACTGGCAAAAGTACCCTACTCAAAATACTCGCCGGCAAAGACAATGTGGAGGACGGCACCGTATGGGTACATAAAGATGTCACCGTGGCCCTCTTTGAGCAGGAACCCCAGTTTGCCGAAGAGCTGTCTGTGTTGGACAATATCTTCCATTACAAGCATCCCGTGGCCGAGGCTATGCGCAATTACGAGAAGATACTGGCCGAGGGCAGCAAAGATACTGATGCCCTCACCGATGCCCTCGCGCGGCTTGATGAGCTCAACGCATGGGACTTTGAAGCCAAAGTACACCAGATACTCAATAAGCTGAATGTGCAGAACCTGGACCAGAAGGTGAAAACCCTCTCCGGCGGCCAGCGCAAGCGTGTGGCACTGGCACAGGTACTCATCGATATAGGTTTTGAACATAAGCATGTTTTGCTTATCATGGATGAACCCACCAACCACCTCGATGTGGAAATGGTAGAGTGGCTGGAAAACTACCTCAACCAGCAAAAAGTAACCCTGCTTATGGTCACCCATGATCGCTACTTCCTGGAGGATGTATGCGATGTGATCTGGGAGATAGACGAAGAAAAGCTATACACCTACCAGGGCGACTACCAAAGTTACCTGGAGAAAAAAGCTGCACGTATAGAAAATACGGTTGCCAACATAGATAAAGCAAAGAACCTCTTCCGCAAGGAGCTGGAGTGGATGCGGAAACAGCCCAAAGCTCGTACTACTAAGTCGAGAAGCAGGGAAGACAATTTTTATGAAATAGAAAAGAAGGCTAAGCAAAAAGTAGTGGACAACCAGGTGGAGCTGCAAATGAAGATGCAGCGCCTCGGTGGCAAAATAGCGGAACTTAAGAAAGTCTATAAAAGCTATGGCGATAAGGTGATCCTCAAAGGCTTTGACTATACATTTAAGAAGGGTGAACGCATCGGTATCATAGGTAAGAACGGCGCAGGCAAAAGTACCTTCTTGCAAATGCTCCAGGGCCTGGAGCTGCAGGACAGTGGTAAGATCAATATTGGCGACACCGTTGTCTTTGGCAATTTCTCACAACAGGGGCTCGAGATCAAAGAAGATATGAGGCTCATAGAATTTGTGAAGAACATCGCAGAGAATTTTCCGTTGGCCGATGGCAGCACACTCAGCGCTTCACAGTTTCTTACGCTGTTCCTTTTCCCGCCTGAGCAGCAATATACTTATGTGTCCAAGCTGAGTGGTGGTGAAAAGAAACGCCTGCAATTACTGGCTGTACTTTTCCGCAACCCCAACTTCCTCATTCTCGATGAGCCTACCAACGACTTGGATCTCCCTACTCTCTCTGTACTCGAAAACTTCTTGAGCGATTACCGCGGCTGCATCCTTATTGTATCGCATGATCGTTATTTTATGGACAGGCTGGTAGACCACCTGTTCGTGTTTGAGGGCGATGGTGTGGTACGCGACTACCCGGGCAACTATAGCGCATACCGTATAGAAGAGCGCGCAAAAGAAAAGAACAAGGACGAGCCTAAGAAAGCAGCAGTGATAGAAGCCGCATCAGCTGCACAAAAGCCAGCGCCTCCCGCGCCCGAGAAAAAGAAATTCTCTTTTAAGGACAAGCGCGAATATGACCTGCTCGAGAAAGACATTGCAGCCCTGGAAGCCGAACGTGCCACTATCACCGAAAAAATGATGGACCAATCGCTCAACTACGACCAGATACAGCAGATCAGCAACCGCCTTACGCACATCACTCAATTGCTGGAAGAAAAAGAAACCCGCTGGCTGGAACTGAGCGAATATATATCGTAGATCAAATTATTTATTTACCTTGCAATCATCTTTTTATTTAAAACAAACACAATGAAAATAATCAAACTTACCTCACTGGCACTTGTGATACTGGTAGCGGGCTTCAGCACAGTGAAAGCCCAAAATGGTGAGGAGATCCTCACAAAACACATTACCGCAGTGGGCGGAACTGCCAAATGGAATAGCATCACTTCTGCAAAGATGGTGGGCAGCATGAACATGGGCGGTATGGAGATCGGTATTACCCAAACTATTCTTACCGACAAAGCTATGAGAATGGACATCAGCGCTATGGGCATGAATGGCTATACCATAATTACCCCAACTGAAGGATGGATGTATATGCCGTTTCAGCCGGGTATGGACAAAGTAACTCCGATACCCGCAGAGCAGATAAAAGCATCGCAGGATAAGCTTAACATGAAAGGCGGCTACCTCGTTGACAGGTCTAAATTAAAAACAGTAGAATACGTAGGTAAAGATACCATGAACACTGTGCCATGCTATAAAATAAAAGTGGTAGACAATGACGGTAATGAGCAGGTTGCTTACATTGATATGTCAACCTATTATCTGGTGCGCAGCGAACTGAAAGTAAAGGTGCAGGACGAAGACCATGAAGTAGCTGCCAGTTACAGCAACTTTCAGAAACTACCAGAGGGTATTGTAATGCCGATGACGGTAAGCGCTGAGCAAGGTGATATAACCTTCAAAACAGTAGAACTGAACAAACCTATTGACGAAAAAATATTCAAACCGGAAGCACCCGCAACCACCCCTGCTGCTGGCGAAACCGAACCTCCTAAAAAAGAGATCAGCAAGTAATCCGTTTACCTGTGCTACAAAAAATGGCTGCCCACTCCGGCAGCCATTTTTATTTTCTGCCCTTCGTGCTGTTCGCAAATCTGTATATTAGAGGCAAATCATACACTATCAATAACTTTCTTGCACGGCTCAGGGCTGGCGATCAGGATGCCTTCCGAACACTGGTAGACGACTACCGGGCGAAGGTATTCAATACCGCCATCAGCATGCTGCAGGACCACGGCCTGGCCGAGGATATAGCGCAGGAGGTATTTGTGACGGTATTCAAGTCCGTGCTGTCCTTTAATGAGCGGTCGTCAATATCTACATGGATATACCGCATCACTGTCAATAAATGTCTTGATCACCTTCGAGCAAAAAACCGCCAAAAACGAAGCGGCTTCCTCAATATGCTGTTCACTAAAGAGGAGCAACCCATGTACGATCAGCCCGTCTTTGATCATCCCGGCATAAAACTGGAACAGAAAGAAAACGCCCGTTACCTGTTCGAGGCCATTGAAACCCTGCCCGACACCCAAAAAACTGCATTTATACTCGCCCACATCGAAGAATTACCCCAAAAAGACATAGCCGACATTATGAATATGTCTGTAAAGGCAGTAGAATCATTGCTACAAAGGGCAAAAGTTAACCTGAGGAAAAAATTGGCAGATGTCTATGACCGAAGGAAAATGAATGAAGTAACGTCTAAAAATATAGGTGATGGAAAATAACCATAAAGAACAGTGGATAGATGAAGTGCTGGGCAGCACACAGGGAGTGCAACGCGCACAACCCGGTCCCGGTTTTATGCAGGACATCGGGGCCAAACTCCATTCGAACACAGGAAAAAAGACTATTCCTTTTCCCATAAAATGGGCTGCTGCTGCCATCTTACTGCTGGCGGTAAATATCGGCTCCGTTCTGTATGCGACCGAAGGCAAACATAGTGCAGCTAACTCAACCCAAAACCCGTTGGCAACAGATATCCCATCTCAAACTATTTATAATTACTGATCATGGACCAGAATAAAAGCACACGGATATGGCAATGGGCGGTTCTGCTGCTCGTACTCTGCAATATTGGCCTTATCGTTACAATATGGCTACGGCCGCTGCATATGGGCCCGCCACGTGGCGAAACGCCGCACGATTATGTGATCCGCAGCCTCAAATTCACTGAGGACCAGGTGAAGAAATATGATTTACTCGTCAGCGACCACCAAAAAGCTATGAGGCAGTTGAGGGAAGAATCTGCCCGGTACCACACACTGCTATTTGCCAATTTCAAAACCAACGATACCCATGCCGCTGATTCGATAGCCCAACTTATCGGCAACAACCAGAAGCAGGTGGAAATGGTCACTTACCTGCATTTTGCAGCAGTACGGGCATTATGCACAGAGCCGCAAAAAGCAGAATTCGACAATATCATCGCCGATGTGATGAAAAGGATGAACGGCCCGCACCCAGGCCCGCCGCCGGGCGAAGGAAGGCCGCCTCGCGAAGATGGCCCACCTCCACCGGGTGATGCCCCGCCTCCCGATAGAAATGGCCCGTCACCTAATGGTCAGTAAAATCCTTAATTTCGTGACATGAACTATTTTGTGCGGCTATCCCTGTTGCTGGCTACCCTATTGCTACCTGCGTATGGCATGGCTACGCCCGCAAGCGATTCCGGCATCATCACTATTGTCATTGAGCCTATGTTCGGCGATCAGCCGCTGCAACTATCGGATAAGTCATACGTAGATAATTTCGGCGATACGCTCTACATCGATCTCTTTCGCTTTTATATGACGGATCTGGATTTTGATTTAAGGGGAGATACTACTTTTGTGCTGGCAGGCTACAGCCACCTGGTGGATGCCGAAGATAAAAACACACTTTCTTTCTCAGTGAAAATACCCGCAGGTACTTACAGCACCTTCAACTTCACCGCAGGGGTAGATAGCTTTGAAAACACCTCCGGCGCTAATGGCGGCGACCTCGACCCCGCTATGGGCATGTATTGGGCATGGAACACCGGCTACATCATGGCCAAATTGGAAGGGCACAGCAACGTATGCAAAACCCTGCACCACGCTTTTGAATTTCATATTGGAGGCTATATGCCACCGTACAATGCCGCCCGCAATATAGCAATAGCCCTGCCCCGCGCGATGATCGTTGACCACGATACCCGCAATACCGTCCGCATCAAAGCAGACGTGGCAGCCTGGCTCACTACCAGCCTTGCGAAAGTCAATAGCATAGTGATACCCGGCAAAGATGCCGCTGCCATGGCCGACAATTACGCAAAGATGTACTCATTAGATAAAGAGGTACAAATCCCACTCATTCACAAATGAAGTACCTGGTCACAGCCTGCCTGGGCGCACTCATCCTCTACTGTGCCTTCGGGTTCGATATAAAGCCCGAAGACATCCGATTCGTTCGCCCCGATGGCTGGCCCAAACCTGTGTACGACTTCTCTAAAAACAAAATAACCGTTGACGGCTTTAAGCTGGGCCGCAAGCTATTCTTCGACCCCATCCTCTCGCGCGATGGCTCTACCTCGTGCGCCAGTTGCCACACGCAGTGGAGTGCGTTCACCCATGTAGATCATGGCCTCAGTCATGGCATCAATGGATTGAAAGGCAAGCGCAATTCCCTCACGCTTTTCAACCTGGCATGGAACAAGTCGTTCATGTGGGATGGCGGCATCAACCACCTCGAGGTGCAGCCACTCGGCCCCATCACCAATCCCGTAGAGATGGGCAACACACTGGAGAATGTAGTGAAGAAATTAGACACCGCCAAAGGCTACCGTGCCCGCTTCTACCTCGCCTTCGGCGATAGCGCCATCACCGGCCAGCATGTGCTCAAAGCGCTGGCGCAGTTCACCGTTATGTTCGAGTCCTTCAACTCTAAGTACGACAAATACACCCGCCACGAGCCCGGCGGCGAAATGACCGAACAGGAACTGAACGGCCTTAAGCTCTTTCGCAAAAACTGTGAGTCGTGCCACAACGAGCCACTTTTCACCAACTACTCCTTCCAGAATGTGGGGCTTTCTTTAGACACCGAACTAAAAGACTACGGCCGCATGGGCATCACACAAGACCCGCAAGACTCCCTCAAATTCAAAGTACCTTCCCTGCGCAATGTGGCCATGTCTTACCCATATATGCACGATGGCCGCTTCCGCACACTCCTGCAGGTACTCGATCATTATACCAATACGATAGTGCAAAGCCCCACCCTCGCCAAAGAATTCAGGAAACCCATGGTGCTTTCCCTACAGGACAAAAAAGACATCATCGAATTCCTCAAAACCCTCACAGACAAAGATTTTCTGTTTGATATGCGCTTCAGGGAGGAGCGCGAGTGATCCCCGCAATATTGAAAATTTATTTCGCATTCCATTTTTCAATACCTTCAACCCTATAATGACACTCGAATACAATACAGTTGAACAAGATTACCTCACCTTTCATTTATTTGAATCGTCCGTTTCTGTGCGCAGTAAACGTACACGGCGGCGTTCGAGGGTCAATATTGCGGTCCTGCTACTCGTTGCTGCTATTTACAACATCATTATTGCAGATTATATTGCCGCCTCGCTGTTTACCCTTGCTGCAGCATTGTGGTACCTGCTTTGGCCCCGCTACGAAAAGCATTTTTACCTGCGCCACTACAAGAGCGCGATAAAAGAATCTTATGGCAAAATTTTTGGCAATGCAACAACACTACAACTCACTCCCGATCATATTTCGGACATCACCGCTGGCAATGAAATATCTTCGCCACTCAGTGGTATAACTGCTATCAATGAGATCCCGGATTACATTTTTATCAAGTTGCAAATAGGTATGGGCATTATCATTCCCAAAACCACACCCGGTATTGAAGAATTAAGAACAAAGCTGCATGAGATAGCAACCACATTCAGTATACCCTACAATGTTTACGATAAGTGGGCTTGGAAATAATGTGTATTTTTGAGCGAGATGAAGAACAACTTATTCATAGCCCTCGAAGGCATAGACGGCAGCGGCAAAAGCACACAGGTACGCCTGCTCACCGAAAAGCTGCAACAGGCCGGGCATAAAGTACACAGTACCTTTGAACCTACCAATGGCATGGTGGGCACGACACTACGTAACATCCTGCGTGGCAATATCAAAGCCGATGAGCGCGTAATAGCAGGCCTCTTCCTGGCCGACAGGCTTGACCATTTGCTCAACGAGGAAACAGGGCTTGTAAAAAAAATGCAGGACGGTTACACCATCATAACCGACCGCTACTACTTTTCATCCTACGCCTACAATGGCACACACATGGACATTAACTGGGTCATAGAAGCCAACAGCATCTGCGCACAAATACTGCGTCCGGATGTAAATATATTTATAGACCTCGCCCCCGAAACCAGTATGCAGCGCATCAGCACCAACCGCGCCGGCACAGAGCTTTACGAAACACTCGACAATCTGCGCAACGTAAGAAACAAATACATGGAAGCATTCGATAAGCTGAAGAACGAAGAGCGCATCCTCATAGTAGACGGCAACAATACTCCCGCAGCAATAGCTGATGACATCTGGGCTCAATTATCAAAGTACATCAAAGCAACACATTGACCATCATGATTCCGCCGATTCAAACAGCGCATCCCGGCATCATGAATACAAGGCAAATAACATAGCCCACGGTTTCAACCGTGGGTATAAAAACAAGTCGTTCCTGCAACGGTTTCAACCGTTTGCAATACTCGCTTTCAAATACCCGGAAATTTCCAGTTGCCATGGCCTTTAGGCCGTGATTGAACAGAAAATCAGATCGGCTTTTAGCCGAAAGACTCGAGAATATAGCCTGGTACTCATCTGTACAGATGCACTTTCTCTTTGCTCCTTTACGTGAATCGAAAAGCACAAAAAATGAAGGCATCCCGCATGGATGCCTTCATTTTTTTATTACTAGTTTGCTTTTTATCTGTTGATCACCACATGGAATACTACGCGGTCGTTACCTGATGTTAGGCTTACCAAATACATACCGTTAGCTACCGTGCTGCCCAGCGTTACACTTGCATCAACCTTGCCGTTCTGCGAAGTTGTATTGCCTGTGTATATCGTCTGTCCCAGCACATTCGTTACCACTATGCTCAGTTGCTCATTATCCTGGCCGGCTAATGATCCGCTGATGGTGAATTCACCCTTGTTCGGGTTAGGCATTAATACGAATGTATTGCCCTGCTCAGAGATCTGCGCTACACCATTGGCGTGTACGGTTACAGTAATGCCGCCGCTGGTTGCGGTACTTGGCGTGGCACATACATCACTGCTTGTTACCCTGCAACTGATCACATCACCCGCACCAAGTGTTCTTGTTACATAGATGGATGCATTGGCCCCGGATATTGGCAACCCGTTTTTCAGCCATTGATAGATAGGGGTAGAACCGGCATTAGGCGCAACTACCACAAACGTATCTACATTGCCCGACAGTATACTCGACTGAGATACATAAATACTTACAGTATTCACAGTCGCCGCCTCTACATGTATCACATGTGCTGCACTGGTAGCCAATGCCGTTGTAAGGCAAGGGAAATCACTGGTCATTTTACATACCACTACATCACCATTGGCATAAGGGCCGGTATAGATCGCCCCTGAATGAACATAGATACCATTAATAAACCAGTCATAAGATGGTGAAGCGCCACCAAATAAAGGAGTGGCCACCAGTGAGTCTGTTCTGCCACTGCAGGCCGTAAAGCCATTGGTCGACGTTACATTCACACCCGGAGCCTCCATCGGGCTGATGGTCATTGTTTGGCTTGCCGAAGCTGTTACCGGGAATGCACAGGTTGCAGTGCTGGTCATGGTACAGGTCACTATATCACCCGATGCAGGGGTATAGCTATAGGTACTTCCTGTTCCTGCAGGCACATGGTTCACATACCAGGTATATGAGGGAGTACCCCCGTTTACAGGAATCGGCGTAAAAGTAACAGGCGAAGATGTAACACAAAGTATCGCACCGGGGCTGGCAGCAACACTTACTGCCGGTACTACTACCGTACCCGTGCTTGTACTAATGGTCAGCACCGCTGATTCCGAATTGCAGCCACCCGGCGCTGTGATCAGCACCGTATAGTTGCCCCCGCCCGTTGCGGTATAGCTCGATGCAATGGCGCCCGGTATATTCACACCGCCTATTTTCCATTGATAGGTATAGCCCGTATATGCCGTAGCTCCAAGTAACACAGAAGCACCGCTGCATATAGTGGTAGGCCCTTCGGCAACCGCCGCGGCAGCGAATGGCGAGAATACCGTAAATGGCAACACTGCGTGAGAGATACAGCCCGCAGAGCTGGTTACTGCATAGCTGATATTAGATGTGCCAAGTGTAACACCACTCACCCTGCCCGATGTGCTGATCGTAGCCACAGCAGGTGTGCCGCTGCTCCATACACCACCGGCAGTGCCGTCGGTCAATGTTACACTGCCGCCGCTACACACCGTAACTGCACCACCTATCGGCGGCACCACCGGCGATGGGTTCACAGAAAGGGTAATAGTAGCAAGTCCGGTACCACATGTAGAAGAAAGTGAGTAAGAAATAACAACCGCACCTGCCGCATGGCCGGTCACTACACCGCTGGTACTCACAGTCGCTGTCGCAATATCACTGCTGGTCCAGGTACCACCCGATGAGGTATCGATCAGCGCCACTGTCTGGCCAATACATACCGGGGCTGCACCACTAATTGGCGCGGCGCTTGCAGAGTTGGCAACAACAGTCACACTTGACGAGGTTGTGAAGCAGGTACCGACAAATATTTTCACCGTATACACGCCACTGGTAGATGTTGTATACGTTGCACCCGTAGCGCCTGTTATATCTGCACCACCTCTCTGCCATTGATAGGTGAGGCCGCTGCCCGTATTGGCATTAAGATCCACACTCCCTGGCAGGCAGAAGGTTGTTGGGCCTCCCGGTGTGATGGTAGCCGGGGGAGCAGAACTAACTGTTACCGTTATTGTAGATGATGTAGCCGTACACAACGAAGGATTGGTCGCTACCACCGCATAGTTACCCGATGTTGTCGCAGTATAAGTTGATGATACAGCTCCGGGAATATCAGAACCACTCTCCTGCCATTGATACGTATAACCGGCCACAACCGTAGCATTCAGGTCTACACTGCCACCTGCACAAAATGTTGTTGGGCCTGCAGCCGTGGCCACTGCCGTTGGTGGAGTGCCTATCGATACGAAAGTGACAGCAGATGTATTGGTACAACCTGCCGCATTGGTTTCAAAAACAGTGTAGTTACCGCCGGTAGCTGAGAAAGTAGCATTCGTAGCGCCGGTAATTGCAGAACCGGCCAATTGCCATGCATAACTTAATCCGCTCCCGGTATTAGCGCTCAACAACGTACTGGAACCCGAACAGATGATCACTGTACCTCCCGGAACGATCGCAGCAGGTGGCAAGTCATTAACGGTAACCGGGTATATGGCGGCACATAATCCTACTGTATAAGATATATTAGCTGTGCCTGATGCTAATCCGGTTACATTTCCTAACGGATCAACCGTAGCAGTTAATGTTGCGCCGCTGCTCCACGTACCTCCTGATGATTCGATCAGCCCGATGGTGCCACTCAAACATACATTGTTTGGTCCCGAGATCGGCGATGGCGATGGGGTAACATTCACTAACGCAGAGCTGTTGCAGGTAGGCCCCACGTTGTATACTATGCTGGTAGTACCACCTCCTATTGCCGTGAATACACCTGTTGCCGGGTCAATTGTTCCTACACCGGGAACCGAGCTGGTCCACGTACCTCCGTTAGAAGCATCGGTAAAGGTTGTTTGATAACCTGAGCACAAAGTTATTGAAGTTGGCGTTATGGCAGTGCTGGTATTGATCGTATACCCTGTTGCAGAGGGTACACCATTCACCACCACCTGAACAGTATAAGTACCTACCGGCAGGCCCGCAGGGAGAACAAACGTAGTTGTATCCGGCAAGGCCCCTGTCATTACTGCGCCTATCCTGTTCCATTTGTATGTAGTTGCATAATAAACGTTAGTACCTGATGTCAGCCTGATGATCGGATAGTTGGTAGACATCTGCCAGTCATCGCCATAGGCTGCCCCCTCATTGATCCCGTTGAACAATTTACCTGTTGCAGTAAATGTATCGCAGTTCACCCTGATCACTGAATCCAGCGTAGGCTTTGCAACTGCAAGAGCTGCGCTGCCGGGGGTGTATTCGTAATACTGGTCGTCACCCTGGTTGGCATACAAAATGGTACCATCCGGCAAGCAAAGCATATTGGAGATGTAAGAAGAGTTCTCAAGAAATAATGCAGCAGTACCAGGGGCACTTACTTGCGTATATGTACCGCTCAGGTAATTGAATTCATAGTAATAAGTAGTATCAGGGAAGTTATCGCCGGCCACAGGTGTGTGCGACAACGCCATCAATATCCTGCCGTTCACCATCATTGCAGAAGCAGCGTCAGGCGCTCCAAGGGTGTCCATATTCGGGGCTACAGCCCACGTGCCGGGGCTTGTAGAACCGGATGGTGTGTAGTAGGCGCAATTGGGCGTCGATCCGATAAAATAAGAACGTCCGTCGGGCAACAAATAAGCAGCGCCGGCTTCTGAGCCATAAGCGTCAAAAAGCGCATCAGGTACATTTGCGTCATTGATCCAGGTATGAGTTGCCGGTATATAGCGCTCCGATGTAGTACCGTAGTTATCAATGAATATAATACTGTTATCTGGTAGCTTCAGCCATGGCGCTTCATTATCGCCGCGCAGGCAACTCGCTGTAGATGAGTACGTGTTTGTAGCCGGGTCATAAATAAAATTAAGTCTCGTCCCTCCTGTATCTACTACTGCCTGTAATATCTTGCCGTCAGGAAGTATTTCTGAATTGGCATCTGAGATATCAAATGAATAAGGGCCGGGGCGCATGGGCGGGCATGCCGTCCATACGTTCGTCTTCGGGTCATATACTTCACTCTTATAGCCACCAGCGCCATATTCGCCACCGGCTACGTACACTCGGCCATCAGGCAGCACCTGCGATGAAAAATAGAGACGCTCATCATGCATCGCAGCTATGGTTGTCCATGTGCCATTGATATAGCTGCCATGAATATCGGGGGTCAGCCGGTCCCACCGGGTTCCTTCACTGGTGCCACCAGATGATGTTTTACAGATCACAGTGCCATCGGTAAGCAACAGCATCACACCCGCATTATAGTGAGGCGCCGTTGTAGCCACAGCTCTCCAGGTCCCTTGCCCATTCGCTTGGCTAAAGACTACAGTAACACAAAACAATAGCAATACTGCTTTCTTTTTTATATTCATTAACAACTTGTTTGCATTTGGAATATGCAATGAATTATTGCTATGACAAGTACCTATTTGTCTCATTAAAACAGTTTTAGTGATCACTTAATAAACTATGTGTTACAAATATAGCCAAAATCAAATTATTGCATCTATTATTTCCGGTATACTGCACATATTCTTTCACCCACTTGCCAAAAGGCTTCATTTCAGAAAAAACGACTAATTTCATCTATTATTCCTACATCATCCCATGAAATATAAATATATTGCATTAATACTCCTGTTCCCATTATTGTTTGCGCATTGTGCCAGCAGACATAAGGTCGCTTATAACATACCGCCGGACTATCCTGAAAATAAACGAAAAGAATTCATCGCACTCCTGGATAAAGGCCAGCAACTATATAGAGCCAATTGTTCCGAATGTCACGGAATATTTACTTCTGGTAAAGATGGCATACCCAATTTCTCAAAGGTGCAGATCGACAACTACTCAGCTCGCTTTATTAACCGCGATCCGCGAAACCATGCAGTTCTAAAGAAAATGTCTCCCGATCAACTGAACCAGGTGTTGGCGTTTCTTCGATTCAAAAAATTAGATGGCACCCCGGCCGTAAAAAAACAGCCATAAAGCTCTCCTGATCGCCCAAATTGGCGATTATTAAATTAATTTATACCTTTAGCACTTACGCATTGACCATTATCTATGATAACAACGCGTTAATTGATCGATTAACTAACTATTAAAACATTTTGTTTATGAGGTTGGCTATTACCATACTATTCAGTAGCTTTTTGTTTGCAGCAAATGCCCAGGATCGCGTTCCTGCCAGTATTTATGATTTCAAGGTCACTGCTTTAAAAGGCGGAACTATTGATCTCGCCCGGTACAAAGGAAAAAAAATACTGATCGTCAACACCCCGTCAGAAAATGACCATAACAAAGGATATGCCGAGTTGGAAGCGCTTTATCAGCAGTATAAAGACAAATTGGTGATCATCGGTTTTCTTGACGATGATTTCGGAATACGCCCGGGATCTAAAAGAAGCAACACGCTTGTTAATAAACATTACGACGTATCATTCCCGATGGCTACTAAGATCTTCGTCAAAGGAGATGATATCGCCCCGATCTATAAATGGCTTTCATTTAAACAATACAATCAACTGCAGGACACTGAAGTAAAGTGGGATTTTCAGAAATTCCTGGTTAACGAACAAGGAAATCTAGTCGCTGTATTTGACCCGAAAGTAAAAGCAAACAGCCCGGAAGTTATAGCAGCAATCACGAAATAATTACATCACTCGATAACTTTCAAGAGAGGCGTCCGTAAGGATGCCTCTCTTGATTTGTAGACATTCGATGAAAGACAATGTGGTCAAAAATAGTTGGTAAAAATTAAGTGAAAGCTATACTGGAAAAGGGTTTCAATTGTGTAAATTGAAACCCTTTTCAATTTTTATATATGGCATTCAAAAAAGGTGTTGGGCTTGTGGATTTAATGACTG
>CAIRES010000043.1 GCA_903877645.1 uncultured Bacteroidota bacterium | reverse complement strand
GTTACATTGAAAGAACCGGCTACCTGGTTTACAGACTCTACAGTTTTATTGAACTGGGTGAAACCTGCACTTAACTTCTGTATTACGGCAGGAGATATAGCAGTTGCCAGCAGGTCATCAAGGCCCGATGCTTTATGCTCATGCGAGGTTGTTTCTTCCACGGTCATGGAGGCCACACCGAGGATGAAGAAAAGGAATGCTTCCGTAATAAGCCCGATTGCGATCAGCCACTCACCACCGGGTAAGTGAAGGATCTTGAACATCAAACCAATGATTACCACACTTGCGCCCCAGGAGATCACGGTATTGAGGCCGATTTTCTTTTTTGCTTGCGGATTACTGCTCATAGTTTACAATTTTTTTTGAGTTTGTGAATGTTTGATTTTGGTTAGTAATTGTGATTATTAGAAAAGTGGTTAGTTACTATAGGTTAGTGTGCTTACTTATTTAGTGTATCTCCTGTAAGTGCAATTCAGGGAATATCCTGTTTTTTATACGGTTACCCTTAACTGTCCTGTTGCGGGTTGAAACATTCTTGTGCAGGATCTCGGGGGCTTGCATTACGCACCTGAAGCCGAGGTAGCAATGCGCGACGTTCTGCAATTCCACATCGCGGTAATAGGGGTTGAGGGCGCGGGCATTGCTCATGAACGAACCGCCGCGTATCACCTTGCGCTTCATGGCATCTGCGTCCGATGAGTCTGCATCATACAACAATACCGGGTTAAGGTCTGATACAAAGCTGTATGCCGACGGGCTATAGGCATCCATTACCCATTCTGATACGTTGCCTTCCATATTATACAGTCCGAATTCATTTGGCGCAAAAGACATGGCAGGCGTAGAAAGCGCTGCGCCATCTTCCCAGTAATCACCTTCATCCTGCTTGAAATTAGACAGCATACCGTATTTGTCGAAGTGGATAGGCGAGCTGTCTATTACAGGTACATCATCACCAAAGGCAGTATCGCCGCTGGCGACGCCACCTTGTGGCTGGCCTGTAGCATATTTGCCGCCATATTTTGAGAAGTTCAGGTAATCTATGATGTAGTAATTGAACTTCTTATCAGCTTTGCGTTTGTCTATCCTTGCCTGCCTGGCGTCTGCCGCAGTTGCAAGGGTAGTACTGTCTTGTGCTGCTTTATCTGCTTTAGCCTGGTAGTAGGTTGCCATATATGTACTGTCGTGGCCTTCATTGCTCACTACAGTATCTGATGGCAATTTAGGAATAGTATCCACAACCGCGGTATCGCTGGCTACGATCATATCATAAAAGCCCTGCGCAGCGTATACCCACTGTGCTTCTGATGGCAGGGTATAAGTGAGGTGGTACATGTCCATATATTCCGGCATGAAGGCGTAAGAACCCGCTGTAATGCTGCGCCAGTAAGCAAATGCGCTGGCCTGTGTCCAGCTCACACCCACTACAGGGTAGTTGTCAAAAGGAGGTGCGTTGAAATAATTCTCAACATACATATCTGTCTGCGAGTTGGTCAGGTCTTGTGTCCATACCTGCTCATCAGGATATACATTTACAGGCAGCTTCTTTATTTCGCTTTTCCTCGAATTTTTGATGTTGCTCGTGCCAAAAACCTTGATATAGTTATAAGAGAAAACGTACGCATCCTTCTTAATGTTACCATTCTCATCCAGTAAAGGCAGCAATTTGCTGTGATAATCCGAATTGCCCGGGTCAAATATCTTGTCGTGGTCTACTTTAGCCCAGTTAATGCGTTTTTTTGATGCTACGTTGGTGTCTACAACCGCAGCAGTGTGCTTAGAAGTATCTGTCGCTGAGGGAAGTGTTGTTACTGTAGTATGTACCGATGTGTCAATTGGCCTTGCAGTAGTATCAAGAGCTGTAGCCGTAGAAGTAGCTGCTGTGGTATCATTATCATCCTTCAGGAACAGGTCATCATCTTTCAGGTATTTCACTACTGCAATAGAATCTATCACCCAATTCACAAAATCCCTGTATTGCTGGTTGGTGGTCTCCGTCTTATCCATGAAAAAAGAAGTAAGGCTCACTTTTTTCAGGCTGTTTGAATCGGTGGACGATTGGTCGTATTTTATAGTAGTAGACCCACCCGGTACGTATACCATTCCGGGAGGCGCTTCAAGCGTTCTGTGGTTGTAGGCTAAAACCGCGTTATAGCGGGAATCATAACTGGTCTGCGCACTGCCTTTGAACGATAATAAAAATGAGGGGAAAAATATAAGAATGGTGATGATAGCTCTTTTCAGGGGCATGTCCGGCATTTTTAAAATTTAAAAATAGATTTTAAAACTTAAAATTAAGCGATTAATCTACAAATTATTTTCTCTGTTTCAGTTGTAATAAAAACTCTTTCAGCGTACTCAAAAAGACACTCAGCGGGGTTATTTTTCACAGCTCCGGGTTTCACTTTCCGATAGATCTATAGTAATACTCTAAATTATTAATCTGTTTACAGGTCGTTAAAAAAACTGCATAACATAGCGTAAAGGTAAAAAAGATATTTCAAAAGCAAAAAATTATTCAAGAAATTAAAACAAATTTCATTATTTTTTCATTTACAATATGATTACGCCCTTCACAAATTCAATGATTTTTACTTTACACAGCGTTTTACGTTATTGTATTTTTGTGTTAAGTATATTAAATAGATAGCACGCGTATCATTTCCAGCATATCATGTTTCATAAAACCATCGCCCTTGATCACCTGTGCAAATGGTGTAAAGGCAACCTCATTATTAACTACTCCGGCCATAAATTGTGTTTTGCCGGCAAGTATTGCATTCACCGCAGCATATCCCAGCCGGCTGGCCAGCACCCTGTCGGCGTAAGAAGGGGAGCCACCCCGCTGGATATGCCCCAAAACGCATACCCGCAGGTCTATCTCCGGGAATTGGTGCGCAATGGCTGCTTGCAGTTCATGCGCATTCCCGAAATTCTCTCCTTCTGCCACCACTATAATATGTACGTTCTTTTTTCTTCGTTCATCATTGCCTATCCGTTCCAGCACTTCAGCAATATTGGTCACCTGCTCGGGTATCAGTATGTCTTCTGCGCCACAGGCCAGGCCGCTGTTCAGCGCTATATAACCTGCATCCCTGCCCATTACCTCTACTATAAACAGCCTGTTGTGCGCGTCGGCGGTGTCGCGTATCTTATCTATAGCTTCTACGGCTGTGTTTACTGCTGTGTCAAACCCAATGGTGAAGTCCGTTCCATTGATGTCTTTATCTATGGTACAGGGAATGCCTATCGCAGGGATATTGTGTTGTTCAAAAAATTGCACAGCGCCCCTGAAGGTGCCATCGCCACCTAAAAGTATCAGCCCTTCTATGTGGTGATTCTGTAATTGTTCGTAAGCCTTGCGCATTCCCTCACTCGTCATGAATTCCTTGCTGCGGGCGGTTTTCAGGATGGTGCCACCTCTTTGTATGATATTGGCCACATCTGTGGTTTTCATTTTAAAAATATCGCCTTCTATCATTCCCTGGTAGCCCCTGCGTATGCCATAGATGTCTATACAATGATATACCCCTGTTCGCACAACTGCCCTTATAGCAGCGTTCATACCGGGGCTGTCACCGCCTGATGTCATTACACCTATGTTTGTTATTTTGCCCATAATTCAAATTATTATCAAAGTTATGAAAATGACAAGTACTCTTTTGGTGACAATGATCAGTAACAATTAGATAAAGACCCTGCCATTGCGCCATATTAAAATGTATTTTCGCAAATAATGGGTAGCCTGCACAAAATATTGTTCCTCCTGTTTTGCTTTAACGCATTAGTACCCTCGCGGGCCGCAGCCCAGGAAAAATGGGCGTCACCTGAGACTGCGGAAATGTACCGGCAGGCGCAGGAGTATATGGCGATGAAGAATTATCACGAAGCGGTCATTATATACAATCATGTGTTGGGGCAGGAGCCGGGTAAGGCTACATTATATAAAGAACTGGGCATGGCGCAGCACCTGTACGGCAATGATGAAGATGCAGAAAAAACATTACGAGCACTTCCCGGAAATGCAGCAACAGACGCAGCATATTTCGAGTTGCTCGCGGTAGTGCAGGCCGCACAAAATAAAATGAAGGAGGCCCGCGCAACGATAAGAAAAGGCTATACATTTTATTCCGGTTCCGGCTTGTTGTATGACGAGGCCGCTAAGATCGCCGTGCAGGGTGGTGACTCTGAAGAAGCCTTGCAGTATTGGTTATCAGGCATCGAAGCCGACCCATTGTATGCGCCATCATACTATAGTGCGGCACGTACATACCTCCGCTCCGGCGATGTGCTTTGGGGGTTGGTATATGCCGAAATGTACCTCGATATACCTCACGATACTTCATCAGATGATGAGCTGAAAAAGCTGTTGTTTGATGGCTATAAAAAGATGTTCGACAATAGTGCAAATGCCGGTGGCTTGCAAAATGGTAAAAATAAAAGACGCGCTGCATCGCCGGGTTTCAAAGAGCAGGTAGCTGCAGTGTACGTTCCATTATTTGCTGTGATGAGCGATGGTAATAATGCCGAAAACCTCACCATGTTCAGGGCGCGTTTTCTTACAGAATGGTTTCCGGCAAATGACAAAAAATATCCTTTTTCTTTATTCCGCTACCAGGATATAATGATCAGGAACGGTTATTTTGACATATATAACCAATGGTTGTTTGGCAAGGCCTCAAATAGCGCCGAATACGATGCCTGGAATAAGTTTCATGACGGGGATTTGGCCCGCTTCAAAGAATGGAAAAACGCTCACCCGCTCATTCCGTTAAAGAGCGATTTTTATAATGATAAAGACACAAAAGCTGTTTTTCGCCAGTAAAATATGTGATTTGAATGGGATTGGTTTTCTTTCCTAAATGTTAATGGCCCTGATCTTTTTGCTCACATAATTTGTTATTTAAAATTGTCGCTATTCATATTTGATTTTTTGTTCCCGAGGCGTCTGCCTGCTTCATTTACTTAGAGCGAAAAACGATGAATGAACAATAAAAGTTAAAATATGCAGTTAATTCGGATTAAGGAGGTAAATAGGCTATTTTTGCTCTTCATTCTTATATATTCTCATTTTACATCATGAGTTGCAATATCAAAAGCATAAGTAAGGGAGCGGTTAAAATGATCCTCCTGGCTGTTCTGTTCTCATTGAGCTACCCGGTATTGGGGCAGCAAAGTGCGGATAAGATAATAGGAGTAGTAGGCAAGCGTATTATTCTCCAGTCTGAGCTGGAAATTGAGCTTTTGCAGGCAAGGCAGCAAAACCCTAACCTGGGCGAGAATGTAAAATGCGATATGTTGCAAAGGATGGTGCTGCAGAAAATGCTGCTCGAACAGGCCGAACGCGACAGTGTTATGGTCAATGACGAAGATGTGGAAGGCCAGATAGATAACAGGGTGCGTTATTTTGTGCAGTTATATGGTTCTAAAGAAAAGCTGGAACAGATGTCCGGCAAAACAATATACCAGATAAAAGAAGAGAACAGGGAGTTGATCAGGGACCAGATGGTATCAGAAAAGCTACAGGGCACTATAATGGAAAATGTAAAGATATCTCCCGCCGAAGTAGCTGTATTTTATAAAAAGATACCTGTCGACAGTTTGCCGTTCTTCCCGGCTACTGTAGAAGTAGGGCAGATAGTAATAGACCCTCCTGTGAGCAAAGAAATGAACGACTATGCTTACCAAAGGCTCGAGGGCATTCGCAAACAAATATCAGACGGTACCATTTCTTTTGAACATGCTGCTGAGATCAACAGCGACGATCCCGGAAGCAGGGACAATGGCGGAAGGTATGATGGCATAACACGCAACGGATCATGGGCCCCTGAGTTTGTGGCTGCCGCATTCAAGTTACAGAATGGGGAAATATCTCCGATCATTAAAACCAAATTCGGCTATCACATCATACAAATGATACAGCGCAGGGGTGATGAAGCCGATATCAGGCATATCCTCATCAAACCGGAGATCACCTCCGCCGACATACAGACTGCCCTTACCCGGCTCGATAGTATCAGGCAGATATTAGTTGAAGGGAAAATTACTTTCCCCGAAGCGGTGGGTAAATACTCCACTGATGAAGCTGCAAAACGCACAGGCGGGATGATCGCAGACCCCAACACAGGAAATACCGACCTGGATATGACCAAATTAGACGGCGCTATGGTGCTTATGCTCGACAGTATGAAGCCCGGGGGCTTTTCTGCATCCCATGTTTTTCTTACTGACGCGCATGATAAATCTTGCCGTATCGTATACCTCAGGTCGCGCACATCCCCGCACAAAGCAAATCTGAGCGATGATTACAGCCGGCTACAGGAAGTAGCCCTGGTGCAGAAAAAATCGCAAAAGATGGAAGGCTGGGTGAAGACAAAGCTACCTACTTTCTATGTATGGATAGCGCCTGAATACAGGGGGTGCAGCGGTATCAAAGACTGGCACATTAATGCCGACAGCAGCGAATAACGCTATTGCTTTAATGCCAGGAATGCCTTTCCTAAGTAGTTGGCAATATCACCTGCTATCAGGCCCTCCTCCGAAATTTCTTTTGCCGCAAGGTCGCCTGCAAGTCCGTGCAGGTACACACCCATTATAGCTGCTTCATGCGGTTCATATCCCTGCGCTATCAGCCCTGTTATAATGCCTGTAAGCACATCGCCGGCGCCACCGGTGGCCATGCCTGCATTACCGGTCATATTATACCAGCACTCACCTTCACCGGTCACAATTATAGTATGATGGCTTTTTAAAACAATATTGATATTATACCGCATGGCCTGTATACGTGCGTGGTCCAGTTGTATCATACTGTTTGTATTTTCACCAAACAGCCGCGCAAATTCTTTAGGGTGGGGGGTCAGCACAGACCCCTTTGGCAGCTTGGCCAGCAATTCCGGTTGCTGTGCAATAATGTTGAGCGCGTCGGCATCTACCACCACCGGTTCTTTGCAGGCATCTATAAATGCGGCGAGAGCTGCTGCTGTCTTGGTGTCTGTACCCATGCCGGGCCCTATCCCTATGGCCTGCATCTTATCCCAGCGGTCTATCTTTTCTATGGTTTGTTCCCCGCTGGTCATACACATTGCTTCAGGCAATACAGACTGCATTGTCTGGTATCCGCAGCAGGGTACCAGTGCGGTAACGAGGCCCGCGCCGGCTCGCAACGCAGCTTTTGAACTCAGCGCAATAGAACCTGTTTTGCCATAACTGCCCCCTATGAGCAGCGCATGGCCATAAGTGCCTTTATGCCCGAAGGGGGAGCGGGGTTTGTATATGGCTGCAATATCTCCCGGCTCCGTCGTCCTATATTGCGAGTGCGTGGCGTTGATAAATGTTTTGTCAAGGCCAATGTCGAGCAGGTGGATATTGCCCGCAAATGGTGCCGACTCAACATGCAGAAATGTGCGTTTGTAAAACTGGAAGGTAAGTGTATCGTCCACTTTCATTACTGCTGCATCACCGTCCGGCAACAGATCGGCCGGTAGGCCGCTGGGGATATCGATCGCTATTTTTTTATTAGGCAGCTTGCTGATGTGGCTGATAAATGATGCCACCCATCCGCTGGTGGGGCGGCTCAACCCTGTACCCAGCAGGGCATCTATGATCACTATATTTGCCGGTATGTCTGTGATAAAGGTATCCGGCTGTACAATGCCGGCCAGGTCTTTGTCTATGGCCTGCAGGCGGCTCAGGTTGGCCTGGCAGTCGGGCGACAGATCTTTACTGATGAGCAGCAGGAAGGCTTTTACACCATATCCTCTCTGGTGCAGCAGGCGGGCTATGGCCAGCCCGTCGCCGCCATTATTGCCCGTGCCACACAGCACTACAAACAAAGTATCCCTGTGAAAATGATCTTTGATCCATGCAGCGCACTTTGTCGCTGCCCGTTCCATTAGGTCGGCAGAATGCATTGCTGATGCTTTGATGGTGTATGCATCGCATGCCCGTGTCTGTGCCGATGTGAATATCTTCATTATGCCAAATTAATTCAAACTGGTGAAGATGTTGCGGGCTGCAATGTTTTTTTTATTAAATAATGTTGCTATTCAATCTGTTGCTTGTAAAATGGGGGCTTCCGGAGGTTAAGTATTTAAAATAAATAAATAGTATTGTCGCAACTATTGCGTTTGCGGACAATGCGGTTATCCCTATCTTTGCCCGGCATTTTTTCCCATGGTATAAATGCGTTACTCAACATTATTTTTTTAAAAACATTTTATTTTATGCGCAAAAGCATTGGCCTTGTGGCTGCTTTTATATTTCTTTTCTTTTCTGTTGCAATAGCACAAAGCCATGATGGTACTGTAAAGGGATTTGTTTATGATAAAAAAACCGGTGAGCCGCTCATTAATACCACCATTCGTGTAGCGAATGGCAAAACTGGTGTGCAGACTGATGTGAACGGATACTTTTCTATCACGCTTCCTTCCGGCAGCTACACTATGCTGATCACATCTCTTGGCTATGATTCTTCCAGCATCACTGTAAATCTGTTGCCCGAAACGGTAGTGTCTAAAAAGATATTGCTGTCGCAGAAAGAAACTGAACTGAAGAGCATAGAGGTATCAGGAAGAAAAACAGAAAAAATAACACACATCAATACCGGAGTAACCAACATCTCACCAAGGGAACTTAAGTTGCTTCCCAGTGCAGGTGGCGAGCCGGATATAGCGCAATATTTACAGGTAATACCCGGTGTGGTATTTACCGGCGACCAGGGTGGCCAGTTATACATACGTGGCGGATCTCCTGCGCAAACGGGCATCTACCTCGATGGTGTTACCATCTATAGCCCGTTTCACTCTATAGGCCTTTTCTCTGTTTTTGAAACCGAAGCAATACGTAATGTGGATGTATACACCGCAGGGTTTGGTGCGCAATACGGCAATCGTACTTCTGCAATAGTAGACATACACACAAAAGATGGTAACAAAAATGAAATGTCGGGCATTGTTTCTGTATCGCCCATTATGTCTCGCGCTCTGCTGGAGGGCCCGTTGGTAAAATCAAAGAAAAACCCGGGCGCAGGCATTACCTACCTTGTTACAGCAAAAAGCAGCTACCTCGACCAGACCTCCAAATCAATTTATGGCGGCTTCGGCGAGCCTTACAGCAGTGGCCTGCCTTACAAGTTTACCGATGTGTATGGTAAAGTGACCTTTAGCGGAGACAATGGCAGCAAGCTCAATGTGTTCGGGTTTGACTTCGATGACCACGCTAATTTACTGAACGACACTACCCATCAAAACATTGCTGACTATCACTGGACGGCAAAAGGAGCGGGTGCTACATTTGTTGTGTCGCCGGGCAGCAGTTCTTCGCTCATAGACGGTAAGTTTGCCTATTCCAATTATAACATCAGCCTCAACCAGACAAATACACCACTGGATACATTGCCCCGCACCAGCCAGATCAATGGCTTTGAGGCAGCGATCAATTTTACCTACTTCCTGCCTAATTACAGCCAGTTGAAGTATGGGGTGGAGGTGAGCGGGTTTCATACAGCCCTCAGTTATTACACTCAGCCTGGCATAAGTGTCCTCGACAATGGCCAGAGTACACTTGCCGGGATGTATTTTTTATTCAGGCACAATTTCAGCAGCAAGTTCATCATAGAGCCGAGCATCCGTCTGCAATATTATTCTGAGCTCAATAAATTATCTCCGGAACCAAGGTTGGGCATCAAGTATAATATCTCCGACAATGTGCGTTTAAAAGCAGCAACCGGCATTTACTCTCAGAACATCATCAGTACCAAATCTGATCAGGATATTGTTAATTTATTCTCCGGCTTCCTGCTTAGCCCCGATCAGCAGATCAGGGATGTAAATGGCAATACAGTGAAAACGAACCTGCAAACTGCTTATCACCTCGTGGGTGGCATAGAAGTGGATGTGCAAAGGGTTGAGTTTAACTTAGAACCATGGGTGAAATATTTTGGACAGGTAGATGAGCTGAACAGGAATAAGATGCAGGTGGCTGATGCTGATTTTGTAGCGGCTTCCGGCCTGGCAAAAGGTGTCGATCTTTCTGCAAAGTATACTTACGACAGGATATATCTTTGGGGCGCTATGGGTGCGCAGAGTGTGAATTATACAAGTATTGATTCCAAAGGCAATACCCAGACATACCCTACGCCATTTGATACGCGCTTCAACGCCAATGCGGTGGCATCGTATACACTCGGTAAAAAGAAAGACTGGGATGTCTCTGCACGCTTTAATATCCACTCCCCATTCCCATTCACGCAAACCCAGGGATTTTATGAAGCACAGCCGGATCTGCCACTTGGGTCGCCACCCAATCCGAATGCACTCAACTCGTCAAATCCGGCTACTCGGAATGGCGGTCTTGGTGTGATCTACGCCGACCAGATAAACGGTGGCCGACTGTCGTGGTATCATCGTTTAGATCTTTCTGTTAAAAAGAAATTCCCGCTGACCAAAAAGACAAAACTGGAAGCTACATTTGCAGTGACCAATGTGTACGACCGCCAGAATGTATTTTATGTAAACCGTATCACAAATGAGATCACTTATCAGTTGCCTATATTCCCGAGCATTAACTTAACATACAGCTTTTAATGAATAGCGAGCAATGCTGCAAAAACAAAGAACAATAGGATTACGGTCGTTTTTTATTGCAGGCATTGTACTGTCCGGGAGTTTTTCTTTTGCCCAGGTACTCGCTCCTGATCTGCCGGCCAACAGGCCCCTGATGCTGGTGCAGGAGCAATATAATGAAGGCCATTATGCCCTCGCGGCGCAGTCGGCCAGGCAGTTGCTCAGTAGTGACGACAGTAGTGGTATATCCCCCCGGCAGGATGCCGATCTTGATAAAGCAAGGTATTTTCTTGCTCTTGCTCAGATAAAAACAGACGTTCGTGGCGGCGAGGCTTATGCACTGTCGGTAATGCAGTCTACTCCCAATACCACCTACAGCCAGCGGTTGGGCTTCACACTTGCCCAGTATTATTTCCGCCACGATCAGTTATCAAAGGCCATCCCGTTATACGAAACTGCAGGCATCAGCAACCTCGACAACAAAGAGATCGCCGATGCAAAATTTGAACTGGCCTATTGCTATTTCAATAATCGCCAGTTTGATAAGGCGGAACCGTTGTTGCTGGCCATAAAGGAATTGAAGGATGGTAAGTACTACATGGCCGGCAATTATTATTATGGCCTCCTTGCCTACAACGAAAGCAAATATAAGCAGGCGCTCCAAAGCTTCGACCGGATAAAGGATGAGAAAGAATACCGCACCATCGTGCCCTATTATATTGCCGAGATATACTACTTCAGTGGCGCGCGCGATAAGGCGCAAAAGCTGGCTGAAGAGATCATCAAAAGAAAAGAAAAGTCATTTTATGACAATGAACTGCATTTGCTCGAGGCGCAATGCCTTTTTGAGAATGCGGAGTATAAAGAGGCTAAACCATATTTCGAATACTACTACCAGCACAAAGACAAGATCCGCAAGCAGGAACTGTATGAAATGGCCTACTGCGATTATAAAACAGATGACTGGAACAATGCCGTAGATAAATTTAAATTATTGAGCAGCGCTAATGATTCGCTCGGGCAAACCGCCATGTACCTGCTGGGTGATTGCTATCTCAAAACAGATGATAAAGCCAGTGCCCGTAATGCCTTTGGTATTTGCGCGGATATGACCTTTAATAAAGGCCAGCAGGAAGCGGCTATGTTCTTATATGCCCGTATCTCTGATGAGACAGGTTATTATGACGAAGCCCTCAGGCAACTGCGCAACCTCTTAAAGACCTTCCCTGCCACCGGCTACAAAGACGAGGCCAATACTATGATCTCGTCGCTCTTGTTGCGCACCAATGATTTTGATGGCGCATTGACGCATCTCAAAGAGGTGAACCACAAGGAAGGTAATTACTGGCTCGTATATCAAAAGGCAGCTTACGGCTATGCGGTGCAGCGGTTCCGCAAAGGTGATTTGAAAGATGCTCAGGAGTATTTCGATCTTTCATTGCAGCGCACGGTCAATAATGACTTCGAAAGGGCTACTTACTTCTGGAAAAGCGAGCTGGCCTACCAGGCCCGCAAATATGCCGAGGTGATCACCTATGCTCAGGATTTTATTGATAAGAAAAATGGCAAGAACGGGGTAGAGCACATCAGCCCGCTGGCCACTCCGCAACATGCCTACCTCAATATGGGCTTTGCAGCTATGGCTCAGCAGGATTACAGTGCCGCGCAGGAATATTTTAACAAGGCGCAGCAGGAGCCCTCAAAGGATGCCTATACCGGCATGATGGCTACTCTGCGCGAAGCGGATGCCGTATTCATGCAAAAGAATTTCGGACGTGCTATACTGCTTTATGATAAGATAATCGCTTCAAATAATGCCGATGCCGACTATGCCCGTTATCAAAAAGCCATCATACTTGGCCTGCAGGGCAAGAGCAATGAAAAGATCGCCCTGCTGCACACCATCATTTATACAGCGCCACCATCCGCTTATGCCGATCATGCGCGCTACGAGATCGCCGTTACTTATCTCGAATCTGATAAATATGCGCAGGCCCTATCTTTCCTGCACCAGCTTACAGACTCCATAGCTGATAAGAGTTTTGCCCCTTCAGCCTGGATGAAGACCGGCTTCATTTACCAGCAGACCAATGATAATGCCAAAGCAATAAATGCCTACAAGCATGTGGTAGTTGATTATCCCGGCGCTGATGACCGCCTGGCTGCGATGGATGCACTCAAAAGCCTCTACATCCTCAACAATCAGCCTGCTGAATACACACGAATGCTTAGAGAAAGCGGCCTGCCATCTGCCGACAGTAGCTCTGTCGATTCCACTTATTATGCCGCTGCCGAAACTCAGTTCAGCAACGGCAAGCTTGATGATGCGGCGATGGCGTTCACCAATTATTTACAGCAATACCCCCACGGCATCTTTGCGGTTAAGGCGCACTACTACAGGGGCGAAAGCTACTACAACCTGAAAAAGTATAAAGAGGCGAGGGAAGATTATAACATCGTTCTCTCCGGCACCTGGAACGACTTTTATCAGAACAGCGCTCGCCATGCCGCAGCCATAGCCTACCAGGATAAGGACTATGCCGGTGCTTTCGGGTACTACTCAAAGCTCCGCAATGTGGCTGATAATGATGTGCTGCTGATGCTGGCTTACGAAGGGCTGGTAAAGAGCGGATATAACGCTGCCCGCTACGAAGAGGCCGCTAAGTATGCCGACTCATTAACTACTATGCAGGGTGTGCCTGCCGAAACGCTCAACGATGTATTGTACTACAAGGCCAAATCCCTGCAACAGTTTGATAGCTCTGATGCCGCTCTCAACATTTACAAACAACTCAGCGCTGATAAAAATGGCGACATCGCCGCCGAATCACGCTACCGTATCTCTGATATCTACCTGAAACAAGGCAAACTGAAAGAAGCCGAAACTGCTGCCAACGAAACCATACACCTTTCCGGTGGCTACGACTACTGGATAGTAAGGTCGTACTTGTTGCTCGCAGATGTCCTGGTGCAGGAAAAGGATTATTTCAATGCCAAGGCAACGTTGGAGAGTATAGTGAAGCACACAAAAATTGCCGAGGCTAAGCAGGAGGCACAAAAGAAACTCGAAGAAGTAAAGGCATTGGAGAAAAAGCAAAGCAAATTGTCGGAGGAATAAAATAATGAGCATGCGCGCAAAACATCTTTTCATATTGTCGTTGGTAGCCCTGTCCACAGGCGCAAGGGCGCAACATGCGCCTGCCGGTGATACAGTCATGAAGGGCGCTACCATTGAGGTATTACAATCTTACAAGCCACAGGTAAAACAGGCACCCAAGCCCGAATGGATACCACAGTTGCCACCTGCTGATACTGCACATCCTACGTTTAATTATGAAGTGCCGCAGCAGTCGCTATACTATACCTACAGTTCATTGCCGCTTCGTCCGCTGGCCTTGGGCAAAGATCCGCTGAGCCTGCCCTTTGAGAACTATGTGAAATTAGGTGCGGGCAATTTATCTACACTCTGCCTTGATGCAGGCATTGGCTGCATCAAAGGCGATAATTACGAAACGGCCATTCACCTCCACCACATCTCGCAATCGGGTAGTATCGCTAACGAAAAATCTGCTTTAAGCGGCCTTGAAGCTGAGGGGATATTGCACAACGACTTCAGCGACTGGCATGCCCTTATTTCTGCGGAACGTAACCAGTATCATTACTATGGTTACGATCACGACCTGTTTACTTATAACGCAGGCGACATACAGCAAACGTATACCACCATCAGGGCGGTAGTGGATACAAAGAATAAGCCAGATAGCAATGAGAAATTCACCTACAATCCTGCTATCAATGCTTCTTTATATACGGCCGCACTTAACACCACCGAAACCACCATAGGCTTTAATTCGCCCTTCTGGTACCAGTTTGATCCCACAGTGCAGGGGCAGCTATCCGTCATAGGTGCATTTACAGGCCTTAAAACCAATATAGCTTCATCCAACAACAACTTTGTAGAAGCGCTGCCCGGTATCAACCTACGTACAGGCGGCTTTAACGGCCACGCATTTCTTGGCTTGGCCGCCGGCGAAAGCAAGAACTACATGCTTCCTGACATCATGGCTGCCTACACCATCCCCGACACAAAGTTTGGTATCAGTGCGGGCTGGCAGTCCCTGCTGCGCCGCAATACCTATGAAGAGCTTTCTTCTGAAAACCCGTATATATTCAATACCTACCCTGTCATGCAGTCGCGTAGCGATGAGTTGTATGTGGGGCTCACAGGTGGTGCAGGCAACTTCCTCACCTTCTCCGGCAAAGCAAGCTGGTTGAATTATTCGGGCTTGCCTTCTTTCCTCAACGATAATGCACTGACTGACAATAAGCAATTTCAGGTCGTTTACGATAATACCAATGCTATCTCCTTGCAACTTGCTGCCCGGTACAAAGTAGCAGATATATGGAGCGCAGGCGCTACAGGCAGCTTCTTTCAGTATATGAACGGCTCGCAGCAGCACGTATGGAATGAGCCTGAAATGAAAATAAAAGGCGATTTTTCGGTATTGCTGTTCAGTAAGCTGTCCCTCTCGGCATACATGGAGCTGCTCGGCGGTATATATGTCCAGAATATCGGCGGCAATACCAAAACCCTCACACCGGGTGTTGATGCCGGGTTTAGTGCAGAATATCAGTTGATAAAACGTTTATCTGTATTTGCACAGGTAAATAATTTATTTAACGATAAATACCAGCGCTGGTATGGCTATGAAGCCTATGGACTGAATATTTATGGTGGAATAAGGTTCAAATTTTAAAATAGAATGCTTAATTTAACAGCATTATTGTAGTAATGGATATAGCTAAATACATAGGATTATTTCTTTTAAAAAATCATTTCTGTTACGTTCACGGTATCGGTAACCTGGAACTGGTGAAGCGTTCTGCCACATACGATGGCAAATCGTTACAGGCTCCTTACTACGAAGTGATCGTAACCCCCGGTGGTTCTATTGACGACAACCTCGCCAATTTTATTGCCACCAATGAGCAGATCAGTATCTCCAAAGCCGCCAATGCACTGCGCGATTTCAGCATACAGGCCCGCAAGGACATGGCTATTGATAAAGAAGTAGCCATACCCAACATAGGCAAGCTGGTGGAGGTGAATGGCAAGGTGCAATTCGTTACCGATACCAATTTCCGCTTTACCCCTGCTGGCATCCCTACTATCAAAAACAGTAAGCAACTCGAAGAGCAAAACTCAAAACTTTCTCACAAGCCTTCTTATCCACCGCCACACAAAGCCGACTCTGTGAACTGGAGTATGGTGATACTGGTTATCGTATTGCTGCTGGTAATAGGCGGTGGCGCCTTTGGTATCTACTACTACACCCGCCAGAACAGGGTGCTCGTAGCGCCGCCACCGATCGTAAAAGACACCGTAGTACCTATACCGGTTACACCCGACACCACCACCAGCCAGTTGCAGCGCGATAGCCTTGCAGCCGTAGCCTCAATGCCCGCAGACAGCCTGCAGGTAAACTCCTATAAAATGGTGATAGGCGACTATCCCTCGAGGGATAAGGCCGAAAAACGCGTACGCAACCTCAAGATCAATGGCAACAGGGTAGACATGGTGCAGGTAGACTCAGCTAACTTCCTCATCACCACCACCGTTACCTGCCGTGCCGCAGATACTACACACGTTATCGATTCCCTGCAGCGCATGTTCGGCTACAAAAATGTAATGAGCCTCAGATAATACGCAATACCACTATAAAAACTCCTGCCCGCAACGATAGTTGCGGGCTTTTTTGTGCATCAAGAATACCCGCGCATATTTTTCCCGAATGTGGCAGCTATTATTCCTGTTTGTAAAAACGATATTCTGTTTCATTCCCCATTTTTGTGCGCCGGAAAAAAGTAATAGCAAATACCTCATCGCACATGAAAATTATTCGTCTGAAATATTCTGTTTTACTTATCCTCGTGGCTGTAATGTCATTGCTGGAAGTGGAATCGTGCCGTAAGTCAGGTTATTCTGCTGAGCTGCATTCAGATGAACTGATCGTGACCCTTGGGCGCAGATTGTTTTTCGACAATACCTTGTCCAATCCTTCAGGCCAGTCGTGCGGCAGTTGCCATGCGCCATCGGCTGCGTTCAGCGATCTGTCTCACAATATTGTTTCCCCCGGTGTGGTCCCCGGCCTTTTCGGCAACAGGAATGCACCTCTGGCCATGTATGCAAAATACGTACCCGCCCTTCATTACAGCATCGACGACTCTTCCTATGTTGGTGGCCTTTTCTGGGATGGCAGGGTAAATACGCTTGAAGAACAGGCGCAGAAGCCGTTTCTTAATCCATTGGAAATGGCTAATACCGACGCCGCAATGGTGGTCTCAAAACTACAGCAGTCTGAGAATTTCAGTTATTATAAACTGGCATACGGCGACATCACTGATGTCAATACTGCATTCGCTAATATAGCAGCAGCCATAGCCACCTACGAGCGAAGTGATGAATTGAATGCCTTTACTTCAAAGTACGACTACTACCTGGCCGACAAGGCCACACTTACTGATGCAGAGACCCGAGGTATGCTGCTGTTCACAGATACGCTGAAAGGAATGTGTGCCAATTGCCACCTCATCACTCCTGATGACGCAAGCGGCAAGGTATTGTTCACCGACTTCAGTTACGAAAATGATGGGGTGCCCAAAAATCTTTACAACCCCTATTACACGCTGCCTGGTACCTACAATGCCGCAGGCCTGTCCTATATAGACCTTGGCCTCGGCGATTTTATCAATGATTCCGCATTTTACGGTACTTTCCGCACACCCACACTGAGGAATATTGCGCTCACAGCTCCATACTTTCACAATGGCTGTTTTGGCACACTGGAGCAGGTAGTGCATTTCTACAATACCCGCAACGTACCCGGCTCAGGATTTGACGCACCTGAATATGCCCCAACAATAGATAGTGCAGAGACTGGCGACCAGAAGCTGACATCTAAGGACGAGGCCGATATTGTCGCTTTTCTCAAAACCCTTACCGATGGGTATCAGCCATAGTCGTTTCTGTTTTTGTATAACGGAAGAATGTATTGTCAAAACCAATACTGCACTTCTCCTTATTCCTCCTTATTTTTACCCTGTAAAAATAAACCTTGCAGGGAACAGTATATAAATCTACCGGTAGCTGGTATTCCGTTCGCGCAGCGGATGGCGTATTCTGGACTGCCCGTATCAAAGGCAAGTTGAAGATAGATGAGGACATCTCCTCTACCAACCCTGTAGCCGTAGGTGATACTGTGACCTTTGAAGTTGAAGACGAAGACCTGCTCAAGGGCATGATCACCGCCGTGGCAGACAGGCACAATTATATGGTGCGTGTATCGCCGCACAACAAGAACCAGAAGCACATCATAGCGGCCAATATTGACCTGGCCCTGCTGGTAGCCTCCATTGCCGATCCTCGTACCTCTACGGGCTTTATAGACCGCTTTCTCGTCACCGCAGAGGCCTACCACATAACCGCTATCCTTGTGGTCAATAAAACAGACCTCATCAAACCCAAGCACCAAGAGGTGTTGCTGCAATGGCAGCAAATGTATGGCGCAGCCGGCTATAGTGTGTTCCCCGTATCTGCTACCGATCCTGCTACGCTCGATGAACTAAAGGCATTCATACAAAACAAGACAACCCTTTTCAGCGGGCACTCGGGGGTGGGGAAGAGCACGCTCATCAACCAGCTCATACCCGGTAGCGCTATCCGCACCAACGAAGTATCGGGATGGAGTGGCAAGGGCCAGCACACCACTACATTCGCCGAGATGTTTGATGTGCCTGCAGGTGGCAAGATCATAGACACCCCCGGCGTAAAGGAATTCGGCCTCATTGATTTTGAGCGCGAAGAAGTGGCACAGTATTTTCCGGAGTTGCGCGCTGTGATGAAAGACTGCAGGTTCAATAACTGCCTGCACATCAATGAGCCCGGCTGCGCTGTAAAGCAGGCAGTAGTGGAGCAGCGCATTGCAGCCGACAGATACGTAAGCTATGTGGCTATATTAGAGAGCATAGAAAAGAAGTGGTGATCTTTAAAACATAAAAACAAAGCAATGATCATTTACAATGTAACCTTAAAGGTAGAAGCAGAAGCCGCAGATGCATTTGCCGTATGGATGAAAGCAGAGCACATGCCCGATGTAATGAGTACGGGCCTGTTCACCGATTGCAGGCTGTGCCGTCTTCTGGAACAGGACGAGACCGAAGGTGTGACCTGCGTGGCGCAATACCATTGCATCGATATCGAGCATTATAACAATTATATCGACAATTTCGCAGAAACTATGCGCCAAAAAGCATTTAAAATGTTCGGTGGTAAATTCGTTGCCTTCCGCACGGTCATGGAGATTGTGTAAACGCCCGTTAGGGTGGCCTTTCAGCCGAATCTACTCATAGCAAATTTCTTGCCAGACTGACGAAGATCATGCCTGTGGAGGTTCTTAAAGGAATTGTTAACAACGTCTTTTTTGCAAAAATGTGCATAACTTGTGGAAAGCGGCTTCAGGCAAGGGTTTGAAGTCAAAAATATTTTTTCCGGGATATTTGGAAGTGCAATAAAGGTGAGTATATTTGTTCTAAGTCCTCAAAAAAATTCATTTCAAAAACAAAAACAAACAGTTATGAACAAAGCAGAATTGATTGACAAAATTGCAAAAGATGCTGGTGTTACTAAGGTTCAGGCCAACGAAGCCCTGGATTCTTTCACTACTGCAGTTGTTGGCGCGCTTAAAAAAGGCGACCGCGTAACACTCGTAGGCTTTGGTACTTTCTCGGTATCTGAGCGTGCTGCCCGCAATGGCCGTAACCCTCAGACTGGTGCGGTGATCAAGATCAAAGCGCGTAAAGTTCCTAAGTTTAAGGCTGGTAAAGAGTTCTCTACTAAGATCTCTGGTAAAAAATAACCTGCAAAACAAAAGAAACAGAAGGCAAGGATGCGATATTCCTTGCCTTTTTTCATATATTTGCACTCTAAAACAATTTTCAATCATGGGAAGAGGTGACAAGCGTACTAAACGCGGCAAAATGACAATAGGCAGTTTCGGTAAGATCCGCCTGGCTCGCGCAATAAAGAAAACAGCAAAGACAGAAAAGAAAGCATAGTTCTTTTTAACTAAGGAACGATGATAAAATAAAGTACACCATCTTACTTGTTCTTTTCCATTTTTACATCGTTGTAAAAGTCTTTAAATAATTCATTATTCGCAGATTTTACGCCTTGTAAAAAAGAAAAATAACTGCGCATTATGGTGTACTTTATTTTGTCAGCGTTCCTAAGATCTTTAAAGACCGTATCGCCTTGGTGTGCGGTCTTTTTATTTTTGTTGAACGTTCCTTTTACAATACAATATCGTGTTTCATACTAAGGATATTTCAGGGAGTAGTTTCCTCATTACAGGTGGCGCAGGCTTCATCGGTTCGCATATCGTGGAGTACCTGCTCGCTAATGGCGCAGGCAAGGTGCGCGTTCTCGATAACATGGCCACCGGCTCGTGGGATAATGTAAGCCTCTTCTGGTCATACAGCCAATACGAATTCATAGAAGGCGACATCCGCGATGTGGCTACATGCGCTGTTGCCTGCGAGGGCATCAACTATGTGTCGCACCAGGCAGCGCTGGGCTCCGTACCACGCTCTGTGAAAGACCCCGTTACTTCTAATGAAGTAAATGTAAGTGGCTTTGTGAACATGATCACTGCTGCCAAGGATGCAGGTGTGCGCATGTTTGTTTATGCGTCTTCTTCGTCGGTATATGGCGACGAGCCTAACCTGCCCAAGACCGAAGCCCGCACTGGCAACCTGCTCTCTCCATACGCGGTCACTAAGATGACCAATGAATTGTATGCAGGTGTATTTGGTAAGCTCTATGGCCTGCGGGTAGCAGGCCTGCGCTACTTCAATGTCTTTGGCCCCAGGCAAGATCCCAATGGCCCCTATGCCGCCGTGATCCCGTTATTTGTGAGCGGCATACTGAAGAAGGAGCCGGTATACATCAACGGTGATGGTGCGCAAACCCGCGACTTCACTTTTGTGGAGAACGCTGTGCAAGCCAATGTGCGTGCCATGCTCACGGACAACGAAGCAGCCTGCGGACAAGTATACAACATAGCCGTGGGGCAAAATTTCTCTGTGAGTTTCCTGTACAGTTCCATCTGTGAATTGCTCGGATCGGACCATAAGGCCACGCACCGCGAGGCGAGGGCAGGGGATATACATGATTCGCTGGCTGATATCACACAGGCAAACACGCTGCTGGGCTACGCACCCACACGCACCTTCTTAGACGGGCTGGCGACAACCGTACATTACTTTAAAGAAATGCAGAAATAAACAGCAAGTGTAATGTTCTGCTGAGCCTATTTACTTAACATCTCCCTTTAGGGGCGGGGTAGGTTATTTTGATCCCTGTTATTGCCCAGGCTGTTGAACCTGTCTATATTGCTGGGGCCACGGCTGCTGCCTGAGCCGCCGCTGTTGTAACCACCCGGCTTGAAACCACCCGGTTTAAATCCACCCGGCTTGAAACCCGGTTTTGGCCTGAAGGATTTAGAACCTCCTCCGCCGCTCTTGGTGTTATTTTGTTTCGCTTCTTTTACCGAGATGATGTTGCCTTCAAAGTAGATGTTGTCGATGTTGTCAATAGCATCATAAGAATGGCCTTTATCTTCCATTTCCACGAAGCCGAAGCCGCGGGGCTCGCCGGTGGCATTATCAAAGATGATCTTGGAAGAAACAACTACGCCATATTCTTCAAATAATTTGCGCAGGCCTTCAGCAGTGGTTTGAGGATTAAGATTACCGACAAAGAGATTCATAGCAGGTTAGTATATAGATTTATAATAGCGTTCGTTTGAAAACGAATAGGGGCGGTGAAAAACGCGATACAAGATACTTATTTCTTTGATTATTGGTGTTTTCTTTATTTTTTTATTGTGATATATTGATTGTTATTTTATTATTATATAATCTCTTCCGGGTAAAATATATACACCTCTGTGAAAATCATCGTACTTTTGCGCCCAAATTAACGTGTGCAATATAATGCACATTCAACCGTAAGACGTTAAAACAATGCTCATGAAGAAGATTTACTTATCCCTGCTGTTTTGCTGCCTCGGCTTTGCCGGTTTTGCCACTACCTGGTACACATCTGCTTCCGGCGATGTAACCTTGCTCGCCAACTGGAATAGTGTTGACGGCGGCGGTGGCACTGCTCCCACTTCTTTCTCCAACCCCACAGATGTTTGGATCATCGACTCCAGTATGAGCTGTAGCGCCTCCCTGACTATCGCCGGATCGGTAACCATCAACAATGTTTATTTCCAGGGCCCGGCGGGTACCTTTACTATTGGTGGCAACCTCGTGATGACCGGCACTGCCGAATTCGATGCGGCTGATGCTCTGGTGCTGAACCTGGGTGGCAACCTTACTGTACAGGACGATGCCTACATATATAACGACCCCAGCTACACTACTATTATATTCAATAATACACTGTCAACGATCTCCAGTCCGCAAACCATCAGTTGGATCAGTACGCAGCAGGGCGAATATGCCCAGGTGCAGGTAGCTCCCGGCTGTGTTGTGAAGCTGCTCACCAATGTAACTCTGCCGCCTGATGCCAATAACTATGACATGATCAATGGTACGCTCATATGCGACGGCTTTGTGCTCGACTGTAACTACAATACCTTCGGTATGCAGATCAATAGTGGAGCTACCGTGTACACTACCAATGCAGGTGGCCTTGATGCCTCTATTGTACATGCTACCCCGTCGTACTACAGTACAGGTGCTAATTATGTATTTAACGGAAGCTCCGTTCAGGTCACAGGCACATTGTTACCTACTTCTTTCTTCTCCGGTGGTTCTGTAAGTATTTTAAACGGAACAGTGGTATCGTTTTCAAATCCAACCACTTTCAATTCAGGCAGTACGCTTAACCTCGGTGATGGTACATGTGATGATGGTATAGGGCTCACGATGAATGCCGGTGCAACGATCAGCCGTGATCATGGTATATTTAATGTTGCGCCAACGTTCCTTGGCGCTATCAACGTTACCTACACCAATCTTGGCGTCAACGCACTTACTATTAATACTGACCTGGAACTTCCGGTTGCTACTACATTGCTCAATAACCTTACTATCTCCAAGCCGGGTGCGTCTATCTCATTATCTAATGATGCACAGGTGAATGGAACTCTTAACCTCTCCGGCGGCTGGTTACAAACCAATGGCAACATTATTACGGTCACTGCACCAATTGCAGGTTCTTTCTCATCATCCAGCATGATCGTTACAGACCCTGTAGGATATGTTTCTACCCTTGTTTCTGCAAATACTACACTCATGTATCCTATAGGTGATGCATCAGGCAATTATACGCCCATCACCCTGGGCCTTACCGGCTCTGCTTACGGCTCCGGAGCCTTTACTGCCGTAAATGTGATCAACCTGAAGCAACCTAACAATGCCAATACCAACGACTACCTGAACAGGTACTGGAATGTGGCTGCGTTTGGTGTTACCGGCCTTTCTTATTCTGCTGATGCCACTTATGTACCATCAGATGTTACCGGCACCGAAGCCAATATATCTATGGGTGAATATGCAGGCCTGCCATGGATCAAGGGCAGCGTTACCAATACTACCACTCATACATTGTCAGCAAGCGCGGTTACCAGTTCTATAACTGCTCTTTCTGGTATCAGCACTGCTGCCCCTGCTATTACACTCACTCCGTCTACTGCTGTTTGTATCGGCGGCTATACTGCGCTCAGTGTTACTTCTACTACCGGCGATGCGCCGTTTACTTACTCATGGGCGCCTGCCGGCAGCCTTGCTGTAACAACCGGCACAGTTACGCTTGCTAACCCAACATCACTCACTGTTTATACCGTTACTGTTACTGATGGCAATGGCTTTACAGGCACTGCTACTACTACAGTAAGTGTTAACCTATTGCCTGCATCATTTACTGTTACCGGTGGCGGCAATTATTGCTTTGCAGGTACAGGTATCGCAGTTGGCCTTTCAGGCTCTGTAGCAGGTGTTAAGTACCAGTTATACAATGCGTCTACCCCCGAGGGTGGCCCTGTAGCTGGCGACGGCTCTGCGATCAGCTTTGGCCTGCAAACGCTTACCGGCCCATATGTGGCTGTAGCTACTGATACCACTACAGGTTGTGTGAGCAATATGACAGGCTCCGTTACTGTGTCTACCAATCCATTTCCTGCTACCTTCACCGTTACAGGTGGTGGCGGTTATTGCAGCGGCGATACCGGTGTGCATGTTGAACTTGGTGGCTCTGCTTCGGGCATCACTTATCAATTGTTTGTAGGCGGCACAGCTACCGGTGCTGCTATGCCGGGCACAGGCGCTTCGCTCGATTTCGGTTTGCAGACTACCGCAGGCACTTACATCGTAAAGGCTACCAACAACACTACTACCTGTATGGATACCATGACCGGCAGCACACCTGTGGTCATCAATGCTTTGCCATTTGTCTATACTACTATTGGTGGTGGCAACTATTGCGCAGGTACTGCAGGATTGCATATCTACCTCGACAGCGCCAATGCCGGCATCAACTACCAGTTGTACAACGGCTTGGCTACTGCCGGCGCTGCAATAGGCGGAGCTGATACAGTGCTCGACTTTGGTTTGCAAACTGCTGCGGGTACTTATACCGTAAAAGCAACGAATACTACTACCGGCTGTATGAATAATATGGCAGGCAGCCCTGTTATCAACATCATACCGGTGGTGATCCCAAGTGTGAACCTCGCTATCAATACTGCCGATACCATCTGCTCGGGTAATTCAACCACATTTACCGCTACCGGCACCAACGGTGGCACCACACCTACTTATATATGGCAGGTAAATGGCGCTACAGTAGGTACAGACAGCAGCGCATTTGCTTACGAGCCTATAGATGGCGATGTGGCTACTATCTCTTACATCAGCAGTGCAGCATGTGCTATGCCTGATACCGTTACTGCCAGCATCACGATGACCGTATGGCCTGTTGCGGCACCAACTGTGTCGCTCACCACTAACCCTGGCAACACCGTATGTACAGGCACAGGAGTGACAATCACCGCAGTGCCTACCTATGGTGGCACAGCGCCTACCTATACATGGATAGTGAATACTGTACCGGTAAGCACTGCCAGCAGCTATTCTTACATTCCTGTGAATGGTGATGCGGTATATGCGATCCTGAACAGCAATTACCTGTGCCGCCTAAGCACAGTAGCGTACAGCTTGCCACTTACCTTCAATGTTGAAGATCCGATCATCCCTTCTGTATCGCTCAGCAGCCATCCCGGCACTTATGTAGGCCCAGGCCGTGCCGATACGATCATTGCTACTGTGACCAATGGAGGAACTAACCCATCTTACCAGTGGTACCTCAATGGCGGCCCTATACCTGCTGCTACCACATCAATGTTCATTCGCAGCGCGTTTGTGAACAATGACTCTGTAAGCTGCATCGTAACCCGTGCTGATGCCTGCCACATGAACACAGTGAACTCTATAGTGATACATGTAACCAACGTAGGCGTTCCGTTCGACGAGCTCACGATGACAAATATTGCGCTGGTACCTAACCCGAATACAGGTTCCTTCTCTGTAAAAGGCACACTGGGCAGCACTGCCGATGCTGATATAGCGATCGAAGTGGTGAACATGCTGGGCCAGGTAGTGTACAAGAACAATGCTACGGCTCACAACGGCAACATAGACGAACAAATAACCCTGGGCAACAACATTGCACAAGGCACATACATCCTGAACCTGCGCACAGCAAACGGCGGCAACAATGTCTTCCGTTTTGTAGTAGAGTAGGGGATGACAGTTAATGACTTTTGAGAGTGGGCGGTTTATCTGCCCACTTTTTTTTTGTGGGGCAACGCCGACCCTCCCGCGGAAAAGCGGGACCTTGTGCAGGGAGGTGTCACCTGTACCGAGCGAGTGCCACCACCCCTGCCTGAAAATAACCGCTTCGCTATTATTTTCAGTCTGTCCCCTCCTTGGCAGGCCATGCCTATCGGCAGGTGAAACGGGGAGTTTTCTGCGCGAGTGCCCAATAGTACCCGTCATTTCGCATCCCGAATGCTTTCGGGAGAAGAAATCTCCTGAGCATTTGCAATAGGCTCAATAGAATTACTGATGCCGTATTGCGGTAGCAAACACCTTGTTTAGTGAGGGTTCACACAAAGACACAAAGGGAAACACAAAGGACACAAAGTTTATTACTTTGCCCCATCAAGGTCGTCATTTCGTGGTGAAACGGAGAAATCTCCTGAGCATGTGCAATCTGCTCAATAATGCGAAATAGCAATTTAAGTGCTATCGGGCTGATTGCACATGCTCGGGAGATTCCACCACTACGTTTCGCTACGCTGCACTTCGTTCGGAATGACGGTTGCTATTGGGCATTGATGAGCTTTGTGAACTTTGTGACTTTTCTTTGTGTCTTTGTGTGAACTGATTCGCGAGGTATTTGCTGACGCCCGCCTTTCGGTACGGGCAGGCAATAGGTGTTTGTGCTGCTATTGAGCTGATTTCAAGTGCTGGGGAGATTTAGTTCGATGTTAATGATTTTCTTGTTTGCCTCACTCATGTGGTTCTCCATTTCACTGCGGAATGACGGCCTTGATGGGGCTGAGCAGAATAAAAAACGGCGAGCAAGGCCCGCCGTTTATAGAGATATAAGTGAGGTTGTTTTAGATGACACCGGCATCGTAGGCGATTTCGCCATGTATGGCTTCGTCGAGGCCCTTTACTTCTTCAGCTTCGCTGATCTTTACTTTCGTGATCATATTGATGGCGGCCAGCATAGCGTAGGTGAAGACGAATGCATAAGCACACGCAGCTACTACTGCCACCAGTTGATGAACGAAGAAGGTAGAGCCACCATGCAGCAGCCCGTTGGCGCCATTGGCATTGATAGACTTGCCTGCAAATACGCCCAGCAACACAGTGCCTATGCAGCCGCCAATGCCGTGTACGCCCCATACATCGAGGGCATCGTCCCAGCCGCGTTTGTTCTTAAAGTGTACTGCAATGTAGCATACGAGGCCGGCAGCTATGCCTATAGCCACAGCGCCATTGAGCGACACATAACCTGCCGCAGGGGTGATGGTAGCCAGTCCGGCCACAGCGCCGGTAAGCAGGCCCACGAATTTTGGTTTCTTTACGAGTGTCCACTCGATGATGAGCCAGGTGATGGCGGCAAAGGATGCAGCCACATCGGTATTGATGAATGCCTGTGCGGTTACAGCATCCACATCGAGCTCGCTACCCGCATTGAAGCCATACCAGCCAAACCACAGCAACCCGGTGCCGATGGCAATAAGGGGGATACTGTTGGGCGGAGAATCAGTGTCTTTACGCTTGCCCACATAGATAACCGAGGCCAGCGCCGCAAAGCCCGCAGTAGCATGTACCACGATGCCCCCGGCAAAGTCGAGTACGCCCCACTGTGCCAGCAGGCCGCCGCCCCATACCATGTGCACGAAGGGATAATATACCAGCACCTGCCACAATATGAGGAAGATGAGGTAGGACTTGAACGTAACACGGTTGACAAACGCGCCGGTGATGAGCGCCGGGGTGATGATGGCAAACATCATCTGGTAAGCGAAGAATACGAACTCGGGTATATTGCGGCCATTAGGTCCAGTATATGGTGTGTTTAGGTTTACTCCATGTAGGAAGGCCTTATGGAAATTGCCGATGATACCACCCAGCTCATTGCCGCTGAAGCACAGCGAGTAGCCGAACATGTACCACAATATAGTGGTGATACCCATAGATACAAAGCTTTGTATCATAATGCCGAGGATGTTCTTACGGCCCGCAAGGCCGCCATAGAAGAAGGCGAGGCCGGGGGTCATTAACATAACAAGACTTGTGGCCAGGAGCATAAAGCCTGTACTGCCGGTGTCGAATGTAGCCATAGTTGTATATTTATTTTTAAGTAAACAAATTTCAAAACACTACTTCCGAAAAGCTATCGGCACAAGGCACTCAGGGTTATTCGTTATTCGGTAGTTGGTACCGGGTTACCGGTATCTTCAATAGATTGCACCAGTCTTGTCTTCAGGCTGCGCAGCAGATCGAAGGTAACACCGGCATTCACCATTACTTCGTAGCGGTAGTTGTAGTACTCGCCATCGTGGTAGTAGATGTACTGGTCATGGTCCATTTGCAGGCGGCGGCCTTCGAGGCGAACATACGATTCAGAGGTCGGCTTGTATTCCACACCTGCGGTAGCGCCCCACAGCTTGTAGCCTGTTTTGCGGCCGGTATAGTCCGTCATGATGGTGCTCATATAGCCATCCGGGTCGTTGAACACCTCGCCACGCACATATACGCCCATCTTCTTCATAAGCTGGTAGCGCCCCGTAGCCAGCGCGCTGTACATAGTGGCATACTTGCTTTCGGTAGCCAGGTCTGAGTTCTGCTGCATACAGAAGTCTCCCCCGGCCTGCAGTTTGAATTTGTTGTGCTGGTAGTTGAGGAAGGCATTCTGGTGGATGCGCAGGTGGTCTCCGGTGGTGCCGGGAGGGGTATCATCACCTATGTAGTTGGTGTAGCCGATGTTCAGGTCGCTGTTGAAGGTATAGGTGGCACCCATGCCGAATGACTTCTTATTGTTGTTGTCAATGAACATATTATAGCCATTGAGCAGGAACAGGTTGATCTCGAGTTTTGTGGTGGGGTCGAAGTTGAGGCGTACCCCGCTTTCGTAATAAGGCTCGTAGTACGTGCCGACTGCTACAGAGCTGGTGATGTTCTCCACTGGCAGCAGGAACTCAGTACCAAAGTGGGTGCGGAAGAAGCCGGCATCTATCCATAGCTTGCTGTAGATATTTACGCCTACATGTGCTTCCATGAGGTAGTTGTATGGCGCAGCCGCCCAAGTGGCAGCCGGGATATCACCAAAATGCAGCGCTACAGTACCGCGTATCTTATCGGCATTGTATTGCATGCTCAGTTGGGCGGTATTGATGGAAGGGCTATTGCTGCGTGGCGAGGTAGAGCCGAACTTCTGGAAGTTGCCGGGGCCTACAGAATCGCTATAATAAGCATAGTAGGCATCTACATAGCCGGTAATAGAGAAGGTGGAAATGGTATCGATCTTCTGTGCGTGGCTATGCATAGGCAGCAAAAAAGAAGCAATAAGTACCAGGGATAGTATATGACTTCTTTTTGTTTGCGGCATGGACCAGGTATGAGTGTCTAACAAACTTATAAAAGAAAAGTTGGAAAGTCAAGTGCCCCGGGAAAGTAAATTAGCCGGCTATGCCTTCAGATTGCGGCGTTATGGAGCGTTTGCCCAGTTCTATTACCTCGCACTGCTTCATATCCATGCCGTCTATAACAAACCGGATAAGGGTGCGCACTTTGTGCCAGCCGTGCACCCCTGCAGCGCCGGGGTTCATATGCAGGCATTTGAGTTTGTCGTCGTAAATGACCTTGAGGATGTGTGAATGGCCGGAGATGAAGAGTTGGGTAGGGTGGGCCAGCAGTTCGGCTTTGGCAGGGGCGGTATACTTGCCCGGGTAGCCGCCTATATGCATCATGAAGACATTGACCCCCTCACAGGTAAAGCGGAGCTTCTCGGGGTATTCGCTGCGGATATCAGTGCCGTCTATGTTGCCATATACGCCACGTAACGGTTTGAAGGCTTTGAGTTTATCCGCGATAGCCGCAGTGCCAAAATCACCGGCATGCCATATCTCATCGCAATTGGCGAAGTGGGTGAAGACGGCATCGTCGAGGAAGTTGTGGGTGTCGGATATGAGGCCTATGCGGGTCATGGAAAGTTTTACCGCAAAGACGCGGAGACGCAAAGAAAATGAAAAAAGGGTAAATAATATGCAGCGGTTATGCGAACGTTGGTTCGTTCATGTAATGTTGCTCTACCTCACAAAGGATGTCTTCGATCTCATGCAACACATCTGTAGATACCAGCTTGGTGCGGTATTCCTTGACGTGGGAGAGGCCTTTGAGGTAACTGGCATAGTGGCGGCGCATCTCGAGGATGCCCACTTTCTCGCCCTTCCAGCTTACGGAGCCATGCAGGTGCTTGCGGCAAGCCTGTAGTCGCTCGGCTATAGTAGGTGGGGCCAGGTGTTCGCCGGTAGCCAGGTAGTGTTTGATCTCGCGGAAGATCCAGGGGTAGCCTATAGCTGCGCGGCCGATCATGATGCCGTCTACGCCATACCTGTTTTTATATTCGAGGGCTTTCTCGGGGGTGTCTATGTCGCCGTTGCCGAAGATGGGTATGTGTATGCGGGGATTGTTCTTGATCTTGCCGATGAGGGTCCAGTCGGCCTCGCCTTTGTAGAGCTGCATACGTGTGCGGCCGTGTATAGAGAGGGCCTGTACGCCAATGTCTTGCAGGCGCTCGGCTACTTCTTCGATGTTGCGGGTGTCATTGTCCCAGCCGAGGCGGGTTTTTACGGTTACGGGCAGGGTGGTGGAGCGGATGCAGGCCTTGGTGAGGCGTACCATCAGGTCTATGTCTTTGAGCACGGCTGCGCCGGCGCCCTTGCATACTACCTTTTTCACAGGGCAGCCGAAGTTGATGTCGAGCAGATCGGGGTTAGTGGCATCTACTATTTTGGCCGACATGGCCATAGCTTCTTCATCGCCGCCGAATATCTGTATGCCGATGGGTTTTTCGTAATCGAACACATCGAGCTTTTGACGGCTTTTGATGGCATCGCGGATGAGCCCTTCGGAGGAGATGAACTCGGTGTACATGAGGTCAGCGCCATTCTCTTTGCACACGGCACGGAAAGGCGGGTCGCTCACATCCTCCATAGGTGCCAGCAGCAACGGGAAGTCCCCTAATTCGATATTTGCAATTTTTGCCATTTGTGCGCTGCAAAGGTACGGGGTTAGGTTGATAAGTTGACTGGTTGATATGTTAATATGAGATGGTAGAGTTAGAAATTGACAATAAAATCAGCAGGCGTTATTATTGCGATATTTCTGAACGGATTGAGTGTTAAAAGGTCTTTATCTCCCGTTATAATGAAAGCTGCATTGCCCGAAATGGCCAGTTCCAGAAATTTATTATCTTTTGGATCACGGCAGGCATTGACTTTAATAAATACATCAACCAGGTAGCCTTTGTTTTCAAATAAAGCAACTGCCTTCATTCGGTCTTCAACGGAGATGTATTTATCGAATTTAGGACGTGAGAATACTTCAGATAATTCATCTAAAGTGTCTTTAGAATAAAGCAGTATTCCATTTTTTATAGCCTTGTTATACGCATCTCTTACCAAGGAAATTTTTAACAGATGGGCGCTAACTATACTATTTGTATCAAAAACATAATTAATCATGAGCGTGTAATAACTCATTAAGAATTGAAGGCGTCAATCCATTAGCGGCAGCGGTGTTACCCATATCATCAAGCATTTTCTGATAATCGGCACTTCCGGCATCGTTTATTGCCTTTTTTAAAAAGATGCTGACCAATCGGTTAAATTCTTCTTTTGTTTTAGCAGTAAATTTTTGATACGCTTTGCCTGTCGCATCATCCACTTCAAGCACTATTTTTTCCATTTCATTTCTATTTAAACCTTATGATAAAGATACGAAAAAAATAAAAAATCAGAGCATGTATGCAGGAGAGATTCTACATGGCCTATTCCTTTACGAATTTTGTGTTGGAGGTGGCGTGATCTCCTGTTAGTCGAAGCAGGTATATGCCCGGACTAAAGTATTGCACATCTATCTGGTTGAGTGGTTGGCTGATATGTTGCCTGAACAATACCTGTCCGATGGAGTTGATAACAGTGCAATAATTGTAGGCGGCAGTATCTGCCTGGATAGTGAGTTTATTTTGCACCGGGTTTGGGAAAATGGACAATTCTTTATCGCAATCTTCGACGGTGATCTGTTTGACTGTAGTGCAGCCGCCTGCGGAGAAGGATATGGTAGTAAATCCCTTACTTATGCCTTGCACAATGCCTGAGCCCGGAGATGCGGTTGCAATGGCTGGATCGGTTGACATCCATGTACCGGCGATCTGGTTTGTCATTGTGGCTTGGCTGCCCATGCAAATTACATCGGCACCATAGATGGCGGAGGGTTGAGGGTTTACAGTTACTTCGATATTAGTACTACAGGAGCCTATAGCCGCACTTATTAGTGTCGTGCCTGCTTGCACCGCATTTAGCAAGCCCTGCTGGGCAATGGCTGCGATTGCGGGATCACTGCTGCTCCAGGTGGTGTTGGCAACAGATGAGGCCAGTGTTTGTGATGTGCCTGAGCAAAATTGCTTAGTGCTGTTGATTTGCGGGGTAGGATTGACGGTGATGGTAATTGATGTAGTGGCATGTCCACAAAACCAATTTGTAACTGTGATAGTGTCCACGCCATTTGCTGTGCCAATGAGAGTGCCGTCGTAAGAATAAACAGTCGCGTTGTTATTACTACCGGCCCATGTTAGAGAAGAATACAATCCAGTTGTGGTATCTGATAATAAGATCGTATCACTAATACATATTTCGGTTTTGTGTGAAGTGATTGTTCCCGCAACGGCAGCCGGATACACAACAAATGGCAAGCGAAAAGTATCAACTCCACAGGAGTTAGTGGATATACATACTATTGTATCTAGCCCTGCGGAAATTCCAAAAACGTTAATATTACTGCATGAAAGATGGCCATGCAATGAATATATGATTCCGTCAACACCGTCGTCACCGTTTACATCGGCGGATGTGTTGATGCATAAGCCAGGTTGCGCATCATATGGTGTGGGCCATCCAATATAAAACCAAGCATCGGGTAAAGGCTTAACCACCACTTGTGCCGATGCTACTGAGGACCCGCAGGAGTTGGTAACCGTATAAAAGACAGAATCAAAGGCCGGGAAACCCTCTTCTTCGCCATGGATACCCGTAACGATGCCAGAATCCACGGACGCTGCTCCACTGTTTTCGCTCCATATTCCACCAGGTATAGATTCAGTAAGTGTTGTAGTTGAACCGGCACATAGTGTATCGTAGCCGGTAATGGTGCCTGCGTTTAGTGGAGTGTCGACCGTTATATTAATGGTATTGGAGGTGGCCAACACCGTATCTCCGGCTGCGTTGATGAGTAGGCAGATGACCGAGTCGCCATTGTTTAATGTGTTGGTGGTATATATCGAAGTGTCAGTGCCGGTGTTTGTGTTATTTAGTTTCCACTGATAATGAGGTGTGATGGAGGTGCTATCTGTGGCAGTAAAAACGATGGAACTGCCTTTACATATCGTAGTAGCGGGAGTACTGATATGTATTGATTGTGCGCGCGCCAGAAAGGGAAGAAAGAGAAATATGGGTAGTATATTTTTCATGCTTGCAAGGGTAGTTAAATCAAATTTAAGTAATATTTGCAATAGCAGTGGCGTTTTATTTTATCCTGAAGACATAAAGATTATTCTGTTGTTTATTATATCAAGATGGGTAATATTGTTATAACTTTGCAGCGTCTGGAACATTAATCAGGAGGGTAGCATTGGGAAAGAATCTGAATAAGGCATCAGTTGCGGGCATGCTTATTGCGCTTGGCATTATTTATGGTGATATAGGTACGTCGCCATTGTATGTAATGAATGCTATATGTAATGGCAAGGTGATCAATGAGTTCCTGATCATAGGCGCTCTTTCCTGCATCATCTGGACACTGACACTGCAAACCACGGTAAAGTATGTGATGCTGACCCTTAAAGCCGATAATAAAGGAGAGGGTGGTATCTTTTCGTTATTCGCGCTGGTACGCAGGCATGGCAAGTGGACGGTGTTCCCGGCAATGATAGGAGGGGCGGCGCTGCTGGCTGATGGTATGATCACCCCGCCCATCTCTGTGACCTCTGCTATAGAGGGGCTGCAAAATATCCCTTACCTGCACCATATCAATGTAATGACGATCGTGTATATCGTTATCGGTATACTCTCCCTGCTGTTTTTCTTTCAGCAATTTGGCACCAGCTCTATAGGTAAGGCATTCGGGCCTATCATGTTCATTTGGTTCCTGATGCTGGCCGTATTGGGATTGCATGAGCTGTACCAGGCTAATGACTGGCGTATATTCCGTGCGCTCAATCCTTATTATGCGATCAGGGTGCTGACTGTATACCCCAAGGGCTTCTGGATATTGGGAGCAGTGTTTCTCTGTACAACAGGAGCGGAAGCACTTTACTCCGACCTTGGGCATTGTGGCAGGGGCAACATACGCTCGTCGTGGATATTTGTAAAAACCTGCCTGATATTGAATTACCTGGGGCAAGGAGCATTTCTGCTGGGCATAAAGAGAGAGGTGTGGAGCAGCACCGCGCAGAACCCATTTTACGATCTGATGCCGCATTGGTTTTTATTGTCGGGGATCATCATTGCTACTATTGCCGCCATCATTGCCAGCCAGGCATTGATATCGGGTTCGTTCACACTGATCAGTGAGGCGATGAAGCTGAACCTGTGGCCGAAGATGAAGATCAACTACCCGACTGTGGAACGGGGACAGTCGTTCATACCAGGGATCAATACGCTGTTGTTTGTGGGGTGTACTGCTATCACATTATACTTTCAGCGGTCGTCAAATATGGAGGCGGCGTATGGCCTGTCTATTACCATCTGTATGATCATGACCTCGTGCCTGTTCTCCTACTACATGTTTGTGAAGCGGGTACCTATAGTATGGATCGTTACTTACCTGGTAGTGTACCTGACCATTGAATTCTCATTTTTATGGGCCAACCTGGTGGAGAAGTTTGTAGAGGGCGGGGTAGTAACCGTGGTGGTAGCAGGAGGTTTGTTCCTGACCATGATCGTTTGGTATAAATCGCGCAAGATCAAGAACAGGTATGTGGAGTTTGTAAGGCTGGATAATTATATACCCATCATACAGGAGCTCAGTAATGATGCCAGCATTACCAAGTATGCCACACACCTCGTGTACCTGACCAGCGCCAATAATCCTAAAGAAATAGAGCATAAAATACTGTATTCTATACTATACCGCAAGCCGAAGCGTGCAGATATCTACTGGTTTGTGCATGTGGATGTAGTGGATGACCCTTATACAACCGAATACACTGTGCAGACCATCATTCCGAACGAGATCATCAGGGTTGAGTTCAGGCTGGGGTTCAGGGTCGATCACAGGATACAGTATATGTTCAGGAAGGTGGTGGAGGAAATGGTGATCAATAAAGAAGTGAATGTAGTGAGCCGTTATGAATCGCTGCGCCAGAATAATGTGATGGGTGACTTCCGGTTTATTGTAATGGAAAAGTTCCTGTCGCGCGATAACTCCCTGCCTATGTGGGAGCGGCTGATGATGCGCGGCTACTTCCTGCTGAAAAAAGTGAGCCTTTCTGAAGAACGCGGTTTTGGGCTGGATCCGTCTGATGTGACGCTGGAGAAGTACCCCATCATAGTATCTGCGATTCCGGATTTTAATTTGAAGAGGATAGCGGAGTAAGTGGTTAAATTCCAAATTCCAAGTTCCAAATTCCAGGATCCGATCCTGAAAACAAGACTTTATTGTAAGAGCCTTTTGTGCGTTCTATCGTTTGTTGGGAGGGATGTCTTTGTAGCGGAGGAGCAGGGCTGAGAATTTTGTGGGGTCGACAGGTTTGTGGATGGCAGTGATGGTTGCCGGGTCTTTTATTAATTGCTCTTTGGTCCTTATCGGACGCTTTTCCAATCCGCCGCCGCAGTTGGGGCATACGTTGTGAAGGATATCCGTTACACAATATTTGCAGAAGGTACACTCGTAGGTGCAGATCATGGCTTCGGTGCTATCGGGAGGCAGTGACTTGTTGCATTGTTCGCATACGGGGCGTAGTTCCAGCATATCGGGTTGTTTTAAACGGGAAGCAGGATGGTGACCTTGGTGCCTTTATTCTTCTTACTCTTGATCACAAATTTGGCATCCACAAGTTTCAGCAGGTCTTTGATGATGAGGTAGCCGAGGCCATTCCCTTTTCGCTTATCCACGTTGATCGAAGATACAATAAATTGTTCTGACATGATATTAGCGATCTGTTCGTTACTCATACCGATGCCCTCGTCCTCAACCTTTATGAGTATACCCTTGCTGGTTTTGCCGCCGCTCACCGTAATCTTACCCTTTTCAGTAAAGTTGAGTGCATTGAGTGTAAGATTATATAACACGATCTTTATGGGTTCCATATATTGGTAGAGGATCATGCCGGTATTGAATTCATTGGCGAGCTCTATATCTTTTTGTTTGGCTATGCCTTTGAAGATGCTGAAGATCTGGTTGACGATGGCATGAAGGTCGAATTCTTCTTTGATGAGCCGCCTGTTTTCGTTCTGGTATTTTATCCAGTTGAGGATATTGGTGGAGATGAGTTCCAGTTCTTTGGATGAGTTCATTACCTCTGTCATCATTTCGTCAATGGTGTCCTGGTCGAGCCCGGCTTTGTTTTCGAGCAGGTTCTTAGTCGTGAAGTGAATATATTTTAACGGGCTGATGAGATCGTGGCTGATAATGGAGATGAGCCTTGTTTTGATGAGGTTGTTTTTTTCGAGTTCTTCATTCTTCTGTTGTATCTCGCGTGTCCTGCGTTCTATCAGCAGTTTCAGTATTTTTTGCTTAATGATGATTTTTTTTACGGTATAGCCAATAATGAAATAAATGACTATTGCGGAAGACAGGACGAGTAAGGATTGTGTGATGATATTGACCTGCTTGTCGTTGATGGAGAGAAATGCCATGAGGTGTATTTAGTGTAATCGGTATTAGAAATTGATATCGTACAGGTTGGCCAGTTCGAGCAAATGGGTGAGATTTTCGGTTCCTGTTTTTTCAAAGATCCGTTTCTTTAATGTAGAGATAGTGCTCATGCGCAGGTTTAAAACATCAGAGATCGTTTTTGTCTGGTGGCTGTTAAGAATGTAATGGAGTACCTCCAGTTCTCTTGGCGAAAGAGTGGAGAAAGGGTTTTGGGGTAGCAGTAGTTTGCTATCTACAGGTATAGGCTCATTGTTGAGAAACTTGCGCAGGTAACAAACCGTTTGCTCTTCATTTAGTGATTTTGGGAGATAATGATTAACGCCATATTGCTTGAACACATCGCTATACACTACGGGTGATTGCATGGTGAACATCATTATTTTTATATCGGGGCATAAGTTAATGATGTTTGGGATGACCTCCAGTGCCGTGCCGTCAGGGAAGATAATGTCTAGCAATAAATGGGTACATTCCTTTTTGCGGAGCTCAGACATAAGATCAGTGCATGAGCCGACTTCAATAATATTGTGATATCCAAAAGTGGTTTTTAGTATTAGTTTTATTCCTTTTCTTATCATGCTGTGGTCATCAGCAATGATGATGTTGATTGACATTCCTATTATGAGAATTTTTTGATGGGATGAATGAACAACAGTTCGATTGTGCAAAATTGATGCAAATAGTTGAAATAAATACGTAGAATTAATTCGACAATACTATTTAACTATTCCCTATAATATTGCACCATTGTATTCACAAATAATATAGAAATATTATGGCCCTTTGTCAAGCAAGTTATGCAGCAGGAACAAAAGAATTTATTGTTGACATTGAAAAACAGCAAAGTTTTTTAATAGAGATCAATAAAAAAGAGGATAGTGATATTTTTTTGTTCTGTAAGCCTGTTAATGATGGCGCTAAATATTTTTTCATGGGCTTGGATGAAGCCGGTCAATGGGTAATATTATCGAAGTTCACGGTTCCTTCCAGTATCCTTGCATTGGAACGAATATTATCTGAAAAAGTGGCTGAAGCAATGGCCGCGCGTGTATCCTGCTAATTCACAACTTGCCTAAATTTTTCGTTGAGAAAATGTGTTACGCTATCAGGGCTTTGAGCCTGTTATGGTTTTGTTCATACCCGGTTCTTTTATTCAGTAACGTAGCGGCTACTCCGGTAGTGATACACGAAGCGGATGCTGATACCAGTGTATTTAAGGATCTTAGTCCTGCCGAGCAATCTGAATATGCCTTAGTATTACTCTCTATACTGTTGCTGTTATGTATCGTGTACTATATTAAAAACAATAAGCTCAGCAAAAAACTGGCAGAGGGGCAAGCATTGCAGAAGACAACTGACAAAGAGATATATCGGCTAAAAAATACGCTTCAATTTAAAAATAAACTCATTTCCATTATTGCACATGATGTAAGAGGCCCTGTATCTTCGATCTTGTTTTATTTGGATATACAGGATGATCAGTGTTTTGATCGTGAGACTTATCTTTCGCTGAAGCAAACAATGCTCCAGCAACTGACCGCGGTAGGCCAGTTGCTGGGCAACCTGTTGCAATGGACACTATCTGAAAATGAATCAGGACCAAAGAAGTTAGGGGTATTTAATTTGTATGAACTGGCTGAACAAAGCAGGGGTGTGTTGCAGGGGTATTATTCTCTTAAACAAATCAATGTTATCAACCTGATCCCAAAACAAATGAAGATGCATGGCGTAAGGAATGAAATTGATGTGGTGATCAGAAACCTGATCTTTAATGCGGTTAAGTTTACGAGGGAAGGCGGGGAGATAAAGATATTTACGAGTGAGCGGCCTTCAGGCTTGGCGATTGTTGTACAGGATAATGGAATAGGTATGGATGCCACCAGGGTTAGCCATCTGTTTGAACTTGAAGATGTTCATTCTTCATCGGGTACTAACGGTGAAAGGGGTAGTGGCCTGGGACTGGTATTGTGCAAAGAATTGGTGCAGAAGAATGGAGGGAAGATATATGCAGAGAGCGAAGTGAATATTGGCAGTATTTTTAAGATAGAGTTTCCGAGTATGATGTTTGTGTAAGGATCTTCAATGGTGGTTTACCTCATTTTCTAACCATTTCCCAAAGGACGACACCGACGCTTACGGATATGTTGAGAGAGTGTTTTGCGCCCCATTGGGGTATCTCTATGCAGCCATCTGCGGCCTTTAATACTTCGTTGTTTACGCCTTCTACCTCGTTGCCGAATACCAAAGCCACAGGTTTGTTGTTCCAGTTGAAATCGGGCAATAAGGTGCTGTTATGCGCTTGCTCCACGGCCAGTATTTTGTAGCCATTATCGCGTGCATGCTGCACGGCTTCGGGTGTGGTGGGGAAGTGTTTCCAGGCTACAGTTTCGGTGGCGCCCAGGGCGGTCTTGTGAATGTCGCGGTGAGGTGGCGTGGGGGTATAGCCACACAGGTATATGGCCTCGACAGCAAATGCATCGCAGGTGCGGAAAGTGGAACCTACATTGTGCATGCTGCGTACATCATCAAGTATGACAATGACGCGGTGCTTGTCTGCGGCTTTCATTTCATCCGGGCTTTTGCGGCCAAGTTCGTTCATTGTTTTTTTCTGGTGCAATTGGTGAGTGGTTATTGTTGCGAGTACAACCCCGCCCCTAAAGGGAGATGTTGCGTATTTGCAAAGGAATATAGCAATGTCTATGCAAGTGTATAGACCAATTCTTAAGCAGAGGTATTAGGAGCAATTACTACATAGTATTCATCTCAGTGACATGCTTCTTCACCATGTCGTGATGCCTGCTGTAATTCATATAAAAGCCAAGGCTGAATAAGATGAGCTGCACATCATACCCTGCATTTACTTTTGCTCCTTTATAAATGTAGTCGGGATTCAGGTAATTGTTGGGGTAGTACTGTGCTTTAATAGTGAAGCCATGATTCAATGCCAGGCCTGCAAAGACGTATGGCATGATCAACGGTGTGGCGTTGCTGAACCACTCATTATACTTTGTTTTCTCATTCCTTACGGTGAAGGTCTTTACCCTGTAATTGAGTGGCACATCTGCACCGCCGCCCAGGAAAACATACATTTTCTTCGGCGACATATTGCCGATCTAAATGCCGACAGGTACGCCTAGATTGTAAGTGCGGCGTTTGGTAGTGACTGCATTATACTTTTCGATGAAGCCAATATTTTTGAGATCGAGGCCAGTATAAACACCAAAGTGCCTGCCGAGGTTCCAGTTGAAAGAAGCGCCGAGATTGAAGCCATAAGTGAAACGTACGGTGCTTATTTTGCTGTTGATGGGCGTAGTGCCGCTTGCTGTAGAGAATATAGCGCCATCCATAGAGCCACCAACATAAAACCGCTGTAACGGAGGGGCTGTTTTTTTCATACTGCCGGTATCTTCTGCGGGCATTTTAGCTGCCGCGCTAAAAGCAGATAATATAAAAAAAAAGAGGAATATGGGTAAGTGTTTATGGGTCATGTGCAATTTTTTACAAAGATAGGAAACTATGTCTTATGGGTAGCTTTAAGAGATATAAATACCTGAATGTCTGAAATTATTGCCGTTTTTTGAATGTGGCATAAGGATTGCCCATTAATATTACCCCTTTCATATGTAACCAATACGGGGTAACTTTGCCATAATGTCTGAAATAAGATCAATGTTAGATATGTTCCTTGGCCATAATGAACAGGAGATGGAGTTCATGCCAATAGTACCACTAGGAGAAGATGAAATGGATGACCAGGAGAAAGGCTCACTGCCCCTGGAACTCCCTATTATAGCCCTGCGTAATACTGTACTGTTCCCAAATGTAGTGTTGCCTATCACGGTCGCGCGTGATAAGTCGGTAAAGGCGATAGCAGAAGCACAACGCACCGGTAAATGGATAGGCGTAATAGCGCAGAAGGACAGCAATAATGAAGACCCGATGCCGGATGATATTTACAATGTAGGTACACTGGCCAAGGTGGTGAAGCAAATAAAGATGCCTGATGGCAACATCACGATCTTCATTATGGGACGTATGCGTTTCAGGATAGAAGCCTATACGCAGGTAGACCCTTACTTCATGGCGCAGGTGCAATACCTGGATGATGTATACCCGCAAAAAGACGCTTCATTTGATGCGCTGATCGCCTCTATAAAGGAATATTCGGAGCGGATAGCCCAGCTATCGCTGAACATGCCTAATGAGGCGAGCATCGTATTACGCAATATAGAACAGCAGTCGTTCCTGATGCACTTTGTGGCTTCCAATATATCGGCAAAGCTACAGGACAAGCAGGCGATGCTGGAGGAGAACGATATAAAGACCCGTGCAGAGAAGCTGATGAACCTGCTGCAAACGGAACTGCAACTGGCTGAGCTGAAGAACGAGATCACCAGCAAGACCAGGGCTGATATAGACCGCCAGCAGCGGGAGTATTTCCTGCAACAGCAGATGAAGTCGATACGTGATGAACTGGGCGGCGATCCGAATGATCGCGAGATCAAAGACCTGCAGAAGCGCGCGGAGGAAATGAAGTGGACCGATGCTGCCAAAGAACTTTTTAAGAAGAATATAGAAAAGCTGGAGCGCATGCACCCCAGCACACCCGACTACTCGGTGATCTACAACCACCTGGACCTGATGCTGGACCTGCCGTGGGGTACATACACAGCAGACAGCTATGACCTGAAACATGCGCAAAAGGTACTTGACGACGACCATTATGGTATGGACAAGATCAAGGACCGTATACTGGAATACCTGGCTGTGCTGAAGCTGAAGGGCGATATGAAGTCGCCGATACTGTGTTTTGTAGGCCCTCCGGGTATAGGTAAAACATCATTGGGACGCAGTATAGCCAATGCGATCAACCGCAAGTATGTGCGCCTGAGCCTTGGTGGCCTGCATGATGAGAGTGAGCTTCGTGGGCACCGAAAGACGTACATAGGTGCTATGCCGGGCAGGGTGATACAGCAGTTGCGCAAGATAAAATCGGCCAACCCTGTATTCATATTGGATGAGGTAGATAAGATGGGCAAGGACTTCAGGGGAGACCCAAGTTCTGCATTGTTGGAGATACTGGACCCGGAGCAGAACAACTCTTTTTATGATAACTACCTTGAGCTGGAATTTGACCTCTCGAAAGTATTATTTATAGCTACAGCTAACAGCCTGAGTGATATACAGCCGGCGCTGCGCGACAGGCTGGAGATCATACAGCTATCGGGCTACTCGCCTGAGGAGAAGATAGAGATAGCCAAGCGCCACCTGGTGCCGAAGCAGAAAGAACTGCACGGGCTGGGCAAAGTGCCGCTGCGCTTCCCTGATAAGGTGATACTGAAACTGGTGCAGGAATATACCCGCGAAAGTGGTGTGCGTGAACTGGACCGCCTGCTGGCTGCTATGATGCGCTCTGTGGCGAAGCATGTGGCGATGGAAGAAAAAGTAGAACCACAGGTGACACCGGCCAGGATAGAAGAGGCGCTGGGTAAACCGAAATTCACCAATGATATTTATACCAAGGGGCATCCTGCCGGAGTGGTGGTGGGACTGGCCTGGACATCAGCAGGTGGGGATATACTGTTCATAGAAACATCTTTATCAAAAGGAAAGGGTGTAATAACACTTACAGGCAACCTGGGCAATGTGATGAAGGAGAGCGCCAGTACGGCATTATCTTATTTAAGGGCACATGCCGGGGAGTATAACATATCGCCTGATAAATTTGATGAGGTAAACATACACATACATGTACCCGAAGGCGCTGTGCCGAAAGACGGGCCGAGTGCGGGTATAACCATGCTCACGTCACTGGCATCTGCATTCACAGGCCGGAAGGTAAAGCCTTATATGGCTATGACGGGTGAGGTGACCCTGCGTGGGCTGGTACTGGCAGTAGGCGGTATCAAAGAAAAGATGCTGGCTGCGAAGCGCGCGGGTATCAAGGACATCATCTTATCGAAGCAGAATGAAAAGGATGTGGAAGAGATCAATAAGGAGTATGTGAAGGGCCTCAAGTTTCATTATGTAGAGAGTGCAGATGATGTGCTACAGTTGGCACTGGCAAAGAAGTAGCGGTAAGTGTATATGAACATTCACTCATATTGTTTTTATGTCAGCTTATTTACCCTTATTTCGTTAATTGCTTGTTATTGGATAATATTGTAGGATGAAAAGAAGTTTTTCGGCAATTATTATTCTTTGTGTAGTTGCCTTATTCAGCAACTGCAATAAGACGAAACACCTGCCTGTGCAGGAGCTGGATGTGGATACTGCTGTGACCAGCCCATTCAATTATAAGCCAGGCAGCTACTGGATATATACGGATACGATGAGCGGGCGCACAGATAGCTTCTATGTGCGGGCCAACAGCTTCATACAGGTGGGGGCATCTGATGTGATCAATGACTACCACAAAATATTTATCGCAGAGCATAATATTGACGGTACGAATGCTGCCGACAGTGCGCTGTGGGTGTGGGACTTTGAAGGGTACAGTATCAATGTAGATTATTATTATGGAGTGGATATACTGGGGTGGAAAACCGATGTATCCTACAGCCCCTTGTTCTTTTCTCCTTTTGTGGTGGGGCCTATAATCACTACTGCCGATACGGCAAGCATTACGGCGATACTACCCGTGGATACCATCAGTCATATACCGATGTCGGAAGTGGCGGTTATTCATCAGTATGCAGCCGATACTGCTGTGGGCAAGACGAGTACCACATTTGATGATGTGTTTTATGTAAATGACACCCTGGGAATGGTACAAATGAGCCTGAACCATCCGCTGCAGGGGATAAACAGGTTCTGGAAGCTGAAAAGGTATAGCATCGTGAGGTAGGGAACGATGATGAAAATGCGTAATTTTGCAGTTCCATGAAGTCTTTTAATGTACCGGTACACTACCGCAGCCCCTTAGTTACAGCCATCAAGCAGCAACGCAAGGCGGATGATAAAATGAAGAAGGACCACGAGCCCACTATTTTGCAACTGGGCTCGCTGCACATTATCCTCGCGCGCCATTTCGGGTTTTGCTATGGGGTGGAAAATGCCATAGAGATCGCCTTCAAGGCGGTGGAGGAAAATAAGGGCAAGCGCATATTCCTGCTGAGTGAAATGATCCACAACCCCGGGGTGAATGCAGACCTGCAGGCGCTGGGCATCAAATTCATCATGGACACTAAGGGCAATATGCTGATGGACCTTAATGAACTGACACCCGAAGATGTAGTGATCATACCCGCATTTGGTACCACGCTGGAACTGGCAAAGACACTGAAAGATAAAGGCATAGACCCGACACTGTATGAGACTACCTGCCCCTTTGTGGAAAAGGTATGGAACCGCGCGGAGAAGATAGGGGATGATGGTTATACGGTGGTAGTACATGGCAAGCCAGGACATGAAGAGACACGGGCGACCTTCTCGCACAGCAAGGCGCATACGCCAACAGTTGTGGTGAAGGATATGGCGCAGGCTGAACTGCTGGCGCAGTATATCACTGAGGATTTGCCTGCCGACCAGTTTTACGACGATTTTAAAGGGCAGTATTCAGAAGCGTTTGATGCGGCTAAAGACCTGCAACGCATAGGAGTGGTGAATCAGACTACTATGCTGGCCAGCGAAACGCAGGCTATAGCCGACTATCTGAAACAAGAGATATTGATGTATTACCGTACACCTGCACCAAAGACAGCGGAGCGGTTTGCTGATACCCGCGATACACTTTGCTATGCCACCAACGACAACCAAAGCGCTGTACAGGGTATGCTCGCTCAGGATGCAGATATGGCGGTGGTGATAGGCGGTTACAATAGCTCCAACACATCGCACCTGGTGGAGCTTTGCGAACTGCAGTTGCCCACCTATTTTATTAATGATGAGCATTGCCTGGTGTCAGTGGATACGATCAGGCATTTTGAGCTGCATACACATTCGGAAATAGAAACACGGGGCTATATGCCGTTACATCGGCCGATGCGGGTGATGATCACATCGGGGGCATCTTGCCCGGATGCGCTGGTGGAGCGGGTGATGGGGAGGCTGGCGGAGCTGACCGGTAATGGGGATGCTATGGTGAGGGCGACAAAGGAGTGGGGTAGTTCAAATGCTTAAATCGGAGTGCTATTTGGTTGTGTTGTTATTTGTACACGTTAGGTAAACCGTTGAAACGGTTGCCGGAAATCCGATATTTATTTTACCCACGGTTGAAACCTTGGGCTATGTTCTCTTCTTGATTTTGTGGTGATAGCGAATTACTTCACCACTTTGTAATGATTGTAAATTTTCATGGTTACGGGGCCGTCTGCGGTTACGGGGTCGACCGTGCTTTCGGTATCAGATGATACGATCACATTTTTAAAGTCTTTCAGCTCAGTGTATTTATTGTGGGGGTACTGTACGCACATCCACTTGTCTTTGCCTATGCGGTCAAATCGTTTCACTATAGCAGATACGGGTAGTGGCTTTTTATTGCCATTATCATCCTTGTAGTGATGTGTGGAATCGGTGAAGCTTTTGTAGAGGGAGTAATAATGCACGAGGTCGTAATCGGTAACATTGTCCATTACGCTGTCTTTGCTGTCGTAGCAAAAGAATTCATAGGTGGTGTCTTTTACTTTTTGCGGGGCGTGAAAATAGAATTCGGGCACGAGGTAGTTCACGAACACCACGTTCTCATTTTGATGTGAGTTGCTCTGCTCAGTATTCTGGTTTTCCAGTTCTATAACTTTATAGTATTTGCGGATGGTCAGATGTTTTCTGTCGTTTGCTGCATTGATAACAATGGTGGTATCTTGCTTTACCAGTGTGTGCCTGTCTTCCTGCAGCTCAGACCTGTAATTGTTGATGATGTCTAATGCGCTCCATGTGTCGGGACCTGTTCTTTCGTATTTGTAGGTTACGCGAGCTATTGACCTGGGTCGGGGTGATCCTTCTGCATCCAGTTGGGTGTGCAGGTAGTCGTGGTGCGTTTTGATGAGGGAGATGGAATGGATGTCGGCTGAATTGGTGAGGGTATCCATATTGATGATATGATGATTGGCATCATAACAATCGTACTTGAGGATGGTGTCGTTGTTGTCTATAGGCCATGGCGAGTAGAACTCAGGCAGCAGAAAGTAGCGAATGGTGTCTTTTGCATGAGCATGAGTGACGGGCTGATCATTGGTGTCAGTGACAATATCTGCGGCAGGTACCGGTGTTTTTTTCTTCTTTTTGTCCTGTGCCATAACATGGGCTACACCCAGCGCCATACAAAAAAGGATAGTGATCAGTCCGATTTTTTTCATCATTATTAGTTTAGTTCTACTACAAGGTCGTTGGTGTTCACTAATGTGCCGCCGGCCAGCTCTATATTGCTTACTGTGCCATCAAACGGCGCTGTGATGATGGTTTCCATCTTCATGGCCTCGATGATGAACAGTTGCTGATTTTTCTTGACCACATCACCTTTCTTCACCAGCAGTTTCGACAGCATGCCTTGCAATGGCGCACCGATCTGGTGCTCATTGTCTTTATTAGCTTTCTTATTTTCTTTGCGCTCTGTTTTTACGGAGGTGTCGCGTACTTCCACATTTCGTGTCTGCCCATTCAACTTAAAGAATACGGTGCGGTTGCCTTTGTCATCCACAGGGCCGATGCTCAGCAACCTGATGAGGAGGGTTTTGCCTTTGGCAATTTCCACAGTTGTGTCCTGGCCTACCTTCATGCCATACAGGAAGAGTGGGGTAGGTACCACAGATACATCGCCATACTGGCGGTAGAATTTCATATACGCATCAAATACCTTGGGGTAAAAGATCGCAGACAGGAGATCAGTAATAGTGAGATCATTGCCGTATTGCTCCTGCAAAGCCATTAATGCTTTGTCGAGGTCTATTGGTGGCAGGTGTTTGTTTGGCCTGTCGGTATATGGGCGCTTGTCTTTGAGTATGATCTGCTGCAGGGCCTTAGGGAAGCCGCCTTCCGGCTGGCCTATCTCACCCATGAAAAATTGCTGCACCGATTCGGGGAAGGAGATGCTGCTGCCTTTCTCCATTACATCCTGCTCTGTAAGGTCGTTAGCGACCATGAACTGTGCCATGTCGCCTACCACCTTTGAGCTCGGGGTTACTTTTACTATGTCGCCAAACATGTCATTGACGGTGGCGTACATATCTTTGATCTGTTCAAATTTATCGCCTAATCCAAGCGCTATGGCCTGCGGTTTGAGATTGCTATACTGGCCACCGGGTATCTCATGATGGAATACTTCGGCAGTGCCGGCTTTAAGCCCTGATTCGAAAGGGTAGTAGTATTCGCGCACAGCTTCCCAATAGTTGCTGAACTGGTTGAGCTTCTTCATGTCATAGGGGTTTTCCCTTTCGTTGAAGCGCATCATTTCTATCACCGAGTTCATATTGGGCTGCGAGGTGAGGCCGGAGAGTGAGCCTATCGCACAATCTACCACATCCACACCGGCATCTATAGCCATGAGGTAAGTGGCAGGCTGCAGCGACGACGTATCATGCGTGTGCAGGTGTATAGGCAGCTTTACGGTATCCCTGAGTGCCTCTACGAGTATCTTAGCAGCATAGGGCTTCAGCAGGCCAGACATGTCCTTAATGGCAATGATGTGCGCCCCTGCATTTTCCAGGTCTTTGGCCATGCGCAGGTAGTAATTCAGATCGTACTTGGTGCGCTTAGGGTCCATGATGTCGCCCGTGTAGCAAAGTGCGCCTTCTGCAAGGCCGCCGGTGCGCTTGCGCACCATATCTATGCAGGGGGCAATATTCTCCATCCAGTTGAGCGAGTCGAATATACGGAAGATGTCCACACCTTTCTCCCAGGATTGCTCTACGAATTTTTCGATCACATTATCGGGGTATGCGGCATAGCCCACACCATTGCAACCCCTGATCAGCATTTGCAGCAGGATATTCGGCACGGCCTTGCGTAGAGCCTCCAGCCTGCGCCAAGGGTCTTCATTGAGGAAGCGCATACACACATCGAACGTGGCGCCGCCCCATACTTCCATGCTGAACGTTTGCGGGAAGGCGATGGCAAAGCTTTTGGCCACCTTCAGCATGTCGTTGGTACGCATGCGGGTAGCGAGCAGGCTCTGGTGCGCATCGCGCATGGTGGTATCGGTATAGTGTATTTGTTTCTCTTTACGCAGCCATTCGCTGAATTTATCGGGGCCAAGTTCTGTAAGCAGGTCTTTGGTGCCCTTAGTGTACGGTACAAATGTATCTACATCTGGCAGGATGGGCTTTTCAAACACCTTTTCGTTCTTCACTTTCACATCAGGGTTGCCATTGAGCGATACCTCTGCAAGGAAATTGAGCATGCGTGTACCCCTGTCCAATCGTAGTGTGTATGTAAAGAGTTCGGGATGCTCCTGAATGAAATTTACAGTTGCATTGCCAGAAAGGAAATCTTCGTTCGTAACAAGGTTTTCGAGAAACTGGATATTGTTCTTCACGCCACGGATACGGAACTCGCGCAGGGCGCGGTTCATTTTTGAAGCTGCGTCCCTTATGGAATTGCCTGAGGTACTCACCTTCACGAGCATTGAATCAAAGAACGGACTGATCTTCATGCCGGGATAAGTGCTGCCTTCATCGAGGCGCACACCAAAGCCTGCTGCATTGCGGTAGGTAACGAGGGTGCCGTAATCAGGCTTGAAGTCATTGAGCGGGTCTTCAGTCGTGATACGGCACTGAATGGCAAAACCAACTTTGGGTATTTTGGCCTGGTCGCCAAGGCCAATTTCCGGATCGGAGAGCTTGTGGCCTGCGGCAATGAATATCTGTGTTTTAATGAGGTCCACGCCGGTGATCATTTCCGTTACGGTATGCTCTACCTGTATGCGTGGGTTCACTTCTATGAAGTAGATGTTTTGTGCATCATCAACAAGAAACTCTACCGTGCCGAGGTTATTGTATTTTACGGCAGTCGTGATCTTTACAGCATAGCTGTATAGCTTGTCGAGTGTATCCTGCCTTAGTGCCGAGGATGGCGCCATCTCCACCACCTTCTGGAAGCGGCGCTGTACTGAGCAGTCGCGCTCATACAGGTGCACAATGTTGCCATGCCTGTCAGCAGCTATTTGTACTTCTATGTGCTTGGGTCGTTCTACAAATTTCTCCAGGAATACGGTATCATCGCCAAAAGCGTTCTTTGCTTCGCTGCGTGCCTCGGGGAATGATTTTGTGAGGTCGGCATCGCTGCGCACTACGCGCATGCCACGTCCACCTCCACCTGATGCTGCTTTGAGCATTAGCGGGTAGCCTATGCGGTTGGCCTCGCTTAGCGCTATTGTTATATCGGTAAGATCGGTAATATTGCTTTCTATAAGCGGTATCCCGGCTTTGAGGGCTACTTCTTTTGCTGTCATCTTATCACCGAGGGCTGCCATGGCACTTGCATCGGGGCCTATGAATATAATACCTTCTTCGGAGCACCTTCGGGCAAATGTCGCATTCTCGGATAAAAAGCCATAGCCGGGGTGTATGGCATTAGCGCCGCACTCCAGCGCTATTTTAATGATGCCCTCAATATCAAGGTAGGGTTTCAACGGGTCTTTATCCCCGCCCACCTGGTAGGCCTCATCGGCCTTGTAGCGGTGCAGGGAATAGCGGTCTTCGTATGTATATATGGCGACGGTAGGTATGTTCAGCTCAGTTGCAGCACGCGATATGCGGATGGCTATTTCGCCCCTGTTAGCTATTAATATTTTTTTGATGTTCATTCTCGTTAGCGATGGTGGTGGAATAGGTTACAAATATAAAACAATAACTCAATGAATTAAGGGGTAATAATGGCGGTTCTATCACTTAAAGAGCGTGAAGTGCGCGTTCATTTACCCGTGGATAATAAAGATCGTGTTATCTATAAAAAATCAGCCCGCACAATTGGGTGCGGGCTGCTATGTGATGTGTCTATTGAAGCAACTATTTCATGCCCGTCTTGAGGTTCATTTTCATTTCTGATTTTTCGAGGTCGTCGACAATATTCACTGTTTCGGATATATATATGTCTTTGCTCTTAGCTTTCAGCCAGTCTGTATTCTTTTTAACAGATACACTGTCTGTTTTTGCATCAGCAATGTCTGCGGGTATGTTCACTACATCGAGTGTTGTTGCTTTCTTCTGCAACTCTTCTATTTTTTTCGATGTTGCGTTCAGTTCTTCCTGTTCTTTTCTGAATTTGGTTTCATTGAGCGACACTTCGTTATCATCTTTCTTTTTCTTGATGATATCTGAGTTTTCCTGTATCAGCTTAAACGTAGGGTTAGCTTTTACCCTGCTGGCGCTGAGTGCAGCAAGGATCTGTACATTGCCAACGCTGTTGAATTGCTTGTAGCTGGCGGCCGGGATCTCATCCCATGGCAGGGCAGATTTCTGTTTGCGTTCGCCAAGGTCTTCATCGTCATAGGCTTCGTAAGCATCGGGTAAAGAAACATCCGGTGTTACGCCCTTCATTTGTGTAGAACCGCCATTCACCCTGTAGAATTTTTCGAGTGTTATTTTTAATGAGCCTATAGAGTTGCCGGTACCTGTAGAATCATCAACAAGGCGGAGGCGGGTCATTGGGTTGATCATCGCATCAAGGTCTTTCATATTCTGCACAGTTCCCTTGCCATAAGTAGTAGCGCCTACTATTACTGCACGCCTGTAGTCCTGCAATGCTGCCGCCAGTATCTCGGATGCAGATGCGCTGTTCTCATTGACCATAACAGCGAGTGGGCCTGTATACAGAGGATCTTCTGATGATGGTTGCGCCCTGAGTACCGTTGGGGCGGAGTGGTTGCTCTTTACCTGTACCACGGGGCCTTTGCCAATAAAGATACCAGCCATTTCCACTACATCATTTAATGAGCCGCCGCCGTTGTCCCTAAGGTCAAGGATAATACCGGTAACACCTGCGTCTTTCAGTTTCTGTACTTCTTTCGCCACATCGGTCGCGCAACTGCGGCCGCTGGTATGGTTGAAGTCGGCATAGAACTCAGGCAGGTAGATATACCCAACAGGGCCATCCTTACTTTTGATGATCGCTGATTTGGCAAATGTAGATTCCATATTCACCACATCCCTGATGATCGGTATCACCCTTACCGAACCATCGGATTTCTTTACGGTGAGCCTTACTTCAGTGCCTTTAGGCCCACGGATCAGCTTCACCACATCAGGCAGGTCGTACCCCTGTATGTCTACCGGAGTCTGCGTGCCTTGGGCTACTTTTTGGATCTGGTCGCCTGATTTCAGTTCGCCTTGCTTCCACGATGCGCTTCCCGCAATCACATCAGTGATCTCGATCTTGTCTTCCAGGGTTTGTTTCAGTTGTGCGCCAATGCCAAAGAAGCTACCGCTCATAGCCGCATCAAAGTCTTCTTTTTCGGCAGGTGGGAAGTAGGAAGTATGTGGGTCCTCTGTTTCGGTGATCGCATTGATGTAAAAGGTGTAACGGTCGTCGTCTTTCCGTTTGTGCATTCTTTTGTAGTAGCCGTCGTAGTCTTTTTTGATGCCTTCGCGGGCTATAGCCTCGAGCTCTGCGTCCGTTTTCATGACGGCGTTCACAGAGTCTTTGTTCTCTTTCTTTTTATCCTGCTCATTTTTCAGATCCACGTACTTGGCGAGTACCCTGTACTTCAGGTACTTGTTCCACCTGTTGCTGAGGCTGGCATCGTCTGCTGCATAAGCTTCTTTATCGGCGTTAAGCTGCAACTCTTCATTGGATGTGAAGGTGTACGGCTTGCTGAGCAGTACAGGATAAAATTTTTCTGCTTCATCCATCCGGCGGGTGAAGATGGCATCTACAGTATCAAAAAACTCAATAGAGCCTTCGCGGATCTCGTCGTCTATTTTGTACTGGTAGTTTTGCAGCTTATTAATGTCCTGCTGCGTAAAATAAAGCTTGTCATAATCGAATGCAGTGACCATGCGGTGGTATACCCTTGAAGAAAAGGTATCGTCAAGCGCCTTTGGTGAATAATGCACTGCATTGATGACGCCCATTACGGTTTCTAATACTACCTGGCGCTTATCCTCAGATGCATGGCCTTTGCCGGGATATACATACCTGAATGAAAAGAAGGCTGCTAATGCCACAACTAAAACGAGAGGGATCAGGATTTTATTCTTCATGAATTGTAACATGGTTCTAATAACTTAATATGATCTATAAACTGAAATAACGATAACAAATGTAGCTTAATTGCTGTTAATAAAAAGATAATCAAAAACTGTGCTAACGTTAAAGAAAGAGTGATTTTTTGACCGGCAAAAAGCACACTTTATGAATATTTTATGGAATATTAATTAGTGTGCGCTGGCAGGGGCATTTTCCAGATGATATATTGCATCCGGATGGCCAATGCGTGGAGCTGTGTCTTGGAATGGGCATTGCGTTCGATATAGGCAATGGTGTCAGAAATGGCAGAGACGATCTCTCCAAATCCTTCAAACGATATTTTGGTTGCTGCGAGCTTCTGCACAAATTGGGCTTCAGCATCAGGTAAAGCCAGGTCTGAGGCCGGAAGGTAGCGGGCTTTTATGGTTTGTTCCAGCAGTTGTATGGTATAGGTGAGGAAGTTCTTTTGCTGCTCGCGGCCTGCTTTCGACCATTCATCGGCAAATTTTGCGATGAGCGCACCGTTTTTGGTGAACAGGGCATTGAACAGGTCTTTGACGCCGGGGAAAAGGTCGTTCTCGGCATGGCGCACCAGCCGCAGTGCCTCAGTATAGCTGCCCATGGCTATGTGGGCTACCTGTGCCGCCTTCCGCGGATCGGTGAGGGACCGGGATGTAAGCGCTTCAGCGATATCTGCGGGGCTGATAGGACTTAACCTTACCTCTTGTGTGCGGGAAAGGATGGTTTGTAATATATCCTCGGTATTCTCCGCCACAAAAATGAGAATAGTGTCGGCGGGTGGTTCTTCTATCAGCTTAAGGAGCTTATTACCTTCTTTACCCAGGTATTCAGGCCGCCACATGAGCAGTACCTTTTTGCCACCTTCATACGATTTGAGGTTGAGCACGTCTATGATCTCATTACATTCTTCGGCGGTGATGTTGCCCTGCTTGTTCTCTGCATTGATGTGCTGCAGCCAATCGTAGGTAGTGCCATAGGGCGATTGCTGTATAAACTCACGGAACTCGGGGGCATAGTGACGGCTCATGGCTTTAACGCCGGCTTTTGGGGGTATAGTTGGGTAGCTGAGGTGCAGGTCGGCATGCTCCAGTTTGGCGGCCTTGCTACAGCCGGGGCATTTGCCACAGGCATCCTGCGGGCCTTTATTTTCGCAAAATACGTACTGTGCCATAGCCAGCGCCATAGGCAGGCCCCCTGTACCCTCAACGCCGGTAATGAGCAACGCGTGTGGGAACACATTGCTGTGCCACATCCTCAATAATCCTTCTTTGGCAGCCTGCTGGCCCACTACATTACTGAATTGCATTAATGTTTGTTAGTCTTTAGTTGTTAGTCGTAGGTCAAAAGTAAAGGGGAAAATGTACAATGTCAAAAATACCCGAGGTACAACCTGGAGTGGGTGGCGTACTCTATACTCACCTCGTCTCCGTCATTCAATCGTGTAAAATCGTCATAAGATACCTCGATGCTGAGCTTTATCTTTGAGTCTATATAAAAATGGCATGTGTTCTTTGCGTTCATCTGTAGTTTGCGCATGATGTGGGCGATCTCAATTGTCTTTTTTCCTTCCCTGATGTCTATCTGGATCTTGTAGAGATGAGCCCGGTAGGGCACATAAACAGCCACTAAAGAGATAACCAACAGAATGGACGCGGAAAGGAAAAATCTGCCGGGGGAGAAGGCATTTGGTGCGTTATCGGTAGCCCTGTACCAAGCTCCCAAAAATGGGAACACAAAACTGAAGACCATAAGGATCTGAAAGACCTTATAATACAACGACCTGTCCTTACTCTCCCTTCGTTCGAGGAATGCCAGCTCATCAGGTTCTAATGGTTCGGTATATCGTACTAAGTCAGCCATTTTTATTCGAGGCCATATACTTGTTTATATTTGTCGGCAGCATAGCGCATGAAGAATTCGGTATCCAGTTTTTGTCCTGTTATTCTTTCACAAAGCTCTTCGGAGTTATAACGGCGGCCATACTGGTGTATATTGGTGCGCAGCCATTGCAGCAGGGTGGATAATTCGCCGTTGCTGATCTGCTCCTGCAAACCGGGTATGTCTTTCTTCGCCTGGTCGAACAACTGGGCGGCATAAAAACTGCCGAGGGAGTAGGTGGGGAAGTACCCAAAACTGCCGTGGCTCCAGTGTACATCCTGTAATACCCCGGTTTTATCATCGTGCGGGCTGATGCCGAGATAAGTTTGATACAATTCGTTCCACTTGGCGGGTAAGTCTTTGGGATCAAGCGAACCTTCTATGAGCGCTTTCTCGATCTCGTAGCGGATCATCACGTGAAAATGATAGGTCAGCTCATCGGCTTCTGTGCGGATGAGCGAGGGGGCAACACGGTTAGCTGCTTTGAAGAAATCTGTAGCGGTCACGTTCTCCAACTGAGCAGGGAAGTAAGCCTGTAGCTTAGGGAAGAAGTATTGCCACAGGCCGAGGCTGCGGCCAATGCTGTTTTCCCACAGGCGCGACTGGGATTCGTGGATACTAAGGGATACGGCAGAGCCAAGCGGCAAGCCGTATTGTTCCATTGGCAGTCCCTGCTCGTAGAGGCCGTGGCCGCCCTCGTGTATACAACTCCACAGCATAGATGCATAGTTGTTCTCGTCCACACGGGTAGTGATGCGTACATCGGCAGGGGAGAAGGATGTGGTGAACGGATGCTCGGCGTAATCCTGCCTGCCTGCTTCGAAATCAAACCCCATTTGCTTCAATACATCTATACCAAAGTCCCATTGCTGCTGGCGGGGGAAGTGTTGGTGAAAACAATCTTCGCTTACCTGTGGCGCTGCTTTTATCTTATTGAGGAGTATGGGTAGCTGTTGTTTCAGTTTGGATAAGAGCGCATCGAGCATGACCACGTTGGCCCCTTTTTCATAATCATCGAGCAGGGCATCGTAGGGGTGGCAGGTATAGCCATATAGCTCAGCCTGCTTTCTTTTGATGGCGATCATGCGGCTAAGAGAAGGCGCAAAGAGGGAAAAGGCGTTGGCCTTGCGGGCAGCGATCCAGTTATTGAAACATTCGCTGGTAAGGCGTGATAGTTCTTCTATAAAATCAGGAGATAGCTTTTTGTTCTTCTCAAAGTCTTCTATACTCAGCGCTACATTCCTTCGTTCGGTGTCACTAAGCTCCGCTGAAACAGCGTTCAGTTGCTTGAGCAGGTAGCCATATTCGTTGCTGGTGAGTAACTCGTGCGCCATAGATGCCAGAGTAGCCTGTTGTCTGCCACGCATATCGGCACCCTTAGGCGGCATGTATACTTCCTGGTCCCAGCCAAGTACAGCGGATGAATAATTGAGATCTGCGGCTTTTTGAAGAAGATCGGTATAGGCCGCATAAAGTTCGGCACTTGTGCTATCCTGAGTCATAAGTAAATCACTAATGAATACAGGTTACGGATATCGCAACCTGTATCATAGTGCAATTTACGAACGATCGCTCAATTAATCTACAGAGCCGCGGCGAATGAACCCGAGCAAAAGGGAAACAATAGCCAAAACGAGTAAAATGTGGATGATAGATCCTGCGCTGTACACAAATGCACCCAGTACCCACCCAATGATCAGAATAACGGCAATAATATACAATAGCGATCTCATAGTGTTGTTTTTAGTTAGGTTCGTATAATACCTATAAAACATGATGCCACCGTTAAACCGCAGGAAAGGTAATTGTGAAAGTAGTTCCTTTGCCGAGACTGGAAGATACGTCTATATTAGCTTTGTGTGCCTGAAGTATATTTAGCGTGAACGGAAGGCCCAACCCCATGCCATTTCGTTTTTGGGTAAAATAGGGCTCAAATAAACGGGATATATTCTCATCACTGATACCGCAACCATTATCTGCAATAGTGAGCTCGGCTGTTTCATCTGTATGGTGTATTGCAATGGATAGCTGGCCGGATTTGTCTTCCATGGCCTCTATGGCATTGATCACAATATTCATCAGGGCCAGCTTTAGCTTTTCCTTATCTGCCATGATCTTTACGCCCTGGTTGGGGTAGTTGACCTGTAGCTTTATGTTTTTAAGTGTGAGGCGGTCAATAGATGCGGAGATCACATCATCGAGTATGTTTTGTAAAACATTCTGTTCCAGTATATTTTCTGACGGACGGGACGAGTTGAGCAACTCACTGATGAGGTCGTTGATGCGTTTGCCATTCCTCATAATGATGTTCATGTACAACTGCATACCTTCATCCTTAATATCCTGCTGCATTTGCTCTACCGACAGGGTGATGTTATTGAGCGGATTGCGCACCTCATGGGCAATAGTGCGTACCAGCCTGCCTGCAGCAGCAAGTTTCTCGGCCTGCAAAGTGGCTTTTTCTATTTTTTTCAGGTTGGTAATATCGTGGATGATGCTCTGCACATAGCTGTTCTCTTTATCTTTTTCTTCAAGCGTCAGGGTAAGTATGCAGAATTTTTTTTCACCGAATTTAGTATTCAGCACTACTTCATAGTCGTTCAGCTCGTTATTGTGCGTGAGCAGGTCTGTGATGAAGAGTTTATGCTGTTCTTTTTCTATCAGGTCTATGAGGTCAGTGCCCATGATCTCATTCTTCTCATATCCCAGGAGGCCTTTTGCGGCGTCATTCACATCAATGAAATTGAGTGTATGGTCGGCAATAAATACCACATCTTTCGACTTTTCAAAAATGCTGCGGTATTTGCGTTCGTTAGCGCGCAGCGCTTTCAGCGTATTGGACCTTTCCAGCGCATACCTGATGCAACGCTCCATTTTCTCGGTGGTGAGCTCTGTTTTTACGAGGTAGTCAACAGCGCCCAATTGCATGGCTTCAATGTCCACATCATAGTTTCCTTTGCCGGTGAGCAATACTATAGGCTCCTCCGATTGGTACCTTATGGCTTCTTTAAGGAAATCCACGCCTGATTTTGCGCCAAGCCGGTAATCGACAAAATAAATGTCATACTCGGCACTTTTGAGGCGTACAAGAGCATCATTGAAGTTTTTGCACCATTCTATCTTAAATGAATTGCCGGGGATGGATTGCATGTATTCGCCAGTAAGAATGAAATCATCCTCATCGTCGTCTACGATCAATATCCGGGCAGTGGCATATGGGAGGCTCATGGGGTTACAGGTTTGTCAGATTGTTGTTCAGGTATGATCAATACAAACCGTGCCCCTACATCGGGTATGTTTTCTGCATAGATAATGCCATTGTGGTACTCGAGTATTTTTTTGCAGATGGAAAGCCCTATGCCCGATCCCGGATAATCGGACTTGCCATGCAACCGCTGAAAGACCTGGAAGATGCGGGAGGCATATTCTTCTTCAAATCCGATGCCGTTATCAGTAACTGATATTTTATAGTGTGTGCTTCGTACAGGCAGATCGTATTTGTATTTGTCGGCATCCTTGAGCACTTCGCACTCAATGCTAATAACAGGGATTACGTCCTTTTTATGAAACTTAATAGCGTTGCTGATCAGGTTGCTGAACAGTTGTTTCATTTGCGAAGCTACCGCTTTGATAACAGGTAGTTTTGGATAGTTGACCACTGTGCTGGTTTCTTCTATCACCAATTCCAACTCATTCATTACCTGTTTCAGTATGAAGTTCAGGTCAACGGTGTCGAAGTGCTGGCCTGTTTTTGAGATCTTTGAAAATTCAAGAAGGTTGTCGATCAGCATACGCATATTCTGCGCTGAGGCTATGATACGGGAAAGGTACATCTGCCCGTCGCCGGTAAGGACATCTTTATACTTTTCTGATAGCCTGTCGCTGAAAGTGGATATTTTGCGCAGTGGCTCCTGCAGGTCATGGCTGGCTACATAGGCAAACTCCCCAAGTTCTTTATTTGACTGGTTGAGTTCTGCTACTTTATTTTTAAGATCATTTTCGATGCTGCGTTGTTCTGTTATATCTCGGATACTGCCGGCCACTTTTACGGTCCGGTGATCAATTGTTTTGATAGCCCGTGCCAGGCACTGGATAGTTTTAATGTTTTGCTTTGCAGTAATGATGCGGTATTCAATGTTCAGGTCTTCTCCTTTTTCCATTGCCTCTGCGGTGGCTTTTTCCACTCTTTCCTTATCGCCGGGGTGGATGAATAAATTGGAGAACGCATGGTCTATTCTTGTTTCTATATCGTCTACCTCATATATCCGGTATACGCCTACCGACCACAATACTTTGTCAATATCTATTACCCATTCATAGGTTCCAAAATCTTCACTGTTGAATTGTTCGAGAAATAATTCTTTCGAGTCAATGGATGTAAATGGCATGCCCCATCTCGACAGGTCGGGATGTAGTAAGAAAAAGTAAAGCTGGCCATACCTTTCGTTATATTGTATCTGCGAAGAGTACAAATAATAAGGTTTGCGGCTACCATTTTTATTTTTCAGTTTATAGATCACATAACCGGATATGGTATCCGGGCTGCCATCAGAGTGGGCCAGTTGGTTAATGAGGTGATCTTGCTGGTATTGCTCAATAATATCCGAAAAAAATACGCCTGTATCTGCGAGGTCGCTATTATTGTATCCGAGATAGTTCTCAAACTGCTTGTTGACAAAAAATATTTTCAGGTCGTTAGCGCGCACCACGGCCACCATCCCCGGGTTGTAATGGGGGACCTCTTTGAAAAAATCATCGTCTAATAACAATGCCACACTATTATTAGTACCGGTTGTTTCGTTCACGGGTATCAGTTTATTCAAAAGCTATTCAAGGTTAAATTCCTTGAACTGGCGCATTTTATTATATAAAGTTTTTCTGTCTAAGTTAAGCAGTTTCGCTGCCTTGCTTTTATTATAGTTTGCCTGTTTCAGTGCGTCCAGGATCACTCCGTATTCGGCATCAAGGTTAGCAGTTTTTAATTTGTTCTCGTAAGATACAGGTGTGTTTTCTGCAGCAACGGATATGCTACTATCTGCTTTTACAGCAGCATTTGCGCCGGGTGCATCAAACTGTAACTTGTAGAAGTTATTGATCTCAAAAGGAAGTGATTTCGATTCCACGAGGTCGCCATCAGTAAGCAGGGTAGCCCGTTTGATCACATTTTTTAGCTCACGCAGGTTGCCGTACCAGATATAGTTTTCCAGTACTTCTTCCACTTCTTTAGTGAAGCCTTTTACATTTTTTTCCAGTTCCTTATTAGTCACATCGAGGAAGTGGCGGGCAAAAAGCATTATGTCTTGTTTACGCTCACGCAATGACGGTACTTCTATGCTGAACTCATTAAAACGGTGATAAAGGTCTTCCCTGAATTTGCCAGACCTGGCAGCATCCCAAAGTTTTTCATTGCTGGCAATGATAATACGAACATCCAGTTCTATATCCTTTACACCACCTACCCGGCGCAGTTTGCGCTCCTGCACTACCCTGAGGAGTGACAACTGTATATCATAAGATAGGTTGCCTATCTCATCGAGGAATATTGTTCCTTCGTTAGCCAGTTCGAAGCTGCCTATCTTCTGGTTGAGGGCACCGGTGAATGCGCCTTTTTCGTGGCCAAATAGTTCACTGCCGGCCAGTTCTTTGGATAGGGCACCGCAATCAATAGCGACGAATGGTTTGCCTGCGCGTTTGCTTTTCTAGTGTATCTGGTGGGCTATGGCCTCTTTGCCACTTCCACTCTCTCCATATATGATCACGCTGAAGTTGGTGGGGGCGACGAGTTCTATCTGTTTCAGGATGGTAGCAAACTCAGGGCTGTTGCCAAAGATATACTTGCCATTGTTCATGCTTTTTGAGGTGGAGGTATTGGCACTGCTCTTACTCATGACCGGCTTGGTCATTCCGTTGCCTTTTGGTTCTTCGACCAGTGCTTTTTTGATCGTCAGTAGTATCTCTTCCGGGTACAAAGGCTTGGTCACATAATCGTATGCGCCCAGCTTCATCACTTCCACAGCATCTTTTACATCACTATAGCCTGTGATGATGATTACGGCAGCGGCGGGATGAAGCTCTTTTATCTTTCCCAACAATTCTGTACCCGTCATGTCATCCAGCCTGAAATCGCACAAAACAAGTTCAGGTGTGTTTTTTTTCATCCATTCTATTGCCCCTTGTCCACTGTTTGCGCTCGAAACGAAATACCCGTTCCTGGTGAGGTAGCGGGTCAGTAGCAGGCATATATCATGGTCATCGTCAACTACAAGTATTTTATGCATTTGGTGTTTTGTGTGTTTTCAAATATAATCAATATATAGCAGATAAAAGAAGCTTAAAATATTTAAAATACACTGCATTATTCCCTGCGGTGTATTTTAAATATTTATGCCCACACGGCCCTTACCTGGGCAATGGGTATATGCATTTGTTCCCTATATTTAGCTACGGTACGCCTGGCTATATTGTAGCCTTTGGCTACCAGCACATTTACTAACTGCTGATCGGTATAAGGATGTTTTTTGTCTTCTGATCCTATTGCTTCGCTGATCACTGACTGAATTACTTTATTGCTGATCACCTCACCTTTTTTATCAGCTATACCTTCGCTGAACAGGTCTTTGAGATACACCAGTCCAAAAGGAGTTGCCGCATATTTGTTGCTGGTGATGAGCGAAATGGTAGAAATATCCAACCCTGTCTCATCTGAAACATTGCGCAATACCATTGGCTTCAGTTGACGGATGTCACCATCAATAAAATAATCGTATTGCATATCTGTGATGCACCGCATGATGCGCAGCATCGTATCTTCTCTTTGCTTTACCGCGTTTACAAACCACAGTGCGCTGCTCAACTTGCTTTTTACATATTGGTTGGCCATGCGGTCCTTATTGCTGATCTGGCCGGATAACTGGTCATACAGCGATTGGTTAACAAATACAGATCCTGACCTTGATGAGTACAGGTTTACTTGTATATTATCGCCATAGCTGGTTACTATAAAATCTGGGATAATGGTGTTCTTCGGATCGTGTTGCGCCGTCTCTGTAACCGGGTAGAACTTTAAACTGCCAATGAGATTGAGCACTTTTTTAAGTTGCTCATCATCTATTTTCATACTATGGTGCAGTTTTTCAAACTGGCGGTGTATTAGGTCATTATAATGGTGTTCCAGCAGTGACATAGCGCAGTGTACATCGTGCCTGTCCTGATCCATTGCCTTCAACTGCAGCAGGAGGCACTCCTTGATGTTGCAAGCGCCGATGCCTGTGGGCTCCAGAGTCTGTACAATAGTTAAGCCTCTTGTTATCCTTTCTATAGTCACAACATTCTGAAAATGGAAGGACATATCGTCGGCTACCTCTTCCAATGGAATATCAAGTAGTCCCTGCGGGCTCAGGATGTCGATCAGGTATGCCGCGGTGGCCCTTTCCTCATCATTGATATTGAGCAGGTTCAACTGTGATTTGGCTTCTTCTTTGAATGTAGCAATGCTTATTATAGGGGCATTAGGAGCTACATCTGTATCAAAATAGTTTTGATAGTCTGATTTGTAGTCCGGCCTGTCTTCATACATCTGTTCTTCCCAGTCATGAAAATCCTGCTCGCTGTCTTTTGATAATTTAGCGCCTTCATCTTCGACCTTTTCTTCAGTTGCATCCAGGAATGGGTTTTCTTCCAGTTCGTTCTTTATCCTTTGTTGCAGTTCCAGTGAGTTCAGAAAGTATAAATTGAGCAACTGTATTTGCTGGGGAAGTATCTTTAGTTGCTGGCGTTGTGTTTGTTGTTGAGCGATCATGGTGTAGTGGTTGAGTTTCCTTGTATAAGGCAACCTTGAAGCCAAACTATAGTAATTGAATAATTTTTATTTTCGGCATTTGTATTTCATTGTTTATTGTGTCTGCTATGATTATTTTGTTATTCTAATATATTTTTCTGCCCATCTTTAACGTTCAATTATTCAGAAACCGTGAGGAATTTGTTCCACAACATGTAGATTTGGAAGGTAATGAAGAAAAGGCTGTTGTTTTTTATTATTGCGTTTTGCATATCATTTGCATCCATGGTTGCCTTATCCCTTTATTCGATGGAAAGGTTTACCACATTTACTGTTTATTCAGATCTTGTTGACCAGACCCATACGGTGATCGATATGCTGTATAAAACAGAGGGATCACTGAAGGATATGGACAGGGCAGAGCGCGGCTACATTCTTACCCGCGATACTGCTTACCTCCGTTATCTCAATAATGCCATTGACACTGTTCGTCCGGCTCTAAGGAATCTTGAAGTATTGCTTAAAGACAATGATGCAGCGGTCAAAGCGTTAACGATCATCAAAAGTAATGTAGCGCTACGGATCAATTACGCGCGCCAGAATGTATCTTATGCAGATTCTGCACAATCGGCCAGTCCGTCATCCTATTATTTTGATGGCAGAAAGATCATGGTCGAAACATCAAGAAAGCTGCGGGACATACACCAGTATCAGAATTCCCTGCTTGCCGAAAATTATGAGAATGAGCAGTTGTACCAAAAGTTGACCACTACCACCTTGCAATATCTTCTTTTTGTATTCTGTTTTATTACGCTTATTCTTTTTGCGATCATGATCAAGGAACTGAGAGGCAGAATGAGGTTCCAGGAAGAGTTAAAGGCAAAGATCATAGACCTGAAAAGATCACACAGCGAGCTGGAAGAAATTGCCTACGCCGCTTCTCACGACCTACAGGAGCCGCTAAGGAAGATACAGGTATTCAGTAACATGATGCTGTACCAGAAAAGTACAGGGCTGGATGAAGAAAATAAGCAAACGCTGGAACGTATCAATTACTCGGCCAACCGCATGCAGTTGCTGATCTCAGACCTTATCAGCCTCACCAATCTTACGAAAACAGAAGAAAAAAAGCTTCCTGCCGATATTAATCGTACGATCCAGTACCTGCTCATCGACCTCAATGATAAAGTAAAGGCCAAGTCAGCAAATGTGCATGTGCAGGAGTTGCCCATTATTGCGGGTTATGATAACCAGTTGAAGATACTGTTTCGTGCGCTGCTCGATAACGCATTGAAGTTTACACGGGAAGGAGTGAACCCGGTGATCACCATTACCTGTGATAAAATAAACGGGCATGAACTGTCTGACATTAATCCTAACCTGTTGCACAGGAAGTTTTACAGGATCACCTGTTCCGACAATGGTATTGGGTTCGACAACAAGTTCATCAATAAGATATTCAGGATATTTCAGCGGTTGCACACCCAGCAATCCGATTATGAGGGAAAGGGTATAGGCCTGGCCATCTGCCAGCGCATCATGGCCAACCATGAAGGCTATATGATAGCCCATGGTGAATTGAACATGGGAGCACAGTTCAAATTGTTTTTCCCGGTTGAGGATTAAGCAGCTTGGGGTGTTTATGCAGCATTGCCGGGATTCTCTTTTTTGTTGATGCTTTCTACTTCCTGTATGAATTTATTGATCAGTTCATCGGCATAAGCGCCGTAGGAGTCTATGAGCATCCCTTTGCCGCCATCATTGGTTTCGATCACATATAGTATTGAGTTATCCGCAGGGTCCGACTGGCCTTCAAACCTAAAAAAGTCAGTTATGGTTATTTCATCGGGTTTGTAGGCTTTTTCCTTTTCGGTGGAGTATAGGCCTTCGGCGGTTACCTTCATATTATCAGTATATCCATTCTGAGTCATCTTATTTACCCGCTCGGTAAGGGTATTCATGGCGGGTATCTCTTGCTTCGTAGCTTCAGTGTTTTTGGTGCGCAGAATCATAATGTTGTTTTTGGTAAGAGTAGTAAAAATTATGCCACACACTTTATAAACGTTGCTTATTTTTGCACACTATGGATAATATAACAATGACGTTATTAGAGATATGTAAATACACCATACCGGCATTGGTCGTTTTGGCTGCAAGCTACCTTATTGTTAAAAAATTTCTTGTTTCGCAAACGCAGCGCAAGCAACTGGCTATCTTCCAGGATGCGCAGGATGTTACCCTTCGCCTCCGGTTGCAGGCTTATGAAAGGATGGTGTTGTTCATAGAACGCATCAGCCCGCGCCAGCTCATTACCCGTGTATACGACTCCTCCATGACCGTCCGCGACCTGCAAATGGCCATCACCTTTACCATACGCACAGAATTTGAGCACAACCTATCGCAGCAGATATACGTATCCAAGAATGTGTGGGAAACAGTGAAGGGGGTAAAAGAGCAGGAGCTGAACATGGTGAACCGCATAGCGCAATCTTTACCTCCTGATGCACCGGCTAAAGAGTTACATGCCCGTATACTGGATGTGATCACCAAAACAGAAGAAGAGCTGCCTACAGATGTGGCACTTACTATTATCAATAACGAAGTGCGCAGCGTTATGGCTTTTGGAACTGCTCAATAACTAATTTACATTTTATACCCATTTCCGTATATGGACAAAAAGACCATCAAAACAGATTCAGGTATCACCATTAATGAACTGTATTGCCAGCCAATGAAGATGGACGAACTGCCCGGGCAGTTCCCCTTTACCCGTGGCGTGCATGCTGCTATGTACCGGGACAGGCTGTGGACCATGCGCCAGTATGCCGGTTTCAGTACGGCCGAGGAGTCTAATAAACGCTACCACTTCCTGTTGGCGCAAGGGGTGAATGGCCTGTCTGTGGCCTTCGATCTGCCGACGCAGATAGGGTATGACTCAGACCATGAGATGTCGGAAGGCGAAGTGGGCAAGGTAGGTGTGGCCATAGACTCGCTGGAGGATATGGAGCTACTCTTCAAAGACATCAAGCTCAGTGATATTACCACCTCTATGACCATCAATGCGACGGGCTTTATACTGCTGGCATTTTATATAGCGCTTGCAAGGAAACAAGGCGCAGATGTTAAGAAAATATCAGGCACTATACAGAACGACATACTGAAGGAGTATGCCGCGCGTGGCACCTACATCTATCCGCCGGCACCCTCTATGCGCCTGATCACAGATATTTTTGAGTATTGCAGTATGGAGGTCCCAAAGTGGAATACCATATCCATATCCGGATACCACATACGCGAGGCAGGGTCTAATGCAGTACAGGAACTGGCATTTACGCTGGCCAATGGTAAAGCATACTTGCAGGCAGCTATCACCAAAGGATTAGATATTAACGTATTTGCACAGCGGCTGTCATTCTTTTTTAATGCGCACAATAATCTGTTTGAGGAAGTAGCCAAATTCCGTGCGGCCCGCCGCATGTGGGCAAATATTACCAAAGAACTCGGGGCCACCGATCCCCGCGCGCAAATGCTGCGTTTCCATACACAAACAGGCGGTAGTACGCTTACGGCACAGCAGCCCAAGAACAATATAGTGCGGGTAGCCTTGCAGGGGCTTTCTGCCGTATTGGGTGGCACACAGTCGCTGCATACCAATGGCTATGACGAGGCATTGTCACTGCCCACCGAAGAGGCGGCATCTATTGCACTACGCACGCAGCAGATACTGGCGTTTGAAAGCGGTGCCACAGATACCGTAGACCCACTCGCCGGCTCCTATTATATAGAAAGCCTGACCAATGAAGTTGAAGCGGCTGCGTGGAAGCTCATAGAAAAGATAGATGCTATGGGCGGTTCGGTAAAAGCCATAGAGCATCACTTTATGCAGGATGAAATTGCCCGATCGGCCTATGCATACAATAAAGCCATAGAAGATGGTAGCAAAGTGATAGTAGGTGTAAACAAGTTCACCTCTGTAGAAGCTGCTGCGCCACCTGTATTCAAAATAGATGACTCCATACGAGTTGTACAATCCGAAAAGCTAAAGAAACTACGAGCCACCCGCAACAAGGATAAAGCCCTTGCCTGCCTGGAAACCATAAAGCAAAAAGCAGGCACTACGGAGAACCTGATGCCGTTTGTGGTAGAAGCTGTAGAAAACTTGTGTACGCTTGGTGAGATCGCGGATACTTTGAGGAGCGTATGGGGGGAGTATAGGGGGTAGGGTAACTCAAGGTTATAAATAACGATTTATTAGAAAAATCTCATTCTCATTAAGAGAAGAGGACAGGCCATACATAGGTATGTACAAGATCGTTGTTGATGAGTTGAATCGGGAGAAGGACGCGAAAGATTAGCATGGGGGGCTTATTCGCAATCTCCGGCTGATGTTGCATCAAGGAAATCAAATCCGTCTGCGCATTCATTCGTAGTAATCAGCCGGGTTATGTACTTTTTCTTGTCAAAGACAAACTTAACAGAATAGCTATAGGCCCCGTCGCTTCCTTGTAAATAAATATACAGTAGCTTTTTTCTTCTTGATAGGTAGGCTTCTATGCTGTTTGGCTCATATAAGTTTGCGTATGCGCTTTCAGGTATGGCCACTTGGGCGTCGTCCCACTTTATCGTTATTCCACCAACTTTTTTCTTAGGCTTTGAATAAATATCAATGCCATAAGCCTTTTTGTAATTGATATTTTCCGCATGGTTAATGGGTTTAACTGCAAATAATATATAAACGCTATCGCCTGCTTTTGTCTTGTAATTAATTACATTTTCGTCATAGCTGGATTTGCGGGTATTTACTATCTTTTCCAATATTCTTCGGTCCTGTATATATATTGTGTCATGAGCGTTTTCAAGCCCACGTACCAACTCATCATGAAACCCCCATCCCGGCTTCATCTGTGCGCTGGTGGGCAAGATCGCAGCCATGATTAATAGCAACGATAGGGCAAGACTCTTTTGCATACGTGATATTAGTAATGCCCTTTTAACGAAAGAATAGTGATCTTTTTGTTTTCAACTTCGTAAACTATTCTGTGTTCTTGATTTATTCGTCTTGACCACGTACCGGTTAGTTCATGTTTTAATGGTTCAGGTTTGCCAATTCCTTCAAAAGGAGACTCTATGATCGCGTCAATTAGTTTTGATATTTTGCTTTGTATTGACCTATTGCCGCTCTTCCTCCAAAGCTCAAGATCTTCATTTGCTTTCAAAGAAAAACTTACTTCCATAAGTCCTTCGTATTAATTCTTACTACCTTTCCTTCCTTAACTTGCCTGCGGCTTGTCTGAATTTTTTTGACAAATTCAGGGTCATAAGGCTTTTCTTTTTTTGCACTAAAATTGACATTAAGAGCTTTTAAAACAGCTTTTACAGCCTTCATTTGCTCGTTATTTTCAGGTTTCACTAATAAAATTTCCATCTCAGATCAATTTGATATCAAAGCTAACGAAAAATTTAAGCGCGACAATATTTGTTAAGGTATTTTTATAATATCTCTATCGGTATTTCTCTTCTTCTCCAGTAGCCAGGCACTGCCCAGTACATTGCCGTAACTGTGGATGCCAGCCTTTTGGTCTTGCATTTTTAGGTAGCTGTCATAGAGTTTTGAGCTGTAGTACTCCACTTCATTGTGGTACTTCTTGTCCAGTTCTTCCAGTGTGTCGATATGTGCTTTGGTGAGTTTGTTGAGCCTGTCTTCAAATTGTTTGGCAAGCACTGAGTCGCGGTGATAGAGCCGCATATCATTGTACAGCCAAAGGTCGAGGTAGGCAGCATATCGGAAGGTGCTGTCGTTAGTAGTGGTTCCCAGGGCATAGGCCAGCAGGTTTGCATCATCCTCTGCGGCTATCCCGGCCTGGTGGGCCATTTCATGACTGATAGTGAATGGTAGAATGAATGCCGGTAACTCATCATCAGCCTGTCCTTCGCCGGTAAAGGGATTATAATAGCCTTCTATGGCTATACGCTCCATGAAGTAGCCAAAGAGGGTAGGCTTCACCTGCAGTCCGTGAAGGCTTACTTTGCTGTCTGTGTACTGGCGGTAATACCGGATCGTTCTATTGTTGATCTCATTAAAGGAGAGGGTGTGGTATGCCGGCGCGTATGTGTTCAGTTGATTCAGCAGGTATTGCTCGTAGGCGACCAGGTTTTCTTTGCGCAGCCTTTTGGCAGTGGTGTCGGCGATGATGTGTGTACTGTCTTTGGCAGGGTATAGCTGCCAATAGCTGCCCAGCGAAGGTTTATAATAATTAGCGCCCCAGCCGATGATAAAGAACAGGTACACACCCAGCACTACATTAATAGTATTGAGTACAGACGCTGCAAACTTTAGCCTGTGTGTTTTGAATTGGATAAGATAGTGCACCCACTTACCTATAGTGATTGCGAGACATATACCACCCGCTACATAGAAAATGTCGCCACCGCTAAAAGGTATAAGCCCGAATAGCCACCCCCTTGCCGACTGGAAGGGATAAAAGATAAACCTATCGTAATTGTGAATGGAATTACTGCATGATGGCAGGCCATATATGCACATTACTGTGAGTAAGAGCAATAGCAGCAGCCATAATAACTTTCTTTTGAGCCTCATGCTTTTATTATAGAGACTAAAGTTATGCCAAAGCGATGTGATCTGACCATTATATAACTGAGTCCTAAATAAAGCTTATTCATCTTCTGAGTCACGGGTGAATACCCTGAAAATAAAGAAAGCAATAACAGCGAGTATGATAATGCCGATCCAGTTCCAGCTAGCCATGAGTGGTTTGAGTTTTATGCAATATAGATATAGTCGGCTCTAATAGGGATAGTTTTACTCCTGATTACATCATGTTAACAAAAGGAAGATCATTTCGCAGCCGACAGTTTATAGACACTCCATATATACGAGCGGCTTTCCCAGTCATTGATGTTGAGGAAGGGCCAGTCGGGGAGTATGCAGTAAATGTTCTCTTTATGTATTGACGCTATTACAGGTAGTGCCTGTGTCTCCGGGTTGAGGAAAAGAACGGAGCGCCCTTGGGTACTGTTCATTACTGCCGAAACCTCTTCAGGGGTGTTCACGATCACTGTTTGCAATGATGCAGGTTTATAAAAATTCATTTCCAGTCCTATCGGGCTATAGGGTGATTTTTCGTAGCTGATGAGGGTGGTGGGTTGCGCCTGTGCATAGTTGTAGATAAACTTGTAGTAATTGACAGCCTCATGTGCAGGAGTGAAGATCTTGATCAGGAGCAATGCAATATTTATACCTGCGACAACATTCAGTGCCCATCTGAAACCCTTTTTACAATCATATCGCTGGGCCAAAGCGTCTACACCACTACATACCAGGTATATGAACGCTATGCTCACCGGCAGTAGGAAGCGCATTTCTTTATGTGCAATAAGGCAGTGCCCTGCTATAAATGCTACACTGATCCAGGTGAACAAGTGCCGTGGCTTCTTCCATATACCATACAGGAACAACGGAAGCAATATGATACTGATAGGCGGCACTGCATAATCTATGAACATCACAAAGTACTCCCACCAGGGGGCAGTGCCGAAATTGGCCGCCTTATGCTGTACAATGTTTACATAGTAGTAATTGTAGGGCGTAAATACCCAATCGCCATAGAGCCAATGGTCGGTCACTGCGCCCAGTCCGATGGCGGCCAGGCCGGCAATGATGATGATAAGCCAGTCGCTGAAACGCCATTTGGAATAGAGGATGAGCCACAGGCCAAGGCCGGCAAAGGCAAATGCCATTTGTAGCCTCAGAACGAGAGTGAAGCCAAGCAGCAGCCCGGCAAAGAGCAACCGCAGGTTACGTTTCGTAGAAGTATACCCATTCAGGTCGAGGAGGAGGGAGATAGCAAGAAAGAAAAGTACGCCTGAAAAACTCTCCGCAGAGAAACGAACGCCGATGTAGGGTACAAACCAAAGCAGGAAACTGCACCATACATATGCCCGCTTGCCCTTGTCGGTTACAAACTGCGGCAGCATTAATAATACAATGCGGCAGGTGACAACCCAGGTAAGCAGCCCCATGCCCAGCCGCAGCAGGAATGCTGCCCGGAAAGGGTTGTACAAACCGATCAATTGCAGGCCCCGGCAAACACAAAATGCAATAAACGGCTGCAGGCCGGGACGGCACTGAGCACCAAACTCCCACGGCAAAGCTGAAGCCGGCGACAGCCCCAACTTGTAATTACAAAACTCCAATACCTGGAAGTGCTCATCAGAATGATTATACCCCACGCTGAACCATGCCGCAATAACCTGCACGAGCAGGCCAAGCCAAAATATCTTTCGGTAGGGGGTATCAGGGATAAGTTTTATTGACATGGGCAGCAGAAAAGGTCAGGAAATTGCAGAAGAAAGTAAAGGCAACATATAGACTGTAATTAGCAATTTTAATACGCACCTAAAAATTTATGCCCATTAAAATGTATGAGGTGGTCGGGGTTATCAGCAATCCATACTTCCGTTTCCCAAGCAATTTCAACGACCCACTTACGGAAAACATCCCGCGTTAAAAATGCTGTCACAAAGATAAGTTCAGCAGTACACTTTTTTAATAGTTTTTTAAGCTCATGCACCCTTATTTCACTCATTGGACCCGAACTGTGTACCGCTTCAATAAGATATAGCCAATTGTTTTTCTTGCTGAAAGCTATAATGTCGGGTAACTCATCGTGTGAAAGCTTGAAAAAATTGAGTTTATTCAATTCCTCTTCTCGTATGTACAGCATTTTATTTGAAGTGTCTCCAACATAAAGTAGCTCACAATCGCTACCAAATCTAGGCAGGAAATTTTCTATAATCTCCTTCTGTAGAATATTATGCTCACCTAAAGATAATTCGAGTGACTTGCCATCAGGTAGTTTAACTGGTATTTTTTCCATTGTTCTTTTTCTCGCAAGAACTTCAGCTAAATTAGGCTGATTAGCAACGAACTTCTTTAGATTGCTTTTCCATTTAGCTGTTCCGTAAGAAATGATCAGTCGTTTGAAATCAGGATTCAGTGCATAGCCTCTTGTAGGGTCGTTAGTAGCGGCACCTGGGTTGTCGCTGCTATTAACTATGAGATCAGCCAATACCAATAACTTCAAATCTTTTCTGCGGATATCATCATATGATCCCGAAGAAATATTTTCTTCAAAATTCTCATTAATAAAAGTGATTATTTCCCTTGTTTTTAAATGCCTGTTTTCTCCGGCTCCTTTAGCACTTGGCCAGTCAGTCGTTACTCCGGCGACAGCTAACATACTCATTGCCATTTTTTCAAGGCCTCTTTCTTTCTTCGAAGCTAAAGGAATACCTACACTACTTAAAATGTCCAAGGCCTCATTTATGATTTTCCGGGTAGCCTTTGCTTTGGTGCTCATATTGATATAGCTCATTAGAATAAAGAAAGTACTTTGTTTGCTTCTAAATGTTTATCTAATATTTCACTTGTAGTATACATTTCCTTCAACTTGTAACACTCTTTTAATGCGAGCGCTAGCTGGTAAGCTAAAAGTGGAGGTACTGCATTTCCTATTTGGTTAAATTGCTGGGTTTCATTTCCTGTAAATTCAAACCAATCAGGAAAACTTTGCAGGCGTGCGGCTTCTCTATGCAATAATCTGCGCCTGCGGCCATCTTTTAATCTTACTCTTTGCATATCGCCTGTAGCGCCTGCAAGGTTCCTGCATGTTAATGTCCTTGCTGGCTTTTCAGGATAAAGATCTCGCGGATTAATGCAGTCAGATGCTTTTTCATACTTAGCTACATATGTATCCATTGATGCGGTGAAAAATTTGCTTTCCGCTGGGGTGGTATACATTATGTCTCCAATTGCTTCGCCTACAGTTATCTTATGCTTGTCGGGGATAGGAAAAGTGAATTCTGCTTTATGCCCGAAAACAAATAAACGTTCCCTGTTTTGCGGTACACCGTAATGAACTGCATTGAGGAGTTTATAATCAATAATGTACCCAAGCTTTTTCAATTCAGCTATTACTATTTCAAAATACCATTTATTGGTATAGAGTAGCCCTCTAACGTTTTCAAACATGAAAACCTTAGGTCTTAGTTTTCTTACTGCGTCAATAAAAACAGGAAAGCCATCTCTTGAATCCTCTATGCCTTTTTGATGGCCCCCTACACTAAATGGCTGGCACGGTGGGCCTCCGATTACTATTTCTGCATGTGGATATTCAAAGTCCAGATCGAGCTTTATTGCGTGACAATTTCCAACAAGGTTTTTTTGGTAAGTAGCTGCTGCATTTTTCTCCATTTCAAAACCGATGGTTTCATAGCCGGCTGCTTCAAAGCCTAAAGAAAGGCCACCACAACCTGCAAAAAGATCAAGAACGATCTCTTTTTCAGTTATCATTGGCTTTAACAGCTTATTGATTTTGGCTACATATTCTGTCATACTCACTGGTGCTTTTCGTATTGTAAAATTACCTTAAAAGTAACGGTTTTCCAATTTAATAAAGGTCGCAATATCCACACGTTACCTACTTCCCGCCCAAAGTATTAATATTACCTCGTAATCATGTATCATGAAAAAACTATTCTTATTCGCGCTGGTTATTGGCGCCTGCCGGGCAGATGCTCAGACTGTTGATCAATACTTACAGAAGATACGTGGCAATACCGCTGAGCTTACTGCTTTTTTTCAGCAGATGCCCAAGGGTGGTGACCTCCACAATCATTATACCGGATCGGTATATGCCGAGACCTATATAGATTGCATAGTAGATAGCAACTGGTACGTGAATACAAATACACTGAAGGTAACTAAAACGCCTGGTGATGGCGCTACCCGTATATCAGACCTGAAGACAGCAGGGGAGTGGCCGACATATCAGGAGAAGCTATTGCAAAAATGGTCGGTCAAGGATTACAATGGTGTCAGCTATCCTTGCGACAAGCAGTTTTTTGAAACGTTTGGCAACTTTGGCATAGCCAGTGGCGTGCGATACGATGTAGGCCTGCTGGAATTGAAGAACCGTGCGAAGAGCGAAAATGTGAGCTATATAGAGACCATGTTCACCGGCATTCCAAACCATATCGCCGGGCTGGACACTTCCTACAATACAAAACTGGAGCAGGGGCTTGCTGATAAAGACGAGGTAGCCATAAAAAAGATACTTGACCGCGAATATGAGGCCGTACTGAAAAAGGGTGCATCGGCCGCGGCCGAAGACTTCAATGCTAATGTTGCTGCGCTACACAAAGGTTTGCACATTGATGACGGTGACTTCACGATGCGGTATCAAAACTATGTAGCCCGCACGCAGCAGCCTGCGGACGTATTCAAGAACCTCATTCTCTGTTTCGTCTCTGCCGACAAGAGCCCGCTGATAGTAGGGGTAAACATTGTAGCGCCGGAGAATGATGATGTATCTATGCGCGACTACTGGCTGCACATGCGCATGTTCAAATATCTGCATGGTAAGTACCCTAATGTAAAATACTCCATGCATGCCGGAGAGCTGGCATTGGGTATGGTGAAGCCTGAAGACATGACCTGGCACATCAATGCTGCCGTGCATACCGCTGGCGCTAATCGTATAGGCCATGGGGTAGATATGCCCTATGAGCACAATAGTTATGGCCTATTGGAGTACATGGCCAAAAACAAAGTTGCGATAGAGATCAACCTCTACAGCAATGAGTTCATACTAAAGGTGAAGAACGATGCGCACCCCTTTACACTGTATAACGAATTTAATGTGCCTATTGTTATCTGTACTGATGACGCCGGGGTGTTGCGCAGCGACCTTACCCGCCAGTATGTGTTATTAGCTAAGCGCTATAAGGAAGTGAAGTATGCCGATATTAAGCGCTTTGTATATAACAGCATTGACTACAGTTTTATAGAGGAAGAGAGTATTAAAGACAAGATAAAGAAACAGCTCGATGACAAGTTTGCTTCTTTTGAGCGCGATGTATTAGCTGCACATAGCAAGTAAGGAAGACAAGGTTATCAGCTCCCCTTGCTATTTTCCTCTTAGTATCTGGAATTTCCTCTTGGAATTTGTATGTTGGGATTTGGAATTTATCCATTGGGATTTGCTCCATTAAGGCGCCAGTATCTCTGATACCGAAGATCCTTCATCTTTGATCATCCGGCCACAACCAGCATACCGACGGCTCCAGTATTTGTTGTTGAGGTTACTGATCACCACACCCTTGGAACGGGATGCATGTACGAAGTAGCCATTGGCCAGGTAAACACCTACATGAGACACCAGTATGCGGTGTATGCGGAAGAAGATAAGATCGCCTTCATTTGCTTCGTCTATTTCTTTAATGCGGATGCAGGTTCTGTGCTGCTGCCTCGATGTGCGGGGCAACTCCTTTCCGAAAACTTCGTCATACAGCTTTTGCGAAAACGCCGAGCAGTCGATGCCATTGTTATCTGCGCCACCCCATCTATAGCGTGTGCCATACCAGTCGTCAATAAATTGGTAAAGAGGGTAGTTGGTGATCTTGCTTTGTTCTACATTTATGAGTTCTGCGTATTTTAGTACCAGGCTATCCTCGTCACTCAGTTGCAGCGGGGCCGGTTCCTCTGTTGCGGGCTGGCTGCGCTCGCTCGCTTCTTCTGCCAGTAAGGAATCTTTTACGGCTTCGCTGTTTGTTTTGATGACGGTAGCCTTTGCAATCGATTTATTATCAACAGTATCATGCAGTATTATTACTGTCCTTGTGCTGTCTGTTGCAGTAGAGGTGTTTTCTGTTTTTGTGGCAAGGCCAGCAGGTTGCTTATCTGCTGTTTGTGGTTGTGTTATCACCATCGGCCGCCTGCGCAATTCATTAAATGGTACAGTCGCTGATTTTTTGCCTGCTGCTTTTTTGTTTATTGTTGTCTCGTTTATGCCGTTGTTTTTATGTGCAGTTACCGAGGTGCTGCCTGTGGCAGAGTGGCCTGAATATGCGCCATGTGCGGCTTTGCAGCCGATGAGTGTGAGACAGTAAAGGAAACATGCGTACCCGCATATTTGTATTTGTTTCCTCATTACGCATATTGGTTTCCCTTAAAGGTAAAATACATTCTGAAAAAAGAAAATGCCGGTCATGTTATTTTTATGCACATTCTAAATGATGTTTTTTTAAATAGATAGTTATTCTACACTACCTGAAGCGATAATTGTATAATATTGTACCAAAATCAGACGCTATGAAAAAAATGTTCAGGTCCATAATACTGGGGGCTAGTTTTTTACCCCTGTTTGCCCATGCGCAGCTCGTATCAGAAGGCACAATAAAGGTAGGCAAGGATGAAAAGAAGGGATTTATAGCTGCCTGCAAGAACAGCCGTGCGGAGATAAAAATAGCGCTGGAAGGAAAATTGAAGGAAGCCAATCTGGACAAACACAGCAAGAAAAAAGGATTTTATACCTACAAAGGCGTTGTTTGGTCGGTAGCCAGCGCGAACAAAATAGACCTCTGCTATGCGATAAAAGGCAAAAAGCGGAGGGCAAAGATATACCTGGTAGCTTCTAAAGGGTATGATAATTACATCACTTCGGGTAGTGATGCCACTGCGGCAGGAAATATTTCAATTTTTTTGCAACAGATTGATGCTGAGGCAGATAAGAACATAGAAATAAAGAAAAAAGAAGATGAAATAGCCAAGGCAAATGAAAAGCTACAGGCAGATCAGGCCAAGGCCAAAAAGGCAGAAGAGGATAAGAAGAAGAAGGATGCAGAGCTGCAAAAGCTGAAGGAAGGGTCATAAGGATTTTTTTGTATGCTTACGACTTTCTGCTTTCGACTATAGACTTAGGACTTTTTTACTATCTTAGCACTCCCATTAAATTTTGGCCACGATATTTATCCGGGTTGCGGTGCGATAACTGATCGCGGGATTTTGCAACCCAAGATGTAATTGTATGGTAAACAGCAGATCACAAAGTGTACTTACTAAGGTGAAGGTAGCATTGCTACTTTTATTCATTCTGTGTACCGGTAAGCTACATGCGCAGGTAAAGTCTGCAAAAGCTGGCCAGCCTGATACCTTTAAGATCGCCAACCGGTTCATTGCAAAGAAGAAGTACCGAAAGGCTAATGCCATCTTGAAAAAGTACAATCAGGCACATCCTAATGACATGAATGCGCATTGGCTTCGGGCGCAATCCTATTTGTGGCTCACCAATAATAAGCGTTCTGATCAGCAATATACTGAGGCAAGAAAACTGGAGCCGGGTAACGATTACCTGAATCTTAATTATATACAGGCATTGCTGTATATGGGAAGGTATCACGCTGCCGACTCCCTGATGGGGCGCTTGGAAGATGCTGATCAGCAATATGCTTCTATTGCCTATATGAGGGCGCAGCAAAGCTACTGGATGGGCGATTATCGAAGAGCTGCTGCCTACATAAAACAAGCTATCCGAGAGGGTGATAAGGATAACGAGGCCCGGGGCCTCTGCGACCAGATTGCCATCGCACGTGCGCCATTACTTTCATTTAGTACATCTTATTTATCAGATAATCAGCCACTTACTGCTGTTATCTCATCAATTAAATTAGAAAAATATTTTCACAAGCTGCTTACTTTGTATGTAGCTGTTGATGAGTATCACTTTATCCAGAATAGAATGTCTGATGCCCCTTGGGTGAGGGTAGGAGATAAGTTGTACTTTCCTAAAGCTGGTATAAAACTGACTGCTGAGGCAGGCATAATGAAGTTTCCGGTAATGAACACAGTCAGTGCCACCGGCAACCTGGATATGAACATCAGGGTATCCCGGCAGTTCGATATTACGCTGAGTGGCGGCTATGTGCCCTACCTGGATACCAAAACTAGCATAGATACCAACGTTACGGCCACTAAGCTGGCCGCCATGCTCAACTGGCATAAAAGAAAATGGTTGGGCCAGGCTGCTCTACTCAATACGATCTTTCCGGGCAATAACAACGTGTATTCAGCCTATGCCTACGTAATGGCTCCGATAGCAGGTCGGTCGTGGGGGCAGTTTAATATTGGATATAGTACCAGTTACAGCAACTCAGATAAGAATAGCTATACCGCTATTAATTCATTACATGACATTTTTGCTGCATACAATGCAAGTGCTTCTATACCAGGTATTTACAGTCCTTACTTTGCGCCAAGTCAACTTTATGTAAATGCAGGATTGGCATCTTTAGAACTCAATATGTCTAAAAAACTGACATTGCGCCTGAGTGGCGATGTTGGCTATGGCAGTATATGGAATCCCTACCTGTACCTGAATAAAGACCCCGGCGGCAACGTATATGTAGCCAAGGGCTATTCGATGGAGTCGTTTACGCCTTCGGATGTTACTGCCGCACTCAGTTTCAAGATCAATAAGACCTGGTTGCTTACAGCAAAATATATGTATCGCAATACTTATTTCTTCACCAGCAACTATGGAAGTATTGGTGTGAGTAAAAGTTTTTTGCATACACGAATAGATTGGTTATCAGATAGTTCGGGTCATTCATTTTCACGATCAGTTAAAGAGTTGGACGGGCAGATACAGGATCTATATAGCGCACTCAATGCAGTGCAGCTAAAAGGTGCTGTAGCAGAGGTGGAAATGCATATTACTAACCTGATAGCTGCCAATAAGGCGATGCCCGGCCATTCCGAAATATTACAGAATAGTGAATTGTCTGATCTTTCACAGGCTAGGTATGATGCTTTAAATGATATGCTTAGTGAATTACATAGCATTAGTCTTGACGATTATGACGCATCGGCTGGCACAAAAAGCCAGTGGCTGACCGAAAAGTTATATGAACTTACTGCTATAAGATATAATGGGCCAACCAACGAAAATGTGGTTCTCTCAGGCAGGTAATGCATATTTAATAATTTTTTATTTTCAAGTCCAAAATTTTTTTCTGACATTTGCTATAACCCGATGGGTTAGTAAGTACAATCCCTTTCCCGGCATATACGTATGCCGGGACTTTTTTTTGCCATAAAGCCCATCTTCATTTATACACTCATTATCAATGGTGTTAGGTGTTACTAACAGCAGTTGTTTCTAAATAGATTTTGGTAGGCAGTTCAGATTTTGAATGAGCATACAGCATTACGCGCTTCAAGTGATACTTCAATTCATTGATATTATGCCGGCCTGTTTCTTTTTAATTATCCGGGAAAATTATCCGCATACTTCGTAATTTGCGTGTGCAAAAAAAACGCACATACATGAAACACTTTTTTCTTTCCGCTTTATTGGTTGCCGGTGCCATGGCATCAAATGCACAGGGCCAGTTGAAGTTGCCATCGCTTAGTCCTACTGCAAAGATCTCGCAGGAGTTTTCCACATCAAGCATCGACTATACTTATAGCCGCCCTTCCATGCGTGGCCGTAAAGTATTCGGTGATGTAGTAGCCTTCGATCATGTATGGCGCACAGGAGCCAATGCACCTACCAAAATAAAAATAGGTGAAGACCTGGAGATAGGCGGCATGAAAGTGAAGGCAGGGGAGTATGCATTCTACACTATACCCGGCAAAGACAAGTGGGAGATCATATTGAATACCGGTACCGGCACCTGGACTGCCAATGGTTATGAAAAGGAAAATGATGTAGCTCGTTTCTCGATCAAGCCAATGATGATGGAAGGTAACTGCCAGACTTTCACTATACAGATCACAGACCTTACCTTCAACACCTGCAAACTGGAGCTGATGTGGGAAAGGACAAAGGTGGTAATACCTATCGTTTCGCACAACGGGGAGAACCTTGATGTGAATATTGATAAGGCGATCAATCACCCGGCATCATTGCCTTACTTCCAGGCTGCCAACTATTATTTTGAATCAGACAGAAAGCTGGATCTTGCCAAGACATATATAGATAAGGCTGTGGCCCAGGATCCCAAGGCTTTTTATATGTGGATGCTTAAAGCCCGCATCGATAAGAAACTGGGCAATAACGAAGAAGCCATTGCTGCTGCCAAGAAAGCAATGGAAACTGCAAACGGTAACGCCAATGAAGCAGAGTACCTCAGAAATGGCCGCAAGATCATAGACGACATCAACAGGTCATCCCGCCACAAGCAGGCTGTTGATTAATCAAACTCATTACACCATCCATAAAAGATAAGTCCGGGTACATCGCCCGGACTTATCTTTTTTAAACGCACTATTTCCAAACGGCGAAAGCTATTCTATAACTTTATTCCTTCACAAACCTGATCACCCTGGAATTATTATTGGCAACAGAAATTTTCAGGAAGTAGATGCCTGTAGGCACATTGCCGGTATTTAGCTTTTCATTGAGCTGGCCATTATGTACCTGTACCGAGTTATTCATGATCGTTTTGCCGGTGGCATCAGTTACTGATATTGTTAACTGCCCCGTATAGCTACCTATATTTCCGTTAAGAGTAAAAGCTCCGTTATTAGGTATCGGGAACATACGCACACCATCAAGCGATGGTTGTAGGTTAGCGGTACTTAGTGTCGGACTTATCGGGGTATAAAATTTCGCCAGGAAGCTTTGTGAGTAAAAGCTAGCACCGCCACCATGATCCAGATAACTGCCAGGGGTAGCGATATTGGTGGCACTATTGGTATATCCGGCAATGTATGGATTAAGGCCGTCGAAGGCAACACTCATAGGTACGTCTTGTCCTTCGCCGCCAAAGTAGGTACTCCATAGTAGCGCTCCGGTATTGTCATATTCGGCAAGGAAGCCATCTTCAGGCCCTCCGGCGTATGTGGTTTGCCACGCGCCGGCAGTACTGATGCCTGAAGTGCTGGCAGTATAACCCACCACGTATACATGGTTGGTATTGTCTCCACAGATGCGGCTGTTGTCGATATTCTCTGCTGCAGGCCCTCCGTAATAAGTTCCCCACAGCCGTACACCGAATTCAGGTTCGAAACTGGCTACGAAAGCATCTATAAGGCCTCCCCGGGTAAGCTGTGCCGCACCGTGCGATGCGATGCCCGTGTCACTCGATGTGGTGGAAAACAAATAGATATTGCCATCGCCATCGCAGGCTACAGATCCTGCATCCTCACCGGAGCTTCCGCCATAGTAAGTACTCCAAATTCTTACACACGATGAGTTGAATTTGGCCACAAAAGCATCTGTAGCGCCTGCAAGTGCTGTCTGATGGCTACCCACACTTGCCATGCCTGCACTCGTTGTTGATCCTGTTATGTAAACGAAATTGCCATCAGAGCAGATAACACCTCCGAGGTCTGAACCCGAGCCACCATAATAGGTACCCCACTGCCTCAGGCCGGAAGTAGCGTCATATTGCACCAGGAAGCAGTCATAACCCCCACCGTAGGTAGGTTGGTAGCTACCTGCGGTGGCAATGTTATTACCATCGCCTGTTACGCCACCCATGTACACATGTCCAAAAAGATCGCATACAATGCTGCCTGGTGTATTGGCGCCGCTGCCACCGCAATAGGTGCCCCACAACCTGAAGCCTCCCGCGGTAAACTTGGCAATGAAACCATCCCACAACCCTCCGCCATATACCGATTGCTGGCAGCCCGGTGTAGCCATGTGATCTGTGCTTTCGGTATTGCCACCAAGGTATACATTACCTGAATTGTCGCAGGTTACTGCAGTGCCCCAGTCGCTGTTGGTGCCGCCATAGTAGGTGGCCCATATACGGTTGCCCGATGAATCAAATTTCACCAGGAAGGCATCAGTGCCGCCGTTCAGTGTGCTTTGGTAGCTTCCTGTTGTTGATATAGTACCCGCATTGCCACCATAAGTAAGGCCACAGGCATAGATATGTGCCGAGTCGTCACATGATAACATGTAAAATTCATTGGACGAAGAATCAGGTCCGTAGTAGGTGCCCCATTCTACAACGGGGTCTATGACAAATGAGCCATGGCCTTGCAGCTCATAGCTAAGTATATTGTCCTGTAGTCGGAATGAGGAAGGAAGCAGGCCGTCCTTTATTCCTTTGCCTGATAAATAGCATATAGGTGCTTGTTCTTTTATCGTACCCATTGGTGTCACAGCCGTGATACTTCCATCTGCATTGATACTTAAGGATTTTTGGCCACTGTACTTCAACCTGATCTTTGAAGCGTCTCCACCGGGCCCAACTATGAATTCATATTCCGGCCTGTTGCCCTTGATACTGATCACCCAGTCTATATGGGGATAAACATCTTTATAGGTGATCTTATTATAAGTATGTACCTGTACACCGGTTTCGGGGCATCCGGGCGTGTAATAGTTCTCATAATAGGATTGCTCTTCTCCCGGCACAGCTATCACTTTTTTGTCTGCCCCCAGTAATTCAACATCCATCCGGTATGTTTCAGTATGCCCTTGCCCGGCATCAGTGCCTGCCTGCATAGACTTGCTTGCAGCAAATGTCTTTGTGAAATTTGACGTACTGTGACAAAATTGATAATGCAGTTGCCCATCACCTATAAACATGTTCATGCCGGGAGCGTGCATGCCAAATTGTACGTCTTTGCGGGGGTGATTATCCTGGTCTTTTATCTGCCCTTTATTCTCTGTGAAATATAATTTACCTGGGGTAGCTGTGATATTCCGTGCCTGGGTAGATAGGGCATTCAATAAAATAAATGCTGGTACTAATAAGTTCAATCGCTTGTTCATATTTGTTCTTTAAGGATAACGGGTACTCTATTTTTGTTATAAATATATGGTATATTATACAAATAATTGAATAAAAATTAGCATTAACTGTACGCCCTTTGGTTTCATCAGATTAGTGTCGGTACTTTCTGTTGTTCTACACTTAGATTTTTTCAATAGCCCTATAGGACTATGGGGTACAACGAAGTCATTCTTCCTAAGTACATTTGAAGCAAAAATCATTCCCCAAAAAAGTCATCCATGAAGAAAAGATTTTTGGTACTGGCGTCTCTTTGCGTTTACGCCCTGGCTAATGCACAACAAGTTCGCCCGGCCAATTCAGTAAATATATACCACGAGATAGAGCAGATGAGGCACCTCGTCAATGTGTTGTATGTAGCCGCACACCCGGATGATGAGAACACCCGCCTGCTGGCATGGCTGGTCAATGACCGCAACATTCGCACAGCGTACTTCTCCCTCACACGTGGGGATGGCGGACAAAACATACTGGGCAGCGAGCAGGGCGAAGCGCTGGGCCTGATCCGCACGCATGAACTGATGGAGGCAAGGAAGATAGACGGTGCAGAACAGTTCTTCTCCCGGGCTATAGATTTCGGTTTTTCCAAAAACTACCAGGAAACCTTCCTGCATTGGGACCAGGACCAACTAACCAGTGATGCCACCTGGGTGATGCGCAAGTTTCGCCCGGATGTGGTCATCTGCCGGTTTCCGCCCGATACAAGGGCAGGGCATGGACAGCATGCAGCATCTGCCATCATAGCTGAAAGAGCATTCAAGGCTACGGGAGATAAGACACAATACAGCGCACAGCTAAAATACTATGCCGCATGGCAGCCAAAGCGCATACTACTGAACACCTATAAATTCGGCGACCGTAACACCACTTCCGAAGACCAGTTCAAACTGAAGGTAGGGCAATACCTGCCCGGTATAGGCATGGGCTCCGGTGAGCTTTCCGGACTCAGCCGTAGTGTACATAAGAGCCAGGGTGCCGGTACACCCAGTGTGCCGGGTGTGCAAACCGAATACTTCAAACTGGTAGCAGGCGATAGCATATCCAGTTCCTTATTCGATGGTATAGACATCACCTGGGGCAGGGTAGGCCGCACAGATATAGGCGAAGACCTGAAGCAAGTAGCAGAGAACTTTGACTATAAACACCCTGATGAAGGTATCCCTGCATTACTCGCTATCCGTAAAAAGATAATGACGGTAAAAGACGATTACTGGCGCAATGAAAAACTGGGTGAAGTAAATAAAGTCATTCTCGACTGCACCGGTTTCATGGCCGAGCTATACACAAAGCAGCCGCAGGCGGTACGGGGCGCAAAATTGCCCTTCACATTGCATATGATCGCGCGCAGCCACACACCTGTTATTGTTACCCATGTGAATATGGGGACTCATGACACCGTTTGCAACATCCGCATATCCATGGATACGTTGATGACGTTTGAACATGCCGCCATCATACCTTCCGACGCTCCGATCACACAGCCCTACTGGCTGGCACAGGCTCACCCCGACAAAGACCTGTTCGCTATACCCAATGACACCTTGCTGGGTATGCCCGAAACACCAAATGAGCTTTATGCAACCTTACATTTAACGATCGGCGGCGAAGACTTTACTGTCAATGCTCCATTATCCTATAAGAAGCTGGATCCCGTAAAAGGAGATATAGTGGAGCAACTGCGCATAGTGCCTGATGTAACCGTGAGTTTCAACAACAGCCTGCTCATTACAGCCACTAATGGATCGCTGCAGGCCGATGTGCGCCTGCATACCTATAAAGACATAAAGGACGGTACGCTCACTTTATCATCTGATACCAAAACGGCCCTGGCTATAAAGGGGCTGAATATAAGTGCGAACACAGATACTATTATTACCGTAAACATACCAGCGGCCACCGTCATTAGCCAGGGTAGCGGCAATTTCAGCCTCTCTGCCTCGCTCACTGCCGATGGTAATGTGTATGACAAAACGCTGCACCTGATTCAATACAACCACCTGCCTACACTGCAATACTTTACACAGCCAACCGTAAAGGTGCTGCGGCCAGACTGGAAATGCACAGCCAAACACATAGGTTATGTAGAGGGCGCGGGCGACCTCGTAGTTTCCTTCCTGCACCAGGCAGGCTTTGATGTGGATATACTCAAGGAGGCCGACCTCACCAACGCTGCAAAACTCAAAAAGTACGATGCCATCATCACCGGGATTCGTGCCGTGAATGTGGAAAAGAAGATGGCCTATTGGCTGCCGGTACTGATGCAATATGCACAGAACGGTGGTACACTCATTATGCAGTACAATACCCTGCAAGACCTCTCTACCACTAAACTCGGTCCATACCCCTTCAAGCTATCAGATCTGCGGGTGACCGAAGAAGATGCCAAAGTAGACTTTGTAGACCCTACCAGCCGACTGCTCAACTATCCCAATAAGATCACCGATGAAGATTTCATGGGCTGGGTACAGGAGCGTGGCCTGTACTTTGCGTCCGAATGGGATAGTCATTACCAGCCCCTGTTCCGTATGCACGATGGTGATGAACCTGCGCTACAGGGCGGTACCCTCTATGCAAAAACAGGCAAGGGCAATTATATCTATACCTCCCTCTCCTTCTCACGCCAGCTACCCGCCGGCAACAAAGGCGCCATTCGCCTGCTGATGAATATGCTGAGTGTAGGGAAATGATGAATTTGGTATGATTATTGTTGTTATATTTACAAATCATCATTAAATGACTATCATGAAATATACCTTGTCAAATAAAATTTTGCTTGTTCCCGTTGCTTTTTTATTTTTTGTAGTGTTATATAGTTGTAAAAAAGATGGTGCGGCAGCAAATTATGTGATCAGTTATACCGGGAATCTGTTTGCAGGCGACACAATAACTTTTAGAGTTTCCGGAACAAATGGAGCAAGTGTTGCGTGGGACTTTGGTGATAGTACAACCTCAACAGACTCGACACCCACCCATATCTACAAGACCGCAGGACCTTATATTGTTAAGGTAATTAGTAACAATGGCAGTAAGACGCAGAAATCTTTTACGATCGGAGATCTTCCTGGTTGCGAATACACCCACCTAATGGCAGGTACCAGGCACTGGTATGGTTCTGTATCACCATATATGCGTGCTTATTATTTAGTAGCCGATACATTAATTACTGTTAATGTAATTGACGATGCAACAGTGCAGATGGGCAACGTAGTTTTGCGGTATGTTGCAATAGATACTTTAGGCAACAATGTTTGGATTGAATTTCGCTCACCGCCAGATCATTTTTATGGCGACTTTTACTCTATTTGTTATTATATAAATTCTGATAGTATGGTTTTGCAATCGTTTTTGTATCGCGGGGACAATATTCATCTATACACTTTTTGATCTTACTTTCTCTGTTGTTGCCTAATAATAACTAATAATTTAGCGCAAAAAACAACGCAACTAAACCCAATGCTCCCAGTACAGCGGTCTGTCCTTATGTGGAGGGTAGGGGTTTGAGATAACACTTAAATCACACGATCATGGATAATACAAAACAACACTGGGGCGCGTGGTATACAGCAGTAGTGTTGGCGCTCCTTGTCCAGATCGCATTCTATTACTGGTTCACCCTGCACTGGAAATGAACACGCTCGACTGGATCGTTTTACTGCTCACCCTCACTACCATGATCGCTTATGGGGTGTACAAAGGGCGTGGACAAAACGGCGCACAGTCATACCTGCTGGCCAATAAGCAATTGCCGTGGTACATAGTGTTGCCGGGCATCATGGCCACACAGGCCAGCGCTATCACCTTCTTATCTGCGCCCGGGCAGGCCTATACCGATGGTATGCGCTTTGTGCAGTACTACTTTGGCCTGCCATTGGCCATGATCGTTATCTGTATCTCGTTCATCCCTATCTTCCAGAAGCTGAACGTATATACCGCCTATCAGTTCCTCGAGCAGCGTTTCGACCGCAAGACCCGCTCGCTCACTGCATTCCTGTTCCTCTTGTCTCGTGGCCTGTCCACAGGTATCAGCATCTATGCGCCTGCCATCATCCTCTCTGCCATGCTGGGGTGGAACATCTACCTCACCAACATTATTATGGGTGGCCTGCTCATGATCTATACCTGTAGCGGTGGTGCAAAAGCAGTGGCGCATACGCAGAAGGTGCAACTGCTCATTATACTGGCCGCAATGGCATTGGCAGGCTTTCTCGTAGTACACCAATTACCGCAGGGCGTAAGTATGGGCGATGCCCTCTACGTAGCCGGTAAGTCGGGTAAGATGAACGTGATCACCACAAAATTCGACTGGAAGGACAAGTATAATATCTGGAGCGGCATCATCGGCGGCTTCTTTCTCGCCCTCTCTTACTTCGGTACAGACCAGAGCCAGGTGGGCCGCTACATCACCGGCAAAGACACCCGCGAAAGCCGGCTGGGCCTGCTGCTCAATGGCCTCGTGAAGATACCCATGCAGTTTGCTATACTGCTCATTGGCGTGCTGGTATTTGCATTCTATAGCTTCTATCCTGCACCCCTGTACTTCAATAGCGGAGCCTACAACTCCCTCAAAAAGAACGAACCCCTATATGCAGCAGCAGTAGAGGCCCGCTACACACAATTGCACAGCGCCTATGAAGCACAATCCCGCACCCTTGCCCAAACCCGCATTGCACCCTCAACAGAGTTCATACAAACCCAGCATCAACTACAAGCCCTCCGCGACAGCGTCTCCACCCGCATTACACAACAAAACTACAGCCCCGATAAGAACGACACCAACTACATCTTCCTCTATTTTGTGACCAATGCCCTGCCGCCGGGCATAGTGGGGCTGTTGTTCGCCGTCATTATTTTGGCCTCATGGGGGTCTATATCTGCGGCCCTCAATTCGCTCACAGCCTCCTCGCTTATGGATATACAGATGGCCGGCCGCATAGCCTTATCCAATAAAGAACAGCTACGCTACGGGCGGCTGCACACACTCGGGTGGGGCATCTTCTGTATAGCAGTGGCCATGTTTGCCGCAAAGCTGGGTTCATTGATAGAAGCCGTCAATATTTTGGGCTCATTATTCTACGGCACAATATTGGGCATATTTCTTGTGGCATTCTATATAAAGCGTGCCGGAGGCAGCCTCGTATTTGCAGCAGCCGTCATCGCAGAAGTTGTTGTGGTCACGGTCTATTACCTCGATATTGTCTCCTTCCTCTGGCTTAATGTGATCGGCGCGCTAGTGGTGGTATTGGTAAGCCTGATAGCCTACATAAAACCCGGAACAGAACTTAATACAGAACAGTTATAGATTCCCCCTGCACATACGTATCATCTTCAACGCAGTGATAGCGGCCTCTTCGCCCTTGTGGCCATGAATACCGCCGAGGCGTTCCCATGCCTGTTCTTCGTTGTCGAGTGTGAGCACACCGAATATAACCGGTATCGGTAGGGTAAGATTGAGCTGCAATATGCCATCCGTTACTGCGCGGCATACATAATCGAAGTGAGGAGTGCCACCACGTATCACTGCGCCAAAGGCGATGATGGCCTCGGGCTTTTCTATGTTGTCTTTATGTTTCTCCCACAGGTGCTTGCAGGCAAAAGGCAGCTCAAAGCAGCCGGGTACAGGTACATTGTCAATGATGTCGCCGCCAAATTTATGGATCATGCTTTCGGCGCCATTCTTCAGCTCGCGTACTATCTTGTCATTCCATTCGGTATGTACTATGGCCACCTTTGCCTGGGCCAGGTGTTCCAATAGGTGCGTGTCTGTAAGGCTGTTGCCGTGTTGTAATTGTGCCATAATTGATGATCCCCTTTTCGCCGGTAAAGGTAAAAAGGGGATCGGAATTTATTGTGGTAATCTTTAGTTAGTTCAGTTCACCGAGGCGGGCAAGTTCCTTGTCCATATCGCGCGCCTGTATGCTCTTAGGGTATTCGTCGCGGATGCGCATGAATGCTGCTTTTGCATCGTTGTTATTGTTGGCGGCTTCATAAGCCAGGCCCAGTTGGTACAAGTACATTGGTGTAGCTACGAGGTCATTCTTATCCGTAGTGGCTTTTTTGAAGCTTTCAATTGCGTTGGCATTGTCGCCGCTTTCCATATAAGCCTCGCCCAGTGCGCCCGCAGCCAGTGATCCGATCATGGTGCCTTTGCCGTCGAATGCCTTTAATGCAGTGATTGCATTTTTAGCATCGCCCATTTTCAGGTAGCACAGGCCCTCGTAATAAGTAGCCAGGTTGCCTGATGCGGTACCATCATATTTCTTAGCGATCTTGATGAAGCCGGGGTTTTTGCCGTCGCCATTCAGCGCTATATTCAGTGAGTCACTTTCAAAAGCCATCTGCGGGAAGGAAAGAGCAGTAGCTGCTTTTTCTTCGGCAGGGCCTTTATATAACTTGGTATAGCCAAAATAACCGAGCACGGCTACCAGTATAACAGTAGTGATGGTGCTGATGGGCTTTTTGTTCTTCTCATAAAACCCCTGTACACTATCCAGTGGGTTCGATTCATCGTAAGATGAGGACGCTGTAGTTCTTTCTGCGCCGGGTTGGGTTCTTGCTGAATTTGCCATTTTGTTTAGTTACTGTTTTCTGCTTTTATGATTTTTATAAAATGTTTCTAATCCATTATGAACGGATAATCCTGGTCTGCATATACATCTTTCAGCAGCTCATTATCATCCGGGAAGGGGCTTTCTTCAGCAAACTTCACCGATTCTTCCACTTCTTCCTTCACCTTTTCATTGATCTGGTCTATCTGCTCCTGTGTAGCCCATTTGTTGTCCATTATGGTCTTCAGCACCTGGTTGATAGGGTCCTTCTCTTTAAATTCCTCTACCTCTTCCTTTGTACGGTACTTGGCCGGGTCGCTCATAGAGTGTCCACGGTACCTGTACGTTTTTATCTCCAGGAAGGTTGGTCCGCCACCTTCGCGGGCACGGCGCACGGCGCGCTCTATGCCTTTGTGTACTTCTTCGCAACTCATGCCATCCACGCTGTCGCCGGGCATATCGTATGCATCGGCCAGGCGGTAGATGTCTAATACCTTAGAGGTACGCTCTACAGAGGTACCCATGGCGTAGTAGTTGTTCTCGCAGATAAATACTACCGGCAGTTGCCATAGCACGGCCATATTGAATGCCTCGTGCAGCAGGCCCTGCCTTGCAGCGCCATCGCCAAACATACAGATGGTAGCCCTGTCGGTACCCTGGTACTGCTCTGCAAATGCAATGCCTGCACCAAGTCCTATCTGTCCGCCTACTATACCATGACCGCCAAAGAACCTTTTTTCCTTAGAGAAGAAGTGCATACTGCCCCCCTTGCCCTTCGTACATCCTGTGGCCTTGCCATACAGCTCTGCCATACATTCTTTGGCCGGTATGCCCTTAGCTATGGCCAATGCGTGATCGCGGTATGCAGTGATCATGTTGTCATCATCCCTCATTGCGGTCATAGCGCCGGCGGCTATGGCTTCCTGGCCTATATACAGGTGGCAGAAGCCACGTATTTTCTGCATTCCATATAACTGACCTGCCTTTTCTTCAAAACGACGGAGAAGAAGCATGATCTCATACCAATACAAATATGTTTCTTTGCCAAACGGAGTTTGCACTATTGCTTAAATTTGTGCGAATTTATAAAAACTTTTGTTTACATCGCTGCTTTGATACGGATTAATAAAATAAGCTTACTCCAATACCGCAATTATACCTCATCAGTATTCTCCCTCGGTGCGCCCGTCACCTGCATTACAGGGCCTAATGGCAGTGGCAAGACCAACCTGCTCGATGCCGTTTATTACCTCTGCTATACCAAGAGCTACTTCAGCGCCTACCAGCAGCACAGCGCCCGGGCTGGTACCGATGGCTTCCGCATCACCGGCGACTTCCTGCGCGGGGGCAGGGAAGAGGCCATCAGCGCCAAATGGAAGGCAGGTAAAAAAGAAATATTTAAAAACGATATAGAATACGATAAGATTACCGATCATATTGGTATTTATTCTGCTGTGATGATAGCGCCGGACGATACCGAGCTCATCAACGGTGGCAGCGAGCTGCGACGCAAATGGGTAGACAGCATCCTCGGGCAGGTGGATAAAACCTATCTGGAGCTGCTCATCCGGTACCAGCGGGTGCTGCTGCAGCGCAACGCCTGGCTGAAGATACAGGGCTACCGGCCTGCTACAGATAATACCGAACTGGAGTACTATGATGCCCAACTGGCGGCAGACGGCACCTATATACACAGGCAGCGCCTGAAATTCATTGACGACCTGCTGCCCTTGCTCAATGACTTCTACCACCGCCTCTCCGGCGGCCATGAGCCATTACAGGTGACCTACACCAGCGACCTGGCCCAAAAACCACTGGCCGACTGGCTCACCCAAAACCTGCAGCACGACCTCCGCTACCAGCGCACCCTCCGCGGCATACATAAAGACGACTGGGATTTTCGCCTCAACGATATGCCGCTGAAACAATTCGGCTCGCAGGGGCAGAAGAAGAGCTTCCTTTTTGCGCTGAAGCTGGCACAATATGCCTACCTCAGCAAGGTGCTCGGTCACCTGCCTATACTATTGCTCGACGACATCTTTGAAAAGCTGGACCAGAACCGCATGGAAGCCCTCCTACGCATTATACAAGGCCCCGACTTTGGGCAGGTGATACTCACCGACACACACCCCGAGCGGATTGCCCAGGCTTTTGGAGCGGAGGCAGAGGTGGGGTTTATTCATTTGGGGTAATTCAGCGTGATTTTAAATAAACAGTAGAAGATTTAATCCTAAAATCTGAAGTGCAAGTGCCATTTTCTTAATAGATAGATTATAGCGGGCTTTTTTTTGATTTAAAATACTGCCGTCCGATAACTTTCGTTTAGTAGCAGAATAGAATGACCTTTCGATGATATAGTCAAAAATGTCTGGTTTGTTTTTAGGGAGTTTTTTATCATTAGCAGAGTCCCGATATAGCTCTATTAATTGTGTTAAGTAGAACGGATCATATAAAAAATGCTGGAGATTATGTTGTTGTATGTAATTCTTGAAGTTTGTTTTTTTATTTTTAAGAATTGCCTCTATATGATTTTCTATTTGATCATTTTGTAACGGGACTAGATCATACACATCGAAGTTTCTGAAGTTTTCGTTTAATTTGAAATGGCTATAAAATAATTTTCTGCAAGAAAAAAAAATGCTAATTGAAGGAAATTTATTGGAGAACTCATTTATCCTTGTAACATAATCGAGAAAAGCATTTTTAGGTACTTCATCTAATCCATCTAGAACAATAACGATTTCCTTACAGGCGTAAATTTTCCAATAGCTATATGATGTATCTAGTATGTCTTCAATAGAGTCTATTGAATGAGACTTTACTTTTATTAGAATAGGTATTAATCGTATTCCATTACTGGATAAATTAAAGCATAATTGTTCACCCAATGGATACAGGATATATGACGGCAATAGCCAGTTGCTGCCCGATGGCCGTGTGCTGCAAAATATAGTAATACCCTTATCAAGAGATAATGTCATTTTTGACCCTGCGACAGATAGCTTTTCTCATGTGTTATTGTCTATCGGTGGGGCAGATGAGTCGGCATGGGTGAAGCTGCCCGATGGCAGTATCTTGTTTATAGACCTGGACACCAAGAACTCGGAGCGTTTCATTCCATCGCTCAATAAATGGATCGTTGATGACACATTGCCGGTAGAGCTTTATGACCCATTTGATTTTGAATTAGGCGCGGGCTTCCTGCTGCCGGACGGCAGGGTGTTCTTTATCGGTTCTACCAGTACCACAGCCTACTACACACCATCGGGCGATACCACAAAGGGCAGGTGGAGTGAGGGGCCGCATATACCCGATGGCCTTGGTGCACCTGATGCCGCAGCAGCGTTGATGCCGAATGGCAACATCATCTGTGCCTTATCCAAAACCCCGGACAGCGTAGGCAAATTCCCGACAGGGACGTATTTCTACGAGTTTGACTATCGTACTAATACCTTTACCAAAATACTGACCCCACTGGGCACAGATACTATGAAGATGGCCTGCTACCTCACCGGTATGCTGAACCTGCCGGATGGCAACATCTTCTATGGTACGCAGCACAGCAACCAATACTACATCTACCAGCCTGGCGGGACGCCTGTAGCCAACGGCCACCCTGTGACGGAGAATGTGGTGCGGATCAACTGCGACACCTTTATGGCTGTGGGTGAGCAATTCAATGGTATATCGCAGGGCGCTGCCTATGGCGACGACTGGCAGATGGCCACCAACTATCCTGTCATCAGCCTGGTGCACCGCGATGCCCTGTATGGCGACCAGGTACACTATGTGCGTACCTACAATTGGAACAGCAATGGAGTGATGCGTGGCAATGCACAGGACACCACTTATTTTACACTGCCCGCAGGCCTGCCTTATGATACTTACGACCTCATCGTGGTGGCCAATGGCATACCGTCTGCTCCGTACTCATTCACACCGTGTTACGAGCATGCCAGCGGGGTAGCAGCTGCACCTGTGGAGCACTTCATGAACATGTATCCAAACCCGGCGCATAGCGAACTGACGATCTCTTCATCTGATAAGATAACGAATGTGCAGGTATGCAACCTGCTGGGGCAAACAGTGCTGAGCAATGTTTATAATGCCAACGAGGTACAGGTGAACATCGACCACTTACCGGCGGGAGTATATACCGTGAAGATCAATAATGCGGAAGTGAGGAAACTGGTGAAGGAGTAGCACTATCGCTATTATTGTTTTCTCCTGTATCTTTATAGTGGCAAAAGACTATTATGCTCAAAACAGATTTTCTCATTATAGGGTCGGGGATAGCGGGGCTAACGTATGCGGTGAAGGTGGCACGCAAATTTCCGGATAAGACCATCACGATACTCACCAAGGCCAATACGGATGAGACCAATACGAAATATGCACAGGGAGGTATAGCCGTCGTTAATGACCTGGAGCACGACAGCTTTCAGCGGCATATAGATGATACCCTGGTAGCAGGTGATGGCTTGTGCAATCGTGAGGTGGTGGATATAGTAGTGAAGGAAGGGCCTCTGAGAGTGAATGAAATAATAGAGTGGGGCACTAAGTTTGATAAAGATACCGAGGGCGATTATATGCGCGGTAAAGAGGGAGGCCATTCTGCTTTCCGGATACTGCACCATAAGGATATAACCGGCTTTGAGATAGAGCGGGCTTTAGTGGCCGAGGTGAAGAAGTACCCGAACATAGCGATACACAATCATTGGTTTGTGGTAGATATCATCACGCAGCACCACCTGGGTTATCTCGTGACCAAATCGACACCGGATATTACCTGCTATGGTGTGTATGCACTGAACCTGCAGAACAACAACATTGAAAAGATACTGGCCCGCTGCACACTGATGGCCTCGGGCGGCGTAGGGCAGGTGTACAGGACCACTACCAATCCCAAAATAGCTACAGGCGATGGTATAGCTATGGTATATCGTGCCAAGGGGAGGATAGAGAATATGGAGTTCATACAATTCCATCCTACAGCGCTGTATGAGGCGGGTGTGAGCCCGTCGTTCCTGATCACAGAGGCTGTGCGGGGCGATGGGGGTGTACTGCGCAACAAGAATGGCGAAGCGTTTATGGCTGGCTATGACCCCCGTGCCGACCTGGCACCCCGCGACGTGGTAGCGCGAGCCATAGATAGCGAAATGAAGCGCACCGGCACAGAGCATGTGTACCTTGATTGCAGGGCAATGGACAAGGAGAAGTTTACCGCACACTTCCCGAATATCTACGCAAAATGTAAGAGTATAGGGATAGATGTTTTTGAGCAAATGATACCGGTAGCGCCCGCGGCCCATTACTGCTGCGGGGGCATAAAGGTGGATGAGGTGGGGCGGTCTTCTATCATGAATTTGTATGCCTGCGGTGAGTGCTCGAGTACGGGGCTGCATGGCGCAAACCGCCTGGCGTCCAACTCGCTGCTGGAGGCATTGGTTTTTGCGCACCGCTGCGCAGAGGACAGTACAGCGAACATAGAGCAAATGCCCTTTAAAGAAGAGGTGCCGGACTGGAACGCCTCAGGGACCAGTGAGCCGAATGAGATGATCCTGATCACGCAAAGCCTGAAGGAGGTGCAACTGGTGATGAGCGACTATGTGGGCATAGTGCGTAATGACAAACGCCTGGAAAGAGCGATGGCCCGCATAGACCTGCTACACAATGAAACAGAACAATTGTACCAGGAAACGACACTTTCGCCACAATTGTGTGAGCTGCGCAACCTGATCACCATAGGTTATCTCGTTATAAAGGGGGCGCAGTTCCGGAAAGAGAGCCGGGGTCTGCATTTTAATACCGATTACCCGGGTAAAAGCGAGCTATTGCAGCAGATAGTGCTGTGACCGGCTGGCATGATAATTTTGCGTTAACACTATAATGAGTGTTTTATCGTTATATTTGTAGTGGAAAAGCTGAATGAAAAGGTATACCGCCATATTGATCCTGTTTGCTTTGAGCGCTGTTATAGTGGGCATGGGTTCATGTGCCAAGAAGAAGACACCTGATACAACAGCAGGCAAAATGGTGGGGAACTGGAAGAAAATACAATTCGCTACTGATGATAATGCGAGCGGGGTGATCGAACAGTCAGAGATCAGTAACCAGCCATCGGCAATAGATGATGAGCTCTTTTTCAGGAGCGATAATACGGGTACTGAAACGACCATCATCAATAAAAATAAGACAGCAGAGAGTGTCCTGAACTTTAGCTGGAGCCTTGTAGGCGATTCTCTTACCGTTATCTATACCGCCAATGATACAGTGGCTTACGCTATAGTGAACGTCAACAGCAGCAACCTGATAGTAACTACCAAAACGAGTATAGGCCTGGCGTGGTATTCTTACGCAAAGCAATAAAGAGGCCGCACACAAAAAAGAGGAAGCGCATGGCCTCCTCCTTTTCCTGAAAATATTTGTTGGTTTATCCTTTGATGATCTCGCGGGAAATAACTATTTTTTGTATCTCTGATGTTCCTTCGCCGATGGTGCAAAGCTTGCTGTCGCGGTAGTATTTCTCTACAGGGAAATCCTTTGTATAGCCGTAGCCACCAAAGATCTGCACGGCATCTGTGGAGATGCGCACACAGGCCTCAGATGCATAGTACTTGGCAAATGCCGATTCCTTGGTCATCTTCTCGCCACGGTTCTTTTTATCTGCAGCCTGGTAGATGAGCAGTTCGGATGCTTCTATCTGCACGGCCATATCCGCGAGCTTGAAGGCGATGGCCTGGAAGCCGGAGATAGGCTGATCGAACTGCTGCCTTTCTTTAGAGTATTTTAGTGAGGCTTCGTAGGCGCCTTTTGCAATGCCGAGAGAGAGTGCCGCAATAGAGATACGGCCGCCATCCAGCACCTTCATAGCCTGGTGGAAACCGTCGCCTACGGGGCCCATGCGCTGTACATCGGATATGCGGCAGTTGTCGAATACCAGTTCGGCTGTTTCGCTGGCACGCATGCCCAGTTTGTTCTCTTTTTTGCCGGCCATAAAGCCCGGTGTGCCGCGCTCTACTATAAATGCTGTGCTGTTGTTCTTGGTGCGTGGATCGCCGGTGCGGGCCAGTACCACGGCTACATTGCCGCTGATGCCGTGTGTGATCCAGTTCTTGGTGCCGTTGAGTACCCAATGGTCGCCGTCTTTGGTGGCGGTGCAGCGCATATTGCCTGCATCACTGCCGGTATTGGCTTCGGTAAGGCCCCATGCGCCTATCCATTCGCCGCTGGCAAGCTTGGGGAGATACTTTTTCTTCTGCTCTTCGTTGCCGAAGTACAGGATATGGCCGGTACACAAAGAGTTGTGCGCCGCTACAGAAAGCCCGATGGAACCACATACTTTAGCGATCTCGCTCACCACGGTCACATACTCGAAATAGCCGAGGCCTGAGCCTCCATATTCGGTAGGTACGAGTACGCCCATAAGGCCCAGCTCGCCCATTTTATGGAACAGATCTACCGGGAATTTCTGTGATTCATCCCACTCCATCATATCGGGGCGGATGTGCTTTGCAGCAAAATCACGGATCATCTCGGCAATAGAAACCTGGGCATCTGTATATGTAAAATCCATATTTTTTTAATACTTCTGTTAGGAGGTGCGAAATTACGATATTTTTTGAAGGAAAGGAGAGCGGAAGACAGGAAATATGTATTAATGCTTTGATGTACCAATGACAAGGTGTTTTTTGAGCAGTTCCAACGTAGCGTGGGGTATCCTGCCCACCTCAGATAACTGGTTGATATTGGTGAAAGGCTTCTTGTTGCGGCGGGCGATGATCTTGCCGGCTGTTGCCGGGCCTATGCCTTTGAGGCGCACGAGGGTGGCCGAGTCGGCGGTGTTGAGGTCTATTTGATCGGGGAGTGGGATGGTTTGCTCGTCAAATTTGTCCTGGTAGTCTTTGGTGGTTGCCGCTGTATCGGAACGGACTACGGGTTGCGTGCGCTGAAATGATTCCCAGGCGGCAATGAGCTTTTTGTCTTGTTCGGCATTGGTGGCAGGATGCACCCACAATGCCATAGTAGCCCTTGCAGCAAGCAGCACTATCAGCAACAGGCATAAACCAGCCAGCCCGATACGCTCGGTACGATTAAAGGTAGTGAATGATTTGACGGCTTTTTTCATGGGAAATGACCCGAAAATATAACGAAAGATAAGAAGAGAATAAAATAGTTTAGCAGGTGCTTTTAATTAAATTTGTGACAAATAAAAACTATTGAGAACGCATCATAAAATTGTTAATGGAGATAGCCGGCAAATGTCGGAGATTTCAGATAAGTCAGTGCAGCTGGTGGTTACTTCTCCACCATATTGGCAACTTAAAGATTATGGATCAAATGACCAGATAGGATTTCATAGCAGCTATGAAGATTACATCAATAACTTAAACTTGGTATGGAAAGAATGTTATCGTGTGCTTGAAACCGGATGCAGACTTTGTGTGAATATCGGAGACCAATTTGCCCGTTCCGTATATTATGGGCGGTACAAAGTTATTCCCATTCGCGAAGAGATCATTAAGTTTTGCGAGAACATAGGTTTTGATTACATGGGAGCGATTATTTGGCAAAAAGTTACAACTTCAAATACTACCGGAGGAGGAGTGCAGATGGGTTCTTTCCCATACCCACGGAATGGTATTTTAAAACTTGACTACGAGTTTATTCTTATTTTCAAAAAGCCTGGCGATGCAATGCGGCCAACAAAAGAGAATAAAGAACTGTCTAAAATGACTAATGAAGAATGGAATACTTTTTTTGCAGGTCATTGGAATTTTGCCGGTGCAAGGCAGGATAATCACATTGCGATGTTTCCTGAGGAATTACCAAGACGTTTAATCAGGATGTTTGCGTTTGTTGATGAAGTTGTTTTAGATCCTTTTATGGGCAGTGGCACAACTGCAGTGGCAGCAAAAAATAATGGCAGAAATTCGATTGGTTATGAACTTAACGCAGAGTTTATACCAATTATAAAAGAAAAGTTGAAAGTAGCACAACCTGATCTCAACGGAACAATTTATGAATTTAAAGAGCAAAAGACGACTATTGATTTTGATAAAGAAATAGAGCAATTACCCTATATTTTTAAAGATCCACACAAGTTAGATAAAAAAATAGATGTTAAGAAATTACAGTTTGGCTCCAAGATTGATAAAGACAGTGCGAAAAGCAGAGTGGAATTATTTACTGTAAAGGAAGTGATTAGCGCTGAAAAATTAAGGCTTAGTAATGATTTAATAATAAGGCTGATTGGTATTAAAGAGAACCCTGTGATTAATGGTGGAGCAACCGATTTTCTAAAACAAAAATTAAAAGGGAAAAGGGTATTTATGAAGTATGATGCTATAAAACATGATGCTGACAATAATGTACTTTGCTATCTTTATTTAGAAAATAAGACGTTTATTAATGCTCATTTATTAAAAAATGGTTTGGCGGATGTTGATAGTAAGGAAGATTTTAAACATAAAAACAAATTCATTTCACTTTTAAATAAATAGCTAATGCCAACCGTGCAGCAATTGATCCAATATTTAAGACAAAATAACCATACTACAAGTAATTCTACAATTACGGCTCGTGATTTGGCAGCACATTTTAATATTTCAGATGGAGGTACAGAAGTACCTATGCGTGCAGTTATTAGAGATGCTATTGCTCAAAATAGTTTAATTGGAAGTAATAATCATGGCTATTATTTAATCGGAACTTTAGTTGAACTTGAAGATAATATTGATTCACTTCAAGGTAGGGCAGAGGGTGATTTACAACGTAGAAGAAATATGATGCAAAGTTGGAATAACCAGAATCCAGCTAATCAAACTACAAAGACTGATTTATTTGTTTTACCTAAATTATAAAATATCATGGAAGAAATGGAAGAGTTCGAAGATGAAGAAATTATCAATAAATATGCCAAACCTTTTGGAAAAAAAGAAAAGGTATTAAATTATACAAGCAACACGTATCAACTAACAAGACCCGGTAAAGTAGGGGCTGTAATGAAGTTAATTCGAGAATGTCAACCTAAGACTTTTAAAGAGTGGGAGGAATATTATTATAAGAATGCCTATACTAAAACAAAGATACCAGTTAAGGTTACGAAAGAAATCCTTAATGAATTAGGGGAACGTCTTTACGAGAAAATAACTGAAGTTGTCATACCAGAATGGACGGAAGCATTTAAGCAAATTACTAAGCAAGATTGCTTTGATTATGTTTATGAAGTCACAATACCTCGGACTTATGATGGATTTTTAACCGAAAAATCCATAATTAATGATTATCTATCAAAAAAATTTCCTGAAATTAATTTTGAGGAATCTGATTCTGATTTAGATCATTCGGGTGATGTTGATTACATCGGTAAGGTTGGAGATAAATCATTTGGGATTCAAATAAAACCAATAACGGCTAATGCTAATTTCGCGAATTACAATGTAAGTGAAAGGATGCAAGCTAACTTTGATGAATTCGAACAAAAATATGGAGGGAAAGTTTTTATTGTATTTTCTATGAAAGTTGGGAACAAAAAAGAAATACAAAATAAAGAAGTAATCGTTGAAATAGAAACGGAAATTGCTAGACTTCAAAGCATCTGAATTTCAAAGTCTTTATCTGCAAATAAAACTGATAATACACTCTTACTTTTTCAGAGTATGTACACCCCCCAAGACGAGAAACGCCTGTATGAGCAGGCAAAAGCATTACTAACGGCAGATGCAAAAAATGCTGAAGAGACGATAGTGCAACTGCGCGAGGCCATCATTTATGCCGACTGGAAATATTATGTGCAGAGCGAGCCTGTACTGGCAGATGTGGAATATGATACACTATATAAGAAACTGAAGCAACAGGAAAAGGAGCACCCGGAACTGGTAACAGAGGATTCGCCGACGCAGCGTGTGGCGATAGGGTTGAGTGAGCGTTTTCCGACGGTGAGCCACCTGGTGCCAATGCTGAGCCTGGATAATACTTACAATGCAGAGGACCTTACAGACTGGGACAGGAAATGCCGGGAATTTGCGGGTACTGAGGAGATCGAATATTGTGTAGAACCGAAGTATGACGGTGCCAGTATATCGCTGATCTATGAAGATGGCAGGCTGGCGCGTGGCGCTACCCGTGGCGACGGGGTGATGGGGGAGGATGTGACCAATAATATAAAGCAGATAAAGGCGATACCACTGTCTGCGGAATTGATGAAGCAGGGGGTACGGCAGATAGAGATACGCGGGGAGATAGTGATACACAAAAATGTGTTTGAGGCATTTAATAAGCAGCGGGTGGCTGAGGGGTTGTCGCCATTGGCGAACCCTCGCAATGCGGCATCAGGGACATTGCGTATGCTGGACCCTGCGGAGGTGAGGAAGCGTGGGCTGAATGCGATACTGTATCACATCAGTGACTATACACTGGCAGATAATGTGGAAAGGCCAAAGGAATTGAGCACACACTATGGCTCGCTGAAATGGCTGTATAGCCTGGGATACCCGACGCCCGCAAAGGAAATGAAGGTGTTTAAGCACATAGACGAAGTGATCGCGTATTGCCATGAGTTTGAAGGGCAGCGGGATAGTTTGGCGTTTGAGGTAGACGGGCTCGTGATCAAGGTGAATGACTTTGCAATGCAGGATAAGATGGGGATGACATCTCATCATCCGCGGTGGGCTGTTGCTTATAAATTCAAGGCGAGGCAGGCTACGAGCAAACTGGTTGATGTAGAGTTCCAGGTGGGAAGGGTAGGAGCGATCACACCGGTAGCCAAGATAGAGCCGGTGCATATCGGTGGCGTTACGGTTAGATCTGTCTCTTTATTTAATGAAGATGTGATCAGGGAAAAAGACCTGCGTATAGGAGATACGGTGCTGGTGGAGCGTGCCGGGGATGTGATCCCTTACATTGTAAAGCCATTGACAGAGTTGCGAACAGGCGATGAAACAGAGATAAAATTTCCTACCCACTGTCCGGCATGCAACAGCGAACTAGAGAAACAACCGGATGAAGCAGCGTGGCGCTGCATTAATATTACCTGCCCGGTACAGGTGGTGGAACGCATGATACACTTTGCCAGCAAGGATGCCATGGACATACGCAGCCTGGGCAATGCCAATGTGCAGAAGTTTTATGAGCTGGGCCTGTTGCCCGATATACCAGGCATATACCATATCGACTGGAGCAAGGTGCAGGGTATGGAAGGCTTTGGTGAGAAGTCGGTAACTAATCTAAAGCAGGCTATAGAGCAGTCGAAAGGGCAGCCGCTGTACAGGCTTATCTTCGGGCTGGGTATACGGCATGTGGGTGAAACGACGGCCAAGACGCTGGCAAGTGCGGTGACGCATATCAGGGAGTTTTATGAATGGGATGTAGAGCGCTTGTCCCAGTTGCAGGATATCGGGCCGAAGGTGGCTACCTCTGTCGTCGATTTCTTTAAGCTGGATGCCAATAAAGTGATGATAGAAAAGCTGGATGCCGCCGGTGTGAACCTTGCCAATGACAGCAAGGGTGCGCAGCCTGATGGTGAGCTGGCAGGCAAGACTTTTTTATTTACAGGGACACTGAGTCAATTTAAACGCAGCGATGCGGAGACAATGGTGGAGAATAAGGGTGGCGCTATATTGGGTGGTGTGAGCAGCAAGCTGAATTACCTGGTAGTAGGGGAAGATGCAGGCTCTAAGCTGGAGAAAGCGAAGAAGCTGGGTACTGTGACCATACTTACAGAGCAGGAGTTTTTGGAGTTGATAGGGTAGGAGGTTGATAGGTTAATTGGTTAAAGGGTTATAGAGTATAAATTAATAGGTTGTTGTTCGGCAAACTCACTAAGAGTTGGTGAGTAGTGTTCTTGTTGCTTGATCAACGCGAACCGGCGATTCCTCGCTGAATGGGCGAGAGACATCGCCGGGGACAAAAAAAGAAATAGCAACATCGCACATAAGTATTATTTAGTAACTTTGTACCTTAGATATAGATCATGAATATCAATTCCTGGCAAAGCCGCATCACCGTAAACCCGCAGCAATGTGGTGGCCGCCCTTGTATCAGAGGTATGAGGATACGTGTAACTGATATTATTGATCTGCTGGCATCTGGCCTGAATAAGGAACAGATCATTGAGGAATTGCCCGACCTGGAGCAAGAGGATATTGAAGCCGCACTCAGGTATGTAAGTGCAAAATTTGACCATCCTGTTATTGCTGCCTGATGAAATAAATGGCGACTATTAATTCCGCAAAAAAACCGCCCCAATAAGAGGCGGTTTCTATATTCATAAATTACTTTGCTTATCAATTGAACTCGGTATCAGGGATGCCTTTGTTAACGTCGACAGCTGTTACTGTTTCTGTGATCACAGGCATTTGCGCACCTGATTCGGTCACTTTATAAGGTACTTTGTAGCCATTAGTGCCGGGAATCTCGCGGTAGTCGCTATACTCTGATGTTTGTAATTTATCACCTTCGCCCTGTATCTTCTTTACTAATAAGCCGGATGCAGCATCGTAGTATTCAACAGACTTTTTACCTTTTGCGTTTACCACATCTACTACATAAGCATTGCTGCCATTAACGGCTTCCATACCTTTCAGTGAGCGCTTAACACCGTATTTATCACCGTGCAGGTCGCTGGCAATGTCTGCTTCCTGGGTGATCTCGTCGAGATCATCTCCTGCAATAGGTGCTTTCTGGCCTTGTTGCTCCTGGTAGCCTTTAGTGCCATCAAATACTTGTTTCTGCACGGTCATAGACTGTCCGCCCTGGTTTACGTCAACAGATTGTTTGTACTTGCCAGGCGCTTTTTTGATCTCGGTGATGGTAATGCCCATACCTTGTATAGTGCTGGTGCCGGTGATCTTTATGTCCTGTATGCCGTTGATGGCTTTTTCGCCACCCATAGCTGCAATGTATTTTTTGAACACATCATCAGCGGTCTTGCCTGCCGGTGCAGCCATTGCTGTAGTAGCGGCTATGGGCTTGCCTGCGTAGTCGTAGTAAGCAACCTTGCCATCGGCAGAATACTTAGCCAGCTTTTCGGCTACATCTTCTTTGCTGCCTGCCACTACTATATTAGCCATATCGGGGCGAATGTACTTTACCGACATTGCCATTACGTCTTCGGCAGTTACGGCGCTCAGGTCTTTCAGGTAGTTCTGGTAGTAGTTCTTCGGCATGTGGTAGCGCTCTATGTTGATGGCGTATTGTGCCACCGTATTAGGGTCTTCCAGTCCTATGGCGAAGTTGCCGGAGAGGTAAGTGATCGAATTTTGCAGTGCGTCAGCGTCCACGCGGTCTGTCTGCATGGCTTTCATTTCGCTCAGTATAGCGCCCACTGCGCTGTCAGATACTGCGTTGCGGCATTTTACTGTAGCTGAGAAGCTGCCACCCAATTCGTCAGGGCGGAGGCTGGAGTATGCTCCGTATGTCCAGGCGTGTTTTTCGCGCAGGTCAAGGAACAGGCGGCCCTGTGAGCCACCACCCAATACTGTATTAGCTACACGAGCCTTGATCACATCGGGCGTGCCGGGCATCAGGTCTACGGGGTAGGTAACGCTTACCACGCTTTGCACAGCGGCAGTGCGGGCAGCAAAAGCTACCTTAGTGGCCTTTACCTGTGGTATGGTGTAGGCGCTTACAGGCACATCTTTTTTCGCCCATTTGCCAAAATATTTTTCGATCAGTGGCTTGGCTTCTGCAACAGTGATGTCGCCTACTATAGCCATGTATGCCACATTGGGGCGAAAGTAAGTATGGTAGTAGTCGTTGCAATCGCTCAGTGTTATTTTCTTCAGTGTTTCTTCGGTTGGTACTTCGCCAAATGGATGGTTGGTGCCGAAGTTCACTACTGCGCTCACGTTGCGTACCATAGCATCGGGCTGGTTCTTTTCAGTTTCCAGGCCTGATATGGTTTTGCTCTTTATCTTGTCCAGCTCATCCTGCTTGATGACAGCATTTGTGGCTATATCAGCCATCAGGTCGAATATCTTCTGCGTATATTTCTTCAAGCCGCCGCCCGACATTCCCTTTGCGCCAACGTTGATGCGTGCGCCCATCTCGTCTATTTCTTCGTTCAGCTTGTCTTTAGAGCGGGTAGTGGTTCCGGAGAGCAGCAGCTCAGACAGCATATCCTGGTAGCCTGCATGGTCGCCTTCAAGTGCGGGCTTTACTGCAAACTCTATGTTGCACTCAATGGTAGGCAGCTTGTGGTTTTCCACTACAAATACCTGCAGGCCATTGGCGAGGGTGAAGCTTTCAGTTTTGCCCAGTTTTATTTCCGGTGCGGGGCCCGGCTTTGGCTTTATGCTGCGGTCCAGCTTCTGCGCGAAGGTGGCAGAGCAAAGCGCTAATGTGAGAATGGATAATGTTACTTTTTTCATTTTAAATATTTTATAGCTTTTAGCTGAATAGTTTTTTGTTTGGCTGAATTATTTTTTCACTTCAGTGTGCTTGGCTGCTTTATCTTTATCTGCTTTCGGCAGGTAGTCTACCACGAGGCGGTTGTCCTTGGTCAGGTACTTAATTGCAACCCTTTTAATATCTTCCTTCGTCACTTTCTTATACTTTTCCAGTTCTGTATTGATCAGGTTAGCATTGTGCTGGAAAGTATAGTAAGTAGCGAGGTTGGTAGCCACGCCGAGGTCTTTCTCGTTTTGAGAGATGAAGTCGGTCTCAGCCTGGTTTTCCAGCTTTTTGTATTCTTCTTCAGATACGCCTGCTGTCTTTACTTTTTCTATTTCGCCCAGCATGGCTTTTTCCAGCTCATCAGGGGTAGTGCCCATGTTGGCTATTCCCAGCATGATGGCGAGGCCCGGCTCTTCGTTGCCCAGGTCGAAAGATTCTGCTTCCACAGCTTTCTGCTGCTTGTCTACGATCTCCTTCTGGAAACGTGAGCTCTTGCCCTGCGACAGCAACTGCGTGAGCAACTGAACTGCATAGTAATCAGCAGTGCCTTGTTTAGGGATGTGGTAAGCGAGTATTACGGCAGGCAGTTGTATGTTGTCGTAAAAATTCACACGCTTTTCAGCTTTCTGTACCGGCTCTACTTCTGTAGGGCGTGGTATGGCTTTAGTGCCTTTAGGTATCTCGCCGTAGTATTTTGTGATGAGGTCCTTGGTCTGCGCAATGTTGAGGTCGCCGGAGATCACCAGTACAGCATTATTGGGTACATAGAAGGTGCGGTAGAAATTCATGAACTCAGAAAGTGTAGCCTGGTCTATATACTGCTCCTTGCCTATAGGGCTCCAACGGTAAGGGTAGGTAGTGTAGGCGTTCTCATAGATCACGTTGATGAGCTGGCCATAGGGCGTGTTGTCATAACGCTGTTTCTTTTCTTCTTTTACTACCTTACGCTGTGTTTCCACGCCTACGGTATCTATCTTGGCATGTGCCATACGCTCAGATTCCATCCAAAGGGCCAGTTCCAATTGGTTGGAAGGCAGCACTTCGTAATAGAAGGTACGGTCTTGTGTGGTGTTGGCATTCAACTGGCCGCCTGCGGCCTGTATATTTTTCATATACTCGCCGCGCTTGATGTTGTCGCTGCCCTCGAACAACAGGTGCTCGAAGAAGTGCGCAAAACCGGTACGCTGCGGGTCCTCGTTCTTAGAACCTACGTGGTACATAACGGAAACCGCTACTATGGGTGTAGAGTGGTCTTCCTGCAAAATGACATGCAAACCATTGGGCATATCATATTCCGTGAATTTGATATCTGCCTTAGCCTGCCCTACGCCTACAGTAAGTAGTGACGCACCAAGCAGCATTCCTTTAAAAGCCTTTCGCTTCATAATTATTTTGAATTTGCGACAAAAGTAGCATTTGGGCGTCGATTATTCAGTGTTTGTGGAAAATTCACCCGAAAATTCACTTTGTTTTTAGTATATAGTAGATAGTAATTAGTAGATAGTCGTTTGGCGAGTTTGCGATTAATTGTTTGATGAGATTATCAGTATTTGGTCGTCAATGGTTGTATTGTGATTTATTTGGTGTGTTTAGGAGTGAATAGGTACATACTTTTGGCATGAGTTTCGTGGGTAACAATAATCCTGAAATCGTTGAACGACTATCTACTAATTACTATCTACTAACGACTAAAATAAATGATCACTACTGTACTGTTTGATATGGACGGGCTGCTGCTGGATACAGAGCCATTGTGGGGCGAGAGTATGATGCGTGTAGCGCAAAAGCATAAGATACCTATTACGAAGCAGCGCTTTAAAGAGACCACGGGGCTGCGTATATATGAAGTTACTGACCATTGGGCCATTCATTATCCATGGGCGGGGAAAAGCTCGAAAGAGGTAGCTGACGAGATACTGGATGATATAATAGCCTCATCTAAAACCAGAGGAACCGTGCTGAAGGGTGTGGAAAATGCCTTGAAACTGTTGCAAAAGCACCATTATAAGATAGGGCTGGCCTCCTCATCGCCGGGGCATATGATACATGCTTTGGTAGATCATTTTGACCTGACGAAGTATTTTAATGAGATCACCTCGGCAGATGCGGTGGAACTGGGCAAGCCACATCCCGCAGTATTTTTGCATTGTGCTGCAGCTCTCGGTTCAAAACCAAATGAATGTGTGGTGCTTGAAGACTCGGTGAATGGCATGATAGCAGGTAAGGCAGCCCGTATGCAGGTGATCGTAGTGCCTGATGAACTTCATTTTGATGACCCAAGGTTCTCACTTGCGGATAGAAAACTTAAAAGCATGGAAGACTTCAGCCTGGATATGCTGAAGTGATTATATATTGCTACGCAATATTTCTGGCACACAGTTTGTTACAAGTTGTATAAATTTACAACTATGAAAAATCGCCTTACCTGGGTTGTTCTCTTCTTATCGGGCAGTATGCTGCTCAGTGATTGCGGCTGTAAGCATATATGCTCACAGGCGATACCTATGCTCGACCTGTCGAATTTTGACAGCACAGTGCTGGATACGGTGATCGTAAAATCGTATGACCAAACGGGTGTTCCGTTCACTACACTGGCAGATTCGCAGACCTATTCGTCAACAATACAGCCAGCGTATTCCAACTATAACAATCATATGGATTCGGATAGGGTATATCTTGATTTTTCTCATGATTATATCATCCAGATACCGGGTAATGGCAGAAGCTGGCATATCAGCAAGATTAACTTGATAGCGACAGAAATGGCGAATACCACCAACTGCACGGGTGGAATGAGTTATTATGTCAATGATACCCTTTATTCTGTGCTGCCCAATTCGGTAACTTCGTACAATAAGACGTTTATTAAGTTACATTGACCGCTATGGCAATAAATGATGATGAACATGCCTTGGATTTCTAACGGTCCACAGGTAGCGCCGAGGAGCAGGTACGGCACTTTATTTATTCTTTTGAAGCGGGATTGAAAAAGTAGCCTTTTCTTTACACCAGATATCCATCCAAAATGACCAACAATTTCTCATTAGCTATACATGGTGGTGCCGGTACTATACTGCGCAGCACGATGACCCTTGAATTGCAACAGCAATATGAAGCCGGATTGCAAAATGCACTGGATGCCGGCTACGGTATACTACATGCAGGTGGTAGTAGCATAGATGCTGTTGAAGCAGCGGTGGTGTCTTTGGAAGATTTTCCTTTATTTAATGCCGGCAAGGGAGCGGTGTTCAATAATATAGGCGGGCATGAAATGGATGCGGCTATTATGAGTGGCAAAGGGCTGGAAGCCGGGGCGGTATGTGGTGTGAGCCACGTGAAGAACCCGGTAGCGCTGGCCAGAGCCATCATGGATGATAGCGAGCATGTGCTCCTTTGCGGGCAAGGTGCTGAACAGTTTGCAAAGCTGCGTGGGCTTGTGTTTGAGGATGATGCCTACTTTTACGTAGAGCAGCGTTACCAGCAATGGCAGCAGGCACTGAAAGAGGACAGAGTGCAGTTGGATCACTCAGATAAAAAATTTGGTACTGTGGGTGCTGTGGCGTTAGATAAGGATGGTAGTCTTGCCGCAGCAACAAGTACAGGTGGTATGACGAATAAAAAATATGGCCGCATGGGCGATAGCCCTATACCGGGGGCAGGCACTTATGCCAATAATAACACCTGTGCTATCTCTTGTACCGGGCACGGGGAGTTGTTCATTCGTAGTGTGGTAGCTTATGATATTTCGTGCCTCATAGAATATAAAGGCCTTTCATTAAAAGAAGCTTGTGATGTGGTGGTGTATGATAAACTGGTGAAAATAGGAGGGGAGGGCGGATTGATAGCAATAGACAAGCACTGCAATATTGAGATGCCCTTCAACAGTGAAGGGATGTACCGTGCCTGCCGCAACAGCGCAGGAAGAAATGAGGTGAAAATATATAAGGACTAACCCAGTATCAACATTTAATCTTCATCATTGATGAGTATCTCGGCACCTTCAAATTTGCGCGTCTCGAGGTCGTACTCATCGCCTTTTGACATGATGTGAACGATGATGTTCTCGACAGAAATTGGTTTGCCAAAATCTATATCGGCAATATTGTTGTACTCAATATTCTTGCCATCGATGATCACTACGCTGCCACTGCCAATGGCTCTGAGCACGTGTCCTTCAGACACGATGATACCGGTATCCTCGCCCAGGCCGATGCCTATGGCACCGGGTTGGGCGGCCACTGCTTGTGCCAGCCTGTTGAACCTGCCGCGTTTGTCGAAGTGGGTGTCAATGATCACATTTTGCATCAGCCCAAGGCCGGTGGTTATTTTCACTTCGCCCTTCAGGTTGGCTATTGCAGCGTTGCCTTCATAGATCATGGTATTGCTCATAGCCATTGCGCCTGCGCTGGTACCTGCTATGAGAAAGTTGCCCTCATTATAGCGGTGCTTGAGTACATCGAGAAAGTTAGTGCCTCCGAAAATAGAAGAAAGCCGTAGTTGGTTGCCACCTGAGAACATGATGCAATTGCAGGCATTGAGCCGTTCTATGTATTCGGGGAGTCCGGCATCTTCACGGTTGCGGATGCGCAGATGGCCCACATTCATGCAGCCCAGTTTCTCAAATGCATCTTTATAGTTCTGTGCTACCTCATCCGGAATTGAGGATGCGGTAGTAATGACCTCGACATGAGGGCCGGCAGAACCGATAAGGCTAACGATATTTTTGAGGATACCTAATTCGAAAAAATTAAGACGGTTTCTTTGTAAGATGCCCTTTTCAAGGTCTGTTCCTTTGTCTTCTGCGCCGCCAACCGCTACTAAATGCCCTAGGGGATATGTCACCGTGCTACTGCTGTTTAATAAAAATATAATGCAAAATTAATGCTTTTTTGTCAAAAATAGGGTTCCTGCTCCTTGATTTTCAGATCATTATTATTCTATCCTCCTATTGTTTATTACTGAAAATCAGTACCTTGATAAGCTAAAATTCGCGCTGTATGAAGATCCTGGATATAAAAGCAATGAGTGGGCCCAACTATTGGTCGGCCAACAGGCATAAGCTGATCGTGATGCTATTGGATCTTGAAGATATGGAACAGAAGCCCACAGATAAGATACCGGGTTTCCTGGAAAGACTGAAAGCATTCATGCCTACCCTATATGATCATCGCTGCTCAGAAGGTGTACCGAGTGGTTTTTTTCAGCGAGTAGAAGAGGGTACCTGGATGGGCCATGTGATAGAGCATATAGCACTGGAACTGCAAACGCTTGCAGGCATGGATACAGGTTTCGGCCGTACCCGCGAAACCAAGGACCCCGGTGTGTACCATGTGGTATTCTCTTACCAGGAAGCAAAGGCGGGTATCTATACCGCAAAAGCTGCAGTAAAAATGGCGGAAGCACTTATCGCCGGAGAAGAATACGACCTTAATGCTGATATACAAGACCTGCGCGAGATCCGTGAAGATGAGCGCCTGGGACCAAGTACCGGTTCTATAGTTGATGAGGCAATAAAAAGAAAGATACCCTATATACGCCTCAACAGGCACTCGCTTGTTCAGCTTGGCTATGGCGCGAACCAATGCCGGGTGCAGGCCACTATTGCCAGTACCACCAGCAGCATAGCTGTGGAGATAGCCTGCGATAAAGAAGAAACAAAAAATCTGCTGGAAGCATCAGAGATACCAGTGCCCCGTGGGCGCATTATTTATGATGAAGAAGACCTTAAAAATGCAATAGATAAAATAGGCTACCCGATAGTGACAAAACCGGTAAATGGCAATCACGGCAAGGGGGCTACCACCAATATTCGCACCTGGGAAGACGCTTTGGCGGGCCTTGCTGCCGCTAAGGTATATGGCCGCTCGGTGATCTGTGAGAAATTCATTACAGGGCGCGATTTCAGGGTGCTGGTGATCAACTATAAATTTGTTGCGGCGGCGCTACGTACACCGGCATGTGTGACCGGCGATGGTGTACATACGATACAGCAACTGATAGATATTGTGAACAGCGACCCGCGCAGGGGATATGGGCATGAGAAGGTGTTAACTGCCATCAAAATTGATGGCTTTACCATGGACATGCTCGCTAAGAAAGAATACACCCTCGATACCATACTGAAAAAGAAAGAAGAGTTGTGGCTGAAGCCAACTGCGAACTTAAGCACGGGTGGCACAGCTACGGATGTGACTGATTTTGTACATCCTACCAATGTGTTCATGTGCGAGCGTATCGCCCGTATCATTGGCCTGAACATTTGTGGAATTGATATCATGGCAGATGATCTGTCGACACCGATCGTAGAGAATGGTGGGGCTGTGCTGGAAGTGAATGCCGCCCCTGGCTTCCGTATGCACCTGGACCCTACAGATGGCTTGCCGCGCAATGTGGCAGAACCGGTGATAGATATGTTGTATCCGCCGGGTTCGTCTGCGCGTATACCAATTATAGCGGTATCAGGTACTAATGGCAAAACTACTACTACCAGGCTGATAGCACATATTGTAAAACAGCTTGGTTACAAGGTAGGGTACACTACCACGGATGGTGTGTATATACAGAACCAATTAATGATGCGAGGTGATTGTACAGGACCTGTATCGGCGGAGTTTGTGCTGCGCGATCCTACTGTGAATTATGCGGTGCTGGAGTGTGCCCGTGGAGGGATACTGCGTGCGGGGCTCGGATTCCATAACTGCGATGTAGCTGTGGTGACTAATGTGGCTGAAGACCATATGGGCCTGGGCGGTATTGATACTATAGAAAAGCTGGCTAAAGTAAAAGCTGTGGCTGCGCATACTGTTTTCCAGAAGGGTTATGCTATACTTAATGCCGATGACGACCTGGTATATAAGATGCATGAAGACCTGGAATGTAAGGTAGCCTTTTTCTCGCTGAGTGAAGATAATAAACGCATCAAAAAACATTGTGCGACCGGTGGCCTTGCAGCTATTTATGAGAGTGGATACGTGACCATACTGAAGGGCACCTGGAAGATACGGGTGGAGAAAGTGACCAACATACCGCTTACCTTTTCGGGCATGGCTGAGTTCAATATTGCGAACGTACTGGCTGCGACACTCGCCACCTATGTACAGGATTTCAAAACCGAAGATATACGCGAAGCGCTGCAGACATTTGTGCCATCACCAGCCCTAACGCCGGGACGTATGAATATGTTCCACTTCCGCAATTATTCTGTGATGATAGATTATGCGCACAATACCCATGGGCTGAATGCCATTGGTAAATTTGTGAAGTCGGTTGATGCTACAGTAAAAGTAGGCATCATTGCCGGGGTAGGGGACCGTAGAGATGAGGATATCATATCACTGGGAGAGGCAGCTGCAAAAATATTTGACGAGATCATCATCCGCCAGGACAAGCACCTGCGTGGCCGTACTGAACAAGAGATCATAGACCTGATGACCAAGGGGATACATAATATAGACCCCGTTAAAAAAATAGTGGTCATCAAAAAGGAAAGCGAGGCTATTGACTATGCTTTTGAACATGCCGTCAAAGACAGCTTTATCGTGATCACCAGCGATGTGGTGCCTGATGCACTGGAGCAGGTGAAACAGTATAAGGCTAAGGAAGATGGATTACTAAAGTGATAGGAGAATAAATGATTATAAACCTGTGGTTAGTGTTTCAGGTGTAAAGTTGTTTTTTTAATGAAAGCTGTCATTATTTTATCTAAATCCTTAATGTTTACTTTGTTTTCTATTAATTTATTAATCAAATGTTAGTATTTATTGGCGAAATATTCATTTTGTTTTTTTTTAAAATCGAACAGTTAATTTCATTTATATTTATGGTCAATTGTTATGAGTGAATAATCAAGTAATTATGAAATATCTAAATAAGGTACTATTCTGTCTATCTGTCTTTTTTTTACCAGGCGTGTTGCAGGCACAGGTCGTTACCCTCTACGCAGGAAGCGCATCAGGTACTGGCGGGTACACCGGCGATGGTAGCCCAGCGACTTCTTATGAATTGAGCAATATGAGAGGTTTGGCATGGGATCATTCAGGCAGCATGTATGTATGCGATTTTGGTAATAACCGGATACGTAAAATAACGGGTACTACGATTACCACAATTGCCGGCAGTGGAACCGCCGGTTATGGCGGTGATGGTGGACCTGCTACTGCACTGGCTTGTAAAATAAACGGCCCCATGGAAATCGTGGTTGATGAGTCGGGCACTGTCTATTTTTCAGACATGAGCAACAACAGAGTCCGTAAGATCAGCCCTGGGGGTATTATCAGTACAGTTGCAGGAAATGGAACGGCTGGATGGGGGGGGGATGGTGGACCCGCCGCTGGTGCCACTTGTGAGCTGAACCAACCTGTAGGTTTGGTTATGGACAGGCAAGGTAATTTGCTTATTGCGGATCAATTTAATTATTGTATACGGAAAATCACGCCCGCCGGGATCATTTCAACAGTTTACGGTACGCATGGCGCTGGTGGTTTTACAGGTGATGGAGGATCCGCAGCAACCTGTGAAATGTCTTATCCCTTCTACATTCGTTTAGACATGTGGGGCAATTTGTTTATTGAAGACCGTGAAAATGAACGCATCAGGGAGGTCAATACCGCAGGGATCATCAATACGGTTATAGAAACACCCCCGAACGGTTTTACAGGCGATGGTGGCCCTGCGAGTGCTGCTACGCTTTCTTATTTACCTGGAGATTTGCATTTTGATGGGGCAGGAAACCTTTATATAGCTGACCGAACCAACTGGAATATACGTATGATTACGGCTACTAACGGACACGTAACCGGAAGCAGTATTATCAACTCTGTAGCCGGAATCAATCTTTCTGGTTTTACAGGTGATGGCGGACCTCCGTTGTCTGCGAAATTTGCCGCAGTAGAAGATGCATTGCCGGATACCAACGGTAATTATTATATCAGTGATGCAGGAAATAATGTTATACGAAGGGTTGGGATTGGTAATCAGCGACCAAATTTCGTTAATGGCACTTCGCAGGTATTAAGCGTATGTGAAAATACGACTTTTGATTCTCTTAATACGTTACTCCCTGTCCATGATACTGATCATTCTGGAACATTAACCTGGAATATTTTCAAAGGGCCATACCACGGTACCGCCGTAGGGCATTATTCTACAGCTGAATTTGTCGGGGGAACTCCATATACGCCACATGGTTTATATTATAGCCCTAATACGGGTTATTATGGAAATGATACGCTATTGGAGTGGATTAATGACGGTCATTCTATGGATACTACCCAGATAATCATTACGATAAACCCACTGCCTTTTGTGGATGTGATTGTTGGACCTGACAGCGGCTGCGTCGGGGTTCCGTTTTTATTAACTGATGATTCTGCAGGTGGCGGGTGGACCAGCAGTAATTCATTCGTTGCTACGGTGGGAGCGACTACCGGTATCGTTACCGGAAATAATCCGGGAACTGCGATCATCTCGTATACAATTACCAATGCATGTGGCCCTACTGTGGTTGTTCATCCGATAACGATCAATACAATGCCGGCCGCGATTTCACCTTCCAGCGCTACAGTCTGTGTGAATAATTCAATACTCTTAACTGATGCCACCGCCGGGGGGATATGGACAAGCAGTTCATCATCAGCCACAGTTGTAAATGGCACTGTATCCGGTGCTTCGTCAGGTACTGTTACAATTACTTATAGTATTGGAACGTGTTCCTCTTTTGCTGCTATAACGGTCAACCCTTCTCCGGGTGTCATATCACCATCTTCGCCTGTTACTTTGTGTCTCGGTAATTCGCAGTTGTTCACAGATGATTCATCAGGTGTGTGGACTAGTAGTGCTTCAGGTATTGCATCGGTAGGTAGTATCTCTGGTCTGGTAACAGGTGTAGGTATCGGCACGACTACTATATCCTTAACTAATTCTTTCAACTGTTCAGCGAAACAGGCTGTCACGGTCAATAATGCACCTGTGGCTATCAGTCCATTAACGGCGGTGATCTGCGTAGGTAGCAAAACAGTTCTTACCGACGGAGTATCCGGCGGTGCATGGACGAGTGGTTCATCGAGTGCTACGGTAGTGAATGGCACGGTAAGTGGCGCAAGCGCTGGCACAGCAGTGATCACGTACGCGATCGGCAGTTGTATCACTACAGCTAATGTAACGGTCAATGCATCACCGTCCGCGATCATCCCTGTCACGCCTGTTACGATCTGCTTAGGGTCTAATACAACCTTATCAGATGGCAGCGGTACGTGGAGCAGCAGCAACAGCAGCATAGCAAGTGTGGGCAGCGGTACGGGCACAGTGACCGGTGCGGGTATAGGCAGCGCGAACATCACGTTCACTAACTCATCAGGTTGTTTTGTAACAAAACTTGTTACGGTCAACAACGCGCCGGTATCGATCAGCCCTTTAACGGCGAGCTTATGCGTAGGGGATAAAGTAACGCTAACAGATGCGACCAGCGGTGGCACCTGGACGAGCAGCAGCACGAACGCGACCGTAGTGAACGGCACGGTAACAGGCGCGAGCGCGGGTACAGCAGTAATAACATATAGTATAGGCAGTTGTATCACAACGGCGAACGTGAC
>CAIRES010000042.1 GCA_903877645.1 uncultured Bacteroidota bacterium | reverse complement strand
TTTGGGTATAACTTTTCAAAGGTGTAAACCTCTTTTAGGACTAAAACTCAGATTGTAAAGTAAAAGCAGGACTAACAAAATGGCAGTAAACAAAAATCAGGATTATCTAACCAACGTGTAAACCTATTTCAGGACGAGGCAGGACGAGGCAAAATGTCCCACCGTGAGAAAATGGGACATCGAATGGGACATTCTGAAACCGGTAAATCGTCGAAACCCTTACAGGAACTGATGTGTATATAATTTCATAATAAGAGTTATCCACAAAAATTTTTTTTCAGCGAATGGGACATAAGGTGGTTTACATGGGTTTTCATAAAATTGCAGGCAGGCAATGGCATTATCTTGCTATTGCCTAAAAGAAAGCTATTTTTACCCTATTAATATGCAGGTATTGCGCAAAACGGTCTTTTTATTGGTTATTGCTGTCGCCACTATGGGTGGGGCAGGCAGGGCGCAAACCGTGACGCAGATAGATAAGGGGCTCGTGCATTACCTCGGTAAGATCAATTACTGGAAAAGCAGGCAGTCGGCACACGCTTTTGATTCGCTGGCCTATGCCAATGACCACCTCATCGATTATATGAAGAAGGTGTTCCCACTGGCACCCGCTACGCTCAAGGGCAATTTTAAGCTGGCCAAAGCCAAGGGGATGCATTATGTAACCTCTGACGACGGCAACCTGCGCTTTTATTATTGGGACATGCAGATGGGTACTTCTATCCACTTTTTTGCCGATTTTGCCCAGTATACGGTATCAGACGGCGCCGGATTTGTGGATATGATAGACCCCAATGTGCAGGGCGATCCGGGTGGGTTCTATACAAGTATCATTACGGTACAGGCCAGTGGCCGTCCTGTTTACCTCGTTATGAGCGGCTCTGCCGGGTCTGAAAGGGAAGAAAGTGAGCAGGTGACCGCATTTTCGGTCATAGATGATAAGCTGGTGAAGGTGCTGCTCTTTCACAAAAGGCTCAAGAAATTCAGTCACCTGGAGTACGACTATGATCCCCGCTCTATTGAGAAGCTGAAAGGTAAGAAACCCACTATCCACCTCAGCCCGGACAAGCAATTCCTGTATATGCCTGATGTGGACGATGGCGGTGACTATACCGGCGATTTCATCGTTTATAAGTTCAATGGCGAATTTTATGTTTTTGATAAGGCCGATGAGCCTGCTACCGGCAAATAATGTCATATTTTTGTAATTCTATCCCGCCCCATCGGGGATAACTTTCGTTTTGATGAATAAGGGCTTGACAATATGAGTGCATTGAGTATATTTAATTATGCAAAGAATGGTGAACATAGTGAGGTTGTGGTCTGGATGTGCGTTAGTGCTGCTCACGAGCCATGCTTTTGCACAGTCGGACCTGGTGAAAGCACGGCAATTTGCTGAGGATAAAGAGTATACAAAGGCTAAAGAATTATACAGCAAGATATATACCACCGCCCCTGATTCAGTGTATAGCGAGTACCTGAAAACGCTGGTACAAACAAAAGATTACAAACAGGCGGAACAGGTGGTGGCCAAACAACGGACGTTGCGGCTGAACCAGTTGCTGTACATAGACCTTGGCAATGTGTACGAACGGGAAGGCGCCATAGACAAAGCCCGCGCCCAATATGACTCATTGGTACTTTCTATCAATGGCGACGATATGTACACGCAAAAGGTGGCCAAAGCATTTACTGATGCAGGGCTGGAAGAATATGCGATCGCCACTTATGAGCGGGCTGCAACCAATTTCACAGGTCCATACCTATACGCAGCGCAGTTGGCGAACATGTATGCCAAATGTAACGACCTGGGTAAGGCCATAGATGCCCTGCTGGCACTGAACCAGGTGCCCGGTATGAATACCGAGTACATTAAGTCTATACTGCTGGAGCTGCTGGGCAGCGATGCCGACAAACTGCAGCAGGCACAGAAAGCCATCATCAAAAAAATAAACGAACATCCCGAGAATAACTACTTCGCTGACCTGCTGACCTGGATATACACACAAAAGGACGACTGGGATGGCGCACTGCTGCAAATGGAAGCTGTGGATGAGCGCAATAAAGAAGCGGGCAAGCGCCTCATGGATTTTGCGCGGGTGGCAGTTGCCGCAAAGCAATATGGTATAGCAGTAAAAGCCTACGAAGACATAGTGGCCAAAGGCAAAGACCTGCCCTACTACATCATGGCTAAAAGCGAAGAACTGACCGCCGCACTGAACCAACTGGAAGCTAATCCGAATTATACAACGGCTGATGTAGTGCATGTAGAAGCATTGTATGATAGCTTCCTGGTAGCGTATCCAAAGTATTATGGTATGCAGGCAGCATCTGATGATGCTATGCTGCTGGCGCAGTATGGTAATAATGTGGAGGGGGCTATTGCCATTCTTAAAAAAGGAATAGGTGAGCCGGATGTGCGCCGCACTATGGCCGGCTCATTAAGGCTGCAACTGGGCGACTACTATGTACTCACAGGGCAGGTATGGGAGGCATCGCTGGTGTATAGCCAGGTAGATAAAGAATTCAAACAAGACCCTATGGGTGAGGATGCCCGCTTCAGGAATGCTAAGCTGGCTTACTACCAGGGCGATTTCAACTGGGCACAGCAGCAGTTGGGATGGCTGAAGTCTGCTACATCGGAGCTGATCGCCAATGATGCCATTTATCTTTCTGTACTGATCACCGAGAACGTGGAAGACAGCAATATGGTGCCGCTGCAGCGGTTTGCCTATGCAGGCCTGCTGATGTTTCAGAATAAAGACAAAGAGGCAGAAGCATTGCTGGATAGCATCAACAAAGCATTTCCCAAGCATCCGCTCAATGACGATATACTCATGGCCCGTGCTGATATGGCTGTGAAGCATAAAGACTATGACAAAGCCCTCGTATACCTCGCTGCCATACTTAAAGACTACGGGCAGGATGTGCTGGGCGACGATGCTGTTTTTAAGATGGGAGACATATACGATAACGACCTGCACAAAAAAGAAGAAGCAAAAAAATATTACGAACAACTGCTTATAGACTACCCCGGTAGTACCTATGCGCAAATAGCCCGTCAGCGGCTCAATGAGCTGAACGGACGAAATATACCATAAAAAAAGAAAGACAAAGTAACGCACTCCGACCAATGCGCCATGCTATTTTATTGATGATCTTGTTCTTTACATTGCCGTTCCATTTAATGGGGCAGCAGAAGGACTACGTCCTCAAAGGTGTGTTGCATATGAAGGGCGGCGAGAACACTAAATACAAGCTTGTCTTTAAAGCCACCGGCGATAACATTAAAGGCTACGCCATTACTTATATGCAGGATGGCCTGGAGCTGAAGGCTGCAATAAATGGTAAAATAAACAAGCCGGAGCAAACCCTCTATTTTAAAGAAGTGGCTACACCCGGTATGACTATGTTTGAAGATTGTATGGTGGAGGCTAAGCTGCCATACCGGCTGGAAAAGGGTGTTTATGTATTGAAGGGAAGCTTTAGGGGCAAAAAAAATGACCTCACCTGTAGTGAAGGCACTATAGCATTTGATGTGGCTAAGGAAATGAATCAGTTATTTGACCCACCAAAAACAGGACGTGGAGCCGAACATGAAGAAGGTGATGTACAGGCAGGATGGGCAAATGGCGGGGAAGCGCATGACAACGTGGAGACTATCACAGCTGCGAAAGAAAAAGTGTTTGAATGGAATTCTGATACCTGCTATATGGAGATATGGGACAATGAATACATTGATGGGGATATAGTAACACTGGTATATAACGGTCGCGTAGTGCTATCTGATTATTCCCTGGTGAGGAAGAAAAAGCAGGTAAAGCTGCCACTTGTGGAGCAGGTGAATATACTGACCATTATAGCAGAGAATGAAGGGAAAGTACCACCCAACACATCGCGCATCACTTTGTCAGATGGTAAAGTAAAGCACAACGCTTTTGCCAGTATATCCAAGGGGCAGGGCGCTATTATTATACTGCGCAAAAAATAACCGCTATTTTTACACCATGCAATCACTCGTCATATTCGCATCAGGCACAGGTACCAATGCCGATGCCATCATACAGCATTTCAAAAGTAATGGTAAAGCACGGGTTGCACTGATCGTTTGTAATAAAGCCGAAGCAGGGGTACTGGATATAGCGCGCAGGGAAGAGATCCCATTTCTTATCGTGGATAAAAAAACTTTTAATGAAACATTGCTCTTAGAGCAGATCGGTGACTACAAGCCATCGCTCATCGTACTTGCGGGCTTTTTATGGAAGATACCGCAGGCGCTGATCGACGTATATCCCGGCAGGATCATTAATATTCATCCGGCTCTTTTGCCCGGCTATGGCGGTAAGGGTATGTATGGCGGTAAAGTACACCATGCTGTAATGGCAGCCGGTGATAAAGAATCGGGGATAACGATACACTATGTAAATGAGGTGTATGACGATGGTGGAATCATATTACAGGCGCGATGTGAGGTGGCAGAATATGACAACCCGGAAACCCTGGCAGGCCGCATACACAAGCTGGAGCACTTCTATTATCCCCGTGCTATAGAATTTTTACTCAGTTGATCGTTTGTTATTCACCCACGGTATAATATACGCAAGTAGTTACAAAATCGCGTAGGTATGGTAGCCAGGTAATAGGTGCAAATTGCCTGCGGGGCTGTAACCCGAATTTGTATTTGTATATAGGGTTGATGAGGTAATGTTCTTTATGCAGCACCTTCAATCCACTGGCTTTTACAATGCGCTCAAAACGCTCTATAGTGATGCGGGTGTCTTTTATTTCAAGGAGTTCGTCTATAACCACCTGATGTTCTCCGGCCATTTTTAAGATACCTTTGTAAATAGGTGTGGGTAGTATGTGGTACCAGGGTATCACGCTGGCCCATTTTTTGCGGCACAGTTGCTGGTGGCCACCAAAGGGCATATACCACGGCGGAAAGCCAAAGAATATCTGCCCACCGGGGCGTAAGAAAGTCTTCAGGTGGGGAATGAATTGCTCCTGCCCCGGCACATGCTCTATCACATCCTTTAGGATGATGACATCAAAGTTGTTTTTGAACCTGGTGATAAATGCCTCGTCATATATATTCTGGCAGATGAAATCTACCTTGCCGGCTTTGTATTCTTCTGCCATCAGCACTTTGGCATTTTCTACTCTTGCTTCGGCAAGGTCCACGCCCACACAATAGCAACCACGATCCGTAAACGGCCGGAGCACGCCGCCTTCGGCGGTACCTACCTCCAGCACATTGATGCCGGGGCCAAGCGGCTTGGTCTTTTCTATGAATGGCAGTACATATGCCCCCGAGTTATCAACCTGCTGGTCGAAACGTACTTTATCGTCAAGATGTTGCTTTAGTGCCAATGATCTGTTTTATTTTCAGGGTAAATATAGACCGTTCAATCAAAAATACGGCCTTCCATGCTATTTTTTGGTTTGTTTAGTGGCTTCTTCCAGTACCGCCAGTTGTTTGCGGATGCTTTCGTGGTGTATCTGCTCATATATCGCTGCCACAAATTCCTTCGAGAGGTGGCGGGATGCGGCATGCTCTACACGAGTTTCCAGTATCTCGCGCCAGCGGGCAGGCTGGTAAATGGTCATATTGCTTGCCTTCTTCACCTCGCCCATTTGTTCGCTTAGCTCCATGCGTTTTCCCAGCAGGTCAGTTATTTCGGTATCTATACTGTCCATGAGTTGGCGCAGGTATTCCAGTTGCATCTGCCCGCTCATATCCTGTGTATACTCTTCGCGAACAATGAGGCCTGCAAGCAGATCCTTCAATTGTTGCGGGGTGATCTGTTGTGCGGCATCACTCCACGCATCATCGGGGGTGGGGTGGGTCTCTATCATCAGCCCGTCGAAGTGCATGTCCATGGCCTTTTGTGCCATTTCTGCCACGCGGTCGCGCTTGCCGGTAATGTGGCTGGGATCGCAGATGATGGGTAGTTCGGGCTTACGTCTTTTGAGTTCTATCGGTATGGGCCAGTTGGGCTGGTTGCGGTAGCCGGTGGCCGATCCGTAGCCCGAGAAGCCCCGATGTATTGCAGCCACCTCCTGCACTCCTGCCTGCTCAAAGCGCTCTATGGCTCCTTGCCACAAGTCGGTATCGGGGCTTACAGGGTTCTTCACCATCACCTTTATATCCACGCCACGTAGGGCATCTGCCAGCCGCTGCACCTGGAAGGGGTTTACGGTGGTGCGGGCCCCTACCCACAGCACGTCTATGCCATATGCGAGCGCCTGCTCTATATGTGCGGTCTCTGCTACTTCTACCGTTACGGGTAGTTGGTAAGTATCTTTTACTTCCTTCAGCCATGCCAGTGCTTCTATACCGGAGCCCTCAAAAGACCCGGGCCGGGTACGGGGTTTCCATACCCCAGCCCTGAACAATTGAATGCCGATGGTTGCCAGGGCGGCGGCAGTAACCAATACCTGCTCCCTCGTTTCTGCACTACATGGCCCAGCCACTATAAACGGCCTCACCGACCTGAAAAAAGACATACGCAAAGGTAAGGGGCTATACAGATAAATGGAGCCTTTTAAATGGTAGAGGATTGTAATAAGATGGGAGAAAATAACAGGAAGCCGTAACTAAAATATCCGGCTTTCGGTTTCTTCTTCTTTTGCAGGTGGTTTCTTCTTCGTCCACTTTATACCCAGCCATAACAATAGTGCGACGATCAGTATCACTACTCCCATAAAAATTACCATACCCGCAGCATAGCCTATGGCTTCTCCGTGGGTGCTCCCGTTAGCTTCCCTGTTCACGTTGAGAAAAGCCCTGATGAGCGGCGGTATATCTACCAGCAAGGACAAGCTGAGTATACTGCCTATAAGGATGAATATATATCCGAATACCTTTTTCAAGTTGGTACAAATGTAATAACGTGTGGAACAACAGTGGCCATATTTCTGCTGCTTACAAAAGCAAAAAGGGTACTCGTAAGTACCCTTTCAGTTGCGATATGTAGCAAGTATTATTTCTTTTCGGGCAAGAACTGTAATCCATGACATTCCATTACCGAAACACCATTTTTATCAGTGTACCTGTAGCATGGCGGGTCGTATAAAGGTATATAAGCGCTGGTAGGGTATGCAGGCACTGCATTGGCAGGCATATCAGGGTCTCTGTGCAGGGCAGTTTTACCGGGATAGTAGCCTGAATAGCTCTTTTCGCCTTGTACAGTTATATCTCCGGTAGCGGGTTGATACACGGCCACGCCTTCGTCAGCGGTCCTTTTTTCAGGTGGAAACCATACACCGGGGCAATCCACTACATATAAGCCGTGCTTACTAATGTACATATAGCATGGCGTATCTGTGACCACTGTAAAAGCACCATCAAATGCAGGTGTTACAGGGATGCGTTCACCTTGCCTCAGTATAGGATGATCTTTGGTGGTATACTGAAATTGTGCGGAGCCGCAAAGCGAGCCCAAGCACAGCAGCGATACTAATATTGTCGTTTTCATGTGTTTTGTTTTTAGCGGTTATCATTGAATGTTCTTTCCTTGTTTTGCATAGGATATACGAAAAAGTGTGCCACGGCCTGTTAAAGTGTATAGTGCATTGTTTTTCACTTATTTGCCTGTATGGGGTTACCTTTGCGCCAATGGAAAAAAGGCCAATGCCCCCCGAACTCAAAAAAGGTGGGGTGATACTTGTGGATAAACCCTATAAATGGACATCTTTTGATGCGGTAAATGCTATTAAGATAGCGCTCAGGGCTAAGATAGGCCATTGCGGCACCCTTGATCCTCTGGCTACAGGCTTGCTCATCTGCTGCTCCGGCGCTATGACCAAGCAGATATCCAGTTACCAGCAACTGCCCAAGGAATACACCGGCATCTTTCACCTCGGCGCTATTACTGCTACTTATGATAAAGAGAGTGATCCCGAAGATCCTATGCCTTTTGAGCAAATAGCTCATGAACAGGTATATGCAGCAGCCCAAAAACTTACCGGGGAGATCATGCAGGTGCCGCCCATACACTCAGCGATCAAAAGGGATGGCAAACGCTCTTACGACCTCGCACGCGCCGGTGTAGATGTAATTTTGCAGGCCCGCCCGGTGATAGTGAGTGAATTTGAAATAACTAAAATATCACTACCCGAGGTACACTTCAGGGTAGTGTGCAGCACTGGTACTTACATACGCTCACTGGCCCAGGATATAGGACAGTTGCTGGGTTGCGGAGCTTACCTGCAGGAGCTGAGGCGTACTAAGATCGGCAACTTTGATGTGAAGGATGCCCTTACACCGGCTGAGTGGAAAACGTTCTGGAAAGGTGGAGTTCCAGCAGAACAAAAAACAAGCAGTGATACTCCGACATAGCATTAATTATAATGAAAGGTTAATATTTTCCTAATCAGTTGTTAAGCGAATTCCTAATGGCTTACAATTAAGAAAAAAATCGTATTGTTCTAGACTAATGTTTTTGAATTATGCATTTTAGGAGTCATCAGTCTGCAATAGAACGTTTCAGTACGTTTACCATCAAGATAGAAGACCTGATCAGGGAGATCGTTGTACAAAACGATATTCCTTATTACAGAATCGAATCAATGGTGGATCATCATGCCGGCAACTCGCTCGATGAGCAGTATGTGCCTGTGATCAGGATCATTACTTATTTTGAAGATACGGTAGCTAAAATATCGCATATACTGGAGTCTGAACTGGACGTGGAGCAGGAGCGCTCGCTCAGCAAGAAGGATATTCGTGTAGAGACATTCTCCTATAAGCACATCAATTATACAGCCGGGCTTAAGTCGAACCGCCGCGAGCTTACTGAATACAAAAGGCTTGGCGATAAAAAATTCGAGATACAGATATCCTCTATGTTGCAGGATGCCTGGTCGGCCATAGAAAAGGAATTGGGTTACGATGATAACATAGTACCCGATGAAGCAAAAAGAGATTTCTACCGTGTAGGCGCACTGCTGGAAATGGCAGATATAGAATTTCTGAGGGTAAGAACAGAACATGCGAAAAAGCGGGCAGCTCATACAGAACCTGTCAATACATTTGCAGAACATTTACAGTCGGTAGCTAAAGAACCACAGCCTGCTGCGGTAGTAACCGCACCACAACCGGAGCCTGTTATTCAGCCGGTAGCCGAAGCACCTGTGCAACCTGTATATACAGCGCCTGCGCCTGTGTATGTGGCACCTGTTGCACCTGCTCCACAGCCGGAGGTATACATACCACAACCAGTGGCTACAGCTCCGCAGCCGGTAGTACACATACCTGAGCCTGTTGTAGCAGCACCAGTAGTTGAAATGCCGGTAGCAGTTGCTGCGCCTGTTGTTGTTCCGGAAGTTACGGCGCCTGTATTTGATATACCGGTTGTTCCTATACCGCAGCCAGCACCACAGCCTGTAGCAGGAGTACCACAAGCGGTTCCTGCATTTGAAATTCCTGCATTTGCACAACCAATAATAGCCAAAATAGAACCGATACTCGCTGCTGCGCCAATAGCTGTAGTTGCCGAACAAGTAGAGGATAAGATAAAAGATATTGCAGCAGAGCATACTTATATAGCACCAATAGCGGAGGCCGCTACTAGCGGTATAGCAGGCAATGGTGTTGATAGCCTTAAAGCGCTTGCCGACAGCATCAACAATGTTCAAAAAGAAACACCTGTTGCTGCACCGGTAGAAATACCTGTTGTTCCCCAGGTAGTAGCAGAAGTTCCGAAAGCAGTTCAGGAAGAAGTGATCGCCCCTATTGCAGCATCTATTCCTTTGCCAGTGGGCGGTAACTTTAATGTGAACAGCAATGGTGCCATGGAGCAGGTTGCAGAACACATACCGGATGCAGATAAGGCAGCATTTTACGAAACCGTTCCTAATAAGGCTACTAAGTCTATACAACTTGATGAGAATGCTCCGATGACAGACATAACCCTGCGGGAGTATGTGCTGAACAGCAAGTTGCTGAAAGAGGTAGACCAGCAGATCGCTGAACGTGCGGGTGCCAAGATCAATTTTGAGATCGATATAGAAGGAGATGTGGAACGCCTGCGTTTCCTGAAAGTATATACACTGAAACAACTGCACGAAAGGCTGGCAGACAATAAGGACGACATTGTAGCTTTTGCCGAAAAATGGATAGGCAAGGACAATGGTGGTTCGTTTGACTCAGGCATCAGCCTTTTCTACCTCGAGTATTTACTGGTAGGCAAAAAGAACGACCCTGCTTTTGCAGTGGAGTATGTTGTTAAGTTCATATCGGACAACGACTACAGTGCCCGCTACATCATTCCTACCTACAACTCAATAAGGAATACCGAAGCGCCAAACTTTTCGCACCTCACGTTGAGGGCATAATGTAAAGCAATTCATAAAAAAATCCCGCGCTGGTCATTCAGCGCGGGATTTTTTTATGTTGAAGAATGAAAGTCACCCTTTTATTTTCTTCAGCCGGTTTACGGCTTCATCCAGTGTCTCTTCTTTTTTGGCAAAGCAGAACCGAATCAGCTTATCATCTTTCTTATTGCTGTAAAATGCGCTCACGGGTATGGTGGCAACACCGTGCTCCTTCGTGAGCCATTGCGCAAACTCCATATCGGGCATATCGCTCACCCGCTCATAGCCTGCTATCTGGAAGTAACTACCTGCGGCAGGCTTGAATATTGTGAACGGCGTATCCTTCATTATAGAAAGAAAGTGGTCACGCTTCTGCTGCATAATGGTATGCACAGGAGCGGCAGTATCCGCTGCTATATGCCCTGCCAGTGCGTATTGCCCCGGTGTATTCACCGTAAAACAAAGGAACTGGTGTATGCGCCTGAATGCCTGCGTAAAAGCAGGTGGCGCCACACAGTAGCCTATTTTCCACCCGGTGTTGTTGTATACTTTACCAAAGGAGTACAGGGCAAAGCTACGCTGCCTTAGTTCTTCATGTTCCAGTACACTATTATGCTTCTTGCCGTCCAGCACCAGTTGCTCATACACCTCATCGGAGAGGATGATGATCTCTGTATCTCTTACCAGCTCAGCAAGCTGGTCCCAGTCTTCTTTGCTCCATATAGCCCCTGTGGGGTTGTGTGGTGTGTTAACGATGATAGCTTTTGTGCGGGGCGTAATGGCATCCTTTACCTTGTTCCAGTCTACATGAAAGTCGGGTGCAGTAAGGGCTACCGGCACAGCCTTAGCCCCGTTCATTTCTATATTCGGTATGTAGCTGTCGTAGGCTGGCTCTAATACTATCGCTTCATCACCCGGTTGCAATATAGCCGTAAAAGCTGTGTAGATAGCATAGGTAGCACCCGGGGTAATGGTGAGCTCTGTATCAGGGTCTACGGTGAGGCCGTAACGTTTCTTAAAACTTGCCGCTACTGCCTGCCGCAATGCAGGCAGGCCGGGCATAGGCGAGTATTGGTTGTGGCCATTTTTTGCAGCCTCCCCCAATAAACGGGATAGTTGCTCATCAATATGAAAGTCAGGAAACCCCTGCGATAGATTGATGGCATTGTGCTCTGCGGCCAATGCGCTCATTACGGTAAATATGGTAGTGCCTGTGGCGGAGTGTTTTTGTGGTAGCTGCATAATACTCCAAAAGTAAAAAAAGTAAAGTACAATGTTTCAGGGCCCGGGTCCGGACTGATAGATGTGACTTGGTATAACAAAAGATGATTCAAATAACATTTGAGCGACCACTAACAGGAATACAGCGACAGAAATGAGCATTACTGCCTTCTGCTGCCGACGATAAAGATTCCTGACTATAAGGATAAGCGCAACGAGGTAGTAAACGAATGCCAAAGACGAGTAAACTATGACCGGTTTGGAGAATGAGGTATCACCGCTTCCTGTGATACTGTCATAGGCGTATAGGGAATAAATAACCGACTGAAAAAGGCAAACGGCGAAACAGAGGATCAGGACAAAATAATAAACTAATGCCCTCATCTGTTTCAACATCTGCTGTTACATAGTTACAGGTACTTATCGCCCTTATTGCGTTTCACCTCAGCAACATACTCCTTGATCTGCTGCTCGCGGTTGCGCTCGCAGATGAGCAGTATATCGGGGGTGTCGACTACAATGAATTTTTCGAGACCCTGTATCACCACCAGCTTTTCGTTCGGGGCCTTCACCATACATTCAGATGCATCTATCACCATTACATTGCTGCCCAGTACGGCGTTGCCCAGGTAATCCTTGGTGCAGTTGTCATAGGCCGACTCCCACGTGCCGAGGTCGCACCAGCCAAAGTAAGAAGGGATCACGAACACATTTCGTGCCTTCTCCATAATACCATAGTCAATAGATATATTGGTACAATGGGGGTAAAGCTTAGTGATCACATCGCGCTCGGCAGGGGTGTTGTATACTTCTTTGGCTTGCGAAAATACTTCGTTCATTTCCGGCAGGAAATGCTCTAACGCGTCCATGATGGTCTGCACATTCCAAACGAATATGCCGGAGTTCCAAAGGAAGTCGCCGCTCTTTAAAAAGGTACGGGCAAGTTCCAGGGAAGGTTTTTCGGTAAAAGTTTTTACCCGGTATGTTTTATCTACCTCATGCTCGGCATCATATTGTATGTAGCCATAGCCGGTATCAGGCCGTGTAGGTTTGATGCCGAGGGTGAGTAATGATGGATGATGCGCTACAAAATCAAGTGCCTCATGCGCAGTACGCTCAAATGAATGCTCGTCCATGATCAGGTGGTCTGCAGGCGACATGATGATGTTGGCCTTAGGGTTCAGCGCCATGATCTTGTGTGCAAAGTATGCGGCACAGGGCGCCGTATTCTTGCGGCTCGGTTCACTGATGATATTATCATCGCTTATTTCAGGTATCTGGCTCTTAAGCGTGGCAATGTATTGCTCGTTGGTGATGAAGTAAATATTTTCCTTCGGGCAAATGTGCTTAAAGCGGTTGTACGTCCACTGGATGAGCGAGCGGCCAGTGCCCAGGAGGTCAAGGAATTGTTTTGGATAATGCGTGCGGCTTTCAGGCCAGAACCTGCTGCCAATACCGCCGGCCATAATGGCCACATAATTATTCTGAATGCTCATTAGAGTTCAAGAGTCAAAAAAGGTGAAAGCTACAGGGCCAGTATATTCACTATTCCCGGGTAGCTGTATGAGAGGATAAAAATAGTATAAATCAGCAATATTGTGGCTACCCTGCAGATATATTTAAAAGCAAATGCCCACCGTAATAAGGGCAGGCATTTGCATATAAAAGTATTAAAGTCATATTATTCTGATTCTGCAACCACCTCTTTTACTTCAGGTATCATGCGCTTCATCATACCTTCTATACCTGTCTTCAGGGTGATCATAGAAGATGGGCAGCCTGAGCAGGAACCCTGCATCATCAGCTTTACTGTGCCATTCTCAAAGCCACGGAAGGCTATAGCGCCACCATCCATTTCCACGGCAGGCTTCACATAATTTTCGAGCAGTTCTTTAATGCGGCCTACCACATCTTCATCACTTGCGCTGATCACATAATTATCTTTTTTCACCACCACCTGATCTTCATTCACTACAGCCTTGCCTTCTTCCAGGTATTCTTTGAGAAACTGCCTGATAGTAGGTATCACATCATCCCAGTTGGTATCCGGAGTTTTGGAAAGTGTTACAAAATTGCTGGCGATAAATACACTGCGCACAAATGGAAAAGCAAACAGCTCCTGCGCCAGTGGAGATGGAGCAGCAGATGATTCATCAGGGAAATCTATGCTCTTGCCCGGGTATAATAGTTTGTTGGCCACGAACTTCATGGTCTCCGGGTTGGGCGTCATCTCCGTATAGATGCTCACAATTGTATTTCCTGTCTTCAACATATCAATAGAATTTGTACAAAAATACTGAAATACCTGCTTTAATCGAATCATTTATACCAATAGGTACTAAGGTTAAATCGATAACGATGAAAAAGTGTCCCTTTTTCGGTATTTTTCAATAAATTGTGGTAGGATTACCCCCCTGATATTTATGAAAAAGACAATTATCGCCACCGCCATCATCGCCGCTCTCTTCGTCAGTTCCTGTATTGTTACTCCCCACCACCACTATTACCGCAAGAATCAGAAGCATTACTGGCATCACGTATATTAATTGATCTGTTTCTCCATATATTAATGTTACCACAGTCATTAGGTATCAGTATTTAAGGCAGATATGGGATATTATTCTGCTTGTTGGGCATACTATGCCCCATTTATTGCCTTTTTATTCTTTTTATTTCTTTTAACATAGCTGGGAACGCTTTTTACATAGATAGGTCGTTGAAGATCATTTAACCAACTAAAACGAAAGATCATGAAAAAGATATTAATAGCCCTCTTATTCGCCGTAACAGGCCAGATGAGTGCAATAGCGCAGAATACCGAAAGCCGTGTTTGTACAGCATCTTCTAAAAATGGAGTTTCCTGCTATAAGACAAGGTATGCTGAGAATTTCAAGGTATGCCCAACCAACAGGGGATATACTATATGCGGAGAAACACCAACCAACACTAACTCTACCCGCAGCGGCTATGTAGCATCGCTGGGAACAACACAGGAAGATATGAGCCAGTATAATGAACGTTATGTACTCAAATCAAGAACAGCGCCCGAAGGACAATATGCAGATGTGCCGGGCTCTGTAGCAATGGTGTCCGCTGAAGCAGGCTCACAATCATACCCTACAGGCTATGTAGCTGATCTGGACAAGAGCGCAGACTTTGGAGCATCCACCAGCAGTTCTTATGCAGGCTATAAACCAGGTACCTCATGTTATACCGGCGATAATGTGGCAGAAAACAACAAAGCTCCTTATAAAGGATGCCCAAGCCCACAGGATGACGGACCACAAAAGAATAACTACAGGAATATGAACTTTGCTAACCCTGTCGGATTACCACCACTTGCCGGAAGACCGGAATAAAAAACAGTTCTTTTGTTTTTAGAAAGGAAAGAGGGATGACAATTGTCATCCCTCTTTTAGTATTGAAAATGCTGAAATGCCTAGGCTTTGGCCTCTTCCTGCAATACCCATTTGCTTTCATTGCAGTGGGTCACGGTCACATCCAGGTTATACCGTGTCTTCAGGTAGATCGCCAGTTGGTTGGCGGCATATACCGAGCGGTGCTGGCCACCGGTGCAACCGAAGGATACACTTAGCTGCTCAAAGCCACGGGCTATATAATCTTCTACATTGATAGACACCAGCGCGTATACATAGTTCATAAAGTCGGGCATGCGGGTTTCCCGCTCCAGGAACTGGCGTACCAGTTCGTCATTACCCGTAAGGGTTTTGTAAGCGGTATATCTTCCCGGATTGAGGATGCCACGGCAATCGAATACGAAACCACCACCATGGGGGCTGGTTACCTTTGGCATACCTGCTTTGTAGGAGAAGCTATTCACCTGTACTGCCAGTTTTGGTTTTTCTTCTTTGCTGGCTGTAGAGTACCGCTCCTGCATTTCAGGAGACGATAATTTTTCGAGCAATGACCTCAATTCGGGATATGCCGGTGTTTGCGGATGATCTGAAAGGAACGTCTCGAGGTTCTTAAGTGCAGGTCCTATGCTGGTGATGAAGTGTGCTTTGTGCTGCAGCAGGCCACGGAAACCATAAGCGCCCAATACCTGCAACAATCTTACCAGTACAAACTGCACATAACCACGCCTGAAATAGATCTCATCCATGCGGGGCACATGCAGGTCGTTGAGGCTGCTGATGTAGCCATTCAGCAGGTCTTCCTTCCATTGACCGGGTAGCTGTGCCCTTGCCTGCCATAATAATGAAGCAATATCATACTGTGGCGGACCTTGCATGCTTCCCTGGAAGTCTATAAAGAATATCTTGCCCTCATGTACCATGATGTTGCGGCTCTGGAAGTCGCGGTACATCAATGTTTGGGGCTGTACACGGCCAAGGTCTTTGCTCAACAACTCCATCTCACTGATCAGTAATGACCGGTCGTAAGGGATGTTTTGCAGATCGGCGAAATAATATTTGAAGTACAGCAGGTCTGACATGATGGCTTTCTCATCAAACTGCTTTGATACAAAACATTGTTTGTAATCAGCCTCGCGGCCTGCCACCCATTGCAGCTTCGCCAGTTGGGTAAGGGCTTTATGGTAGAGTTTACGGACCGGCTCGGTATACCCTTCCTTGATCACCATGTCGAACAAAGACGACTTGCCGAGGTCTTGCTGTAGATAAGCCCTACGATCTTTGCTGATCTTATATACTTCAGGCACATTGATCTCGTGCCTGCGAAAAAGCTCGGTAAAGTAGAAATAGGTGTTATTCTCGGCCACGTTGGTATTGTACGTAGCTATAGCGGAGGTTTTGCCACTCACAATGCGGTAGTATCTGCGATCAGATCCTGATACAGGGAGCGCTTCTACAATGTCTGGTTTTTTTTCAAAATGCTCTTCAAACAGCTTTTCTAATATGCCTGTTATCTGTGCTACTGATTTATTACGAGTTATCATGCTTTCCGGGATATTCAAACAAAAATACTTTTCTTTCTGCAATCAGGAAGTTGTTCCATTCCTTTGTACTGATATGCGCGCCTACAACACCGCATGTGGGCATATTATCTACACTGAACGGCGGTGCAATCTGATTCACAAATTCGGTGATACCCGGATTATGGGCTACGATCAACAGTGTCTTTACCTTGTCACTTGCTTCATAGATCACTTCTTCAAGTACAGAAGGGATGCAATGATACAATTTTTCCTCCCATTTGATTGCCTCTTCATCATACCCTAATGCTGCGGCCAGTTTTTTCGCTGTTTGGCGGGTCCTTTTGGCGGTGCTGGAAACGATCAGATCCGGGGAAATACCCAGTTTCTTCAGTTTTTCGCCCATGGCGGGGGCATCTGTCTTACCACGATCATTGAGCGGCCGATCAAAATCGCTTTGTAAGGGGTTGGCCCAACTGCTTTTGGCGTGCCGTACCATTATTAATGTTCGCTGCATAGAGATCAGAGTGTATTCACAATTGGGGTGCAAAATTAGGCTATTGTTGCCTAAAACAGCCTTAATGCCTTCTTGTTTGAAAAAGAACGGCGATTTTGCCAATTTTTGCCTCATTTTCCTGCAACTTTGTCATGTATTCGGTGCGGTATATAATTTGCATGTATGTACATATAAATTCAAAGAAATGGCAAAAGCAATTTTTCACGCAGCAGACAAAAGAGGCCATGCCAACCATGGGTGGCTCAATGCACATCATTCATTCAGTTTTGCTAACTGGTACGATCCCAATAAGGTACATTTTGGCGCATTACGCGTGCTGAATGATGATATTGTAGCAGGAGGAGAAGGCTTTGGCCGTCATCCGCACGATAATATGGAGATCATTACCATAGTGCTTGATGGCAAGTTGGAACATAAGGACAGCATGGGCCATACCCAGCAGATCATACCCAATGAGGTGCAGGTGATGAGCGCAGGCAGCGGTGTAACGCATAGCGAGTACAACCCTGATCCTGAAAAGGCAGCAAACCTGTTACAAACATGGATATTCCCGGACAAAAAGGGAGTACAGCCACGCTATGACCAAAAAATGTTCGACCCGCAGGAGCGGTTGAATAAGATGCAAACATTGGTGTCTTCTATTGACAACAATGATGAAGGATTAAAAATACACCAGGATGCGTGGATATATCGCACCACATTAGAAGCGGGTAAAAGTGTAGCACACAAACTGCACGATGGGCATGGCGCATACATTTTCGTGGTAGATGGCAACGTGAACATAGGTACGCAGGCACTGGGTAAGAGAGACGCATTGGGCATCAGTGAAGCTGAAGATTTTGAGATGAGTGCAACCGCCACAAGTGATGTGCTGATATTTGAAGTGCCGATGTTGATGTAGATGAATTTGAGTAGAATTGGTATATTTAGTAAGTAAATAATGCAGTATGACCAAGCACTATATTAAAGAAGATGTAACCGTGGTATGGACGCCTGAACTTTGCCAGCACAGTGCCATCTGTTTTCATGGCCTCGCAGAGGTTTTTGATCCACGCCGCTCGCCATGGATAGATATGGATGGGGCCGAACTGGAAAAAATAAAGGCACAGGTAAGGCGATGCCCATCGGGCGCACTGAGCTACGAGCAAAAAGAAAAGTAACAGGCGTGAGCGAACAGGAAAAGATAGAGTGGCTTAGAGAAAGATTGAAACGGGAACTACCCGGCCGCACTGCACAGGAACGCATGATGGGCCGGGTAGTTGCTATGCCCGTAAAAGTACCTGAGCATGCACGGCCAAGTGCAGTATTGTGCCTGCTGTTCCCTCTCAATAATGAACTGCACGTGTTGCTGATGAAAAGGAGGGAGGATAAAACTGCGCATAGCGGGCAGGTGAGCTTTCCGGGTGGCAGCTATGAAGCAAGCGATGCAGATATGAAAGCTACTGCACTGAGAGAAGCACAGGAAGAAGTAGGCATCATGTCTGCAAATGTGGATATACTGGGAGCGCTGACAACCCTGTACATACCGGTGAGCAATTTTAATGTGTACCCCTATGTGGGCTATGTAAATCAGCGACCTGTGTATAACCTTAGTCATGATGAGGTGTCTTACACTATTGAAGTGCCGCTGAATGAGCTACTGCATGCCGAAAGGAAAACGGTAACGGAAGTAATATCTCCTATGCAGCCTGATGTGAAGAGGACTGTAAATGCCTACCAGCTAAAAGACGGAACAATAATATGGGGTGCCACAGCTATGATCATCAGCGAGCTGGAAGTAATATTGGCTGAAGCGAAATAAATGACTGCTGCAATTAAAAAGGATACCCAATTCCTATATTGAGTATGAGGTTATTCTTTTTCCATGCGGGATCGGTGATGTCTATTTTATTGAAGACCCAGCGTTCATTTTCCGGCAGCCATGGCTCGCGCACAGGCATACCCAGGTCGAGGCGAAGGATGAGTATCTTAAAATCGAACCGAAGGCCAACGCCTACATCTGCTGCCAGCTCCTTATAAAAATCAGAAGTGAACTTGCCACCCGGCAAGCTTGGGTTGCTATTATATATCCAGATATTTCCGGCATCATAAAACACAGCGGCATTCAAAAACTTGTAAATGCTGGCAATGATCCATAGTGTGATTTTCAGGAACTTACGCATCGGTATATAGTATCCTTATAAAAATTGTACCCGATAATATTCGGCCTGCCCACTTTGCTGCCCTGTAAAATGGTGAAAGCCATTTATTCAATGGCTTTCACAACTCTTCTTGCACAATATGAGTTACTTATATATTTACATATTTCTCCTATACTGCCCACCTACTTCAAACAATGCATTGGTGATCTGCCCCAGGGAGCAATACTTGGCTGTTTCCATGAGGGCGGCAAAAATGTTCTTGTTGTGTACCGCTGTTTGCTGCAGGTCGTGCAGCAATGCCTTGCTCCTATCCTCGTTGCGCTTCCACAAATTTTCTGCCGACTGTATCTGGAATTCTTTTTCCTCGGTAGTGGAGCGGATCACCTCCTGCGGTATCACCGTGGGTGATCCCTTTGAACTGAGGAAGGTATTCACACCTATTATCGGGAACTCGCCTGTGTGTTTCAGTGTTTCGTAGTACAGGCTTTCTTCCTGTATCTTGCCACGCTGGTACATTGTTTCCATAGCGCCCAATACTCCGCCGCGCTCGGTGATGCGGTCGAACTCGGCGAGTACAGCATGCTCTACCAGGTCGGTCAGCTCTTCTATTATGAATGAGCCTTGCAGGGGGTTCTCATTCTTAGCCAGTCCCAATTCTTTATTGATGATGAGCTGTATGGCCATTGCACGGCGCACACTTTCTTCGGTAGGGGTGGTTATTGCCTCATCGTAGGCGTTGGTGTGCAGCGAATTACAGTTATCGTATATGGCGTAGAGCGCCTGTAGCGTGGTGCGTATATCGTTGAAGTCGATCTCCTGCGCGTGCAGCGAGCGGCCCGATGTCTGTATGTGGTACTTGAGCATCTGTGAGCGCTCATTGCCTCCGTACTTTATCTTCATTGCCTTGGCCCATATGCGGCGGGCCACACGGCCTATTACGCTATACTCAGGGTCTATGCCATTGCTGAAGAAGAACGAAAGGTTGGGCGCAAAATCATCGATATGCATGCCGCGGCTCAGGTAGAATTCTACAAACGTAAAGCCGTTTGACAAAGTAAATGCCAGTTGCGAAATTGGATTAGCGCCCGCCTCGGCAATATGATAGCCGCTGATGGACACTGAATAGAAATTGCGCACTTTATTATCAATGAAGTATTGCTGCACATCGCCCATCACCCGCAGGGAGAACTCTGTAGAGAAGATGCAGGTATTCTGTGCCTGGTCTTCCTTCAGTATATCGGCCTGCACAGTGCCACGCACGGCGGCCAGTGTGCTTACTTTTATTTTTTCATACACATCGGCAGGTAGTACCTGGTCGCCGGTAACGCCGAGAAGCATCAGGCCGAGGCCGTCGTTGCCTTCGGGCAGGGCGGCCTCTCCCCGGCCCTCTCCAAGGGAGAGGGAGGTATTACCGGAAGCGGCATCTGCGTTATAATATGGCCTATCGAGGCCCTTGGCTTTAAATATGTCTTCGATCTTTTTGTTTACTTCTTCTTCCAGTCCATTGGCTTTGATGTACAGTTCGCACTGCTGGTCTATGGCTGCGTTCATGAAGAAGGCGGTCATGGTAGGTGCGGGGCCATTGATGGTCATAGATACCGATGTCTTGGGGTCGGCCAGGTTGAAGCCACTGTATAGTTTTTTGGCATCATCAAGGCAGCAAATGCTTACACCCGAGTTGCCCACTTTGCCATAAATATCCGGGCGGTGCTCGGGGTCGTGGCCATAGAGTGTCACGCTATCGAAAGCAGTGCTCAGGCGTTTGGCAGGCATTCCGCGCGATACGTAGTGGAAGCGTTTGTTGGTGCGCTCCGGGCCGCCTTCGCCGGCAAACATACGCGCAGGGTCTTCGCCTTCGCGCTTGAAGGGATATATACCTGCTGCATAAGGGAACTCGCCGGGGAAGTTTTCCATCAGCGCCCACTTCAGTATATCGCCCCAAGCCTCGTAGCGGGGCACAGCTACCTTGGGTATCTGCAAATGAGAGAGCGACTCTGAATGTGTTTTTATCTTTAGTTCTTTGTCCCGCACCTTAAAGGTGTAGAACTCATCAGTGTATTGTTTTTTCTTTTGTTCCCATTGGTCCAGAAAAAGTTTGTTCTTCGGGTCCAGGTCCAGCTCCACTTTAGCGGCTACTTCCTGCAGGGTTTTGATGAGCCTGTCCTTGTCTTCTATTTTGCCGGCGTGCAGTGTGCCTATGGTGCTGGCAATAGATTGCAGCTTCTGGGCTACATTACCCTGGTCACTGGCCCATTTATCATACTTGCGGTTGTTCTCCGATATTTCGCTGAGGTAGCGTGTGCGCGATGGCGGTATAATGTATATCTTCTCGCTCATCTCATCGGTTACCTGGTAGCTGGAGTGGAGTGGTGCGCCGGTTTTTTCGGCGACCAGGTCCATCAGTGATTTATACAGCGAGTTGGTGCCGGGATCATTGAATTGTGAGGCGATGGTGCCATATACAGGCATATCGTCCGATTTTTTTTCAAACAGTTTGTGATTGCGCTGGTATTGTTTCTTTACATCGCGCAGTGCATCCATGGCGCCACGCTTGTCGAATTTGTTGATCACCACCACGTCGGCAAAGTCCAGCATGTCTATTTTTTCGAGTTGCGATGCCGCACCGTATTCCGGTGTCATCACATACATGCTCATGTCGCAATGCTCGGTGATCTGTGTATCGCTCTGGCCTATGCCCGATGTTTCGAGGATGATGAGGTCGTACTTGGCAGCCTTTAAGATGTTCACTGCATCGTGTATATATTTAGATACAGCAAGGTTGCTCTGGCGGGTAGCCATAGAGCGCATATATACCCTGTTGCTACGGATGGCATTCATGCGTATGCGGTCGCCCAGCAGTGCGCCACCTGTCTTGCGCTTGGTGGGGTCCACAGATATGATGCCTATGTGCTTGTCTTTAAAATCTATGAGGAAGCGGCGTACCAGCTCATCTACCAGCGAGCTTTTACCTGCGCCACCCGTGCCGGTAATACCCAGCACCGGCACATGCGATACAGCAGCCTGTTCTTTTACTTTTTTCAGCGCTGCCTGTGTCTCGGTTGCATCATAATAATTCTCTGCTGCCGATATGAGGCGGGCTATGGATTTTACATCCCGCTCGGCAATATGCCCCAGCTCACCGTTCAGTTGGTTGCCTGTAGGGAAGTCGCTTTTCTCCAGGAGGTCGTCTATCATGCCTTGCAGGCCCAGGGAGCGGCCGTCGTCGGGCGAGTAGATACGGGTGATGCCGTAATCTTCCAGTTCCTTGATCTCGGAAGGGAGGATAACGCCACCGCCGCCGCCAAATAATTTGATATGTCCGCAGCCTGCTTCTTTCAGCAGGTCGTACATGTATTTAAAATACTCCACGTGGCCGCCCTGGTAAGAGGTGATGGCTATGGCATTGGCATCTTCCTGTATGGCGCAGTCTACCACATCCTGCACACTGCGGTCGTGGCCCAGGTGAATGACCTCGGCTCCGCTGGCCTGCATAATGCGGCGCATGATATTAATAGAGGCATCGTGGCCATCAAACAATGATGCGGCCGTAACGAGGCGCACTTTATTCTTAAGTGAATAAGACATATTGAAAATTAAATATAACGAAGTGTAAAGTTACGAATATAGTGTGGAGTAGAAAGGGGTTTGTGCATGCCCATGTCCTGAAAAAAATCTTTGTGGATAACTCTTATTATTGATTTTCATGTGGGTGTGTATTGGTAAACCGCCGTCGTTAAAGCTATGGCCGTCGAAGGGTTTTTGGTCAAATTTGATGTTTTTAATGTCCCGTCGAAGTTGGTAATCCTGATTTTGGTTTACGCGAGTGCCGTGCACGAGTACAACCCCGACCCTAAAGGGAGGTATTGCCTGTCCAGTATGGGAGTTTACTCATTTTCTGGTCAAATGTCCCATGCGCTGAAATTATTTTATGTGGATAACTCTGATTATTTTTTTTCATGTAAGTGTGTGTGGGTAAACCGCCGTCGCTAAAGCTATGGCCGTCGAAGGGTTTTTGGCCGTATTTAATTTTTTGGATGTCCCATTTTTCTGAATCACAGATTGAATGGATTTCACAGATAAGCAGTGTGGGTCGTCCTGAAAATTGCTTTACAGTTGTGAGCATGTCTGCGTAGCACTATTGCTGTTGCCGCAGCAAAATGAGCATTACAAACTCACAAAGGTCATTACAGAAAATGACGCCTCCAAATTGGATTTACATGATAGTACGGAAAGCGTAATATGATAGTCTTGTGTAAGACTATCATAGATTTTTTTTCTGGGCTAAGTGGCTGATGATCATTGGGATTCAGGAGTCACTATACATACTTCGTCTTTTGGTATACAGGTAGGTTATCTACTGGGTAAGCACCCTGCACACAAAAAGAATAAAGGAAAATGATCACGAGGAATAAGCAATGAAAAAGGAAAGGTAAAACTGAGGTTTTACCTTTCCTTTTTTTAAAGATCGTTATTGCACTAAGGTTTTGTAACTGCCGGGGTTTTCTTCCTCGAGAAAAAGCGGCAGGAGCCGCCGATGCTGAAGATGCTTTCCTTATCATAGCCCACATCGCCGAAAATGCTGAATACGGAGGTGATATAGTAGTGGGCGCCTACTTTGAGGTAGGGGGTTACATTGTGTTCCAACCTGGTGACTGTACTGTCGCCCTGGGGATAGTTGCTGAAGCGAATGTTGTTGAGCGAGAGGCCTACTCCTACGAACGGGTCGAGATTCCTGACGTGGATCACGTTATTGAGGTGGTAAAATGCAGTAAGACCGCCGCTGAGCAAACGAAAATTGTCGGTGCGGTAACGGGTGAAGGCACCGCTATTGCCGGTATACTCCTGCCCGAAGTTGTAAGTAAAGGCATCGTAGCTGAATGTAGCGGCGAGGCTGATGTGTTTGGTAAGTCCATACTCCAGCTTGGCATATATCTGGTGATAGCCTGAGGTGTTGTTTTTCTGAAAGCCTGCCGGCAGTGTGTAGCTTTGCTTGTAGCCATCCACAAAGCCAAGGGATGCGGTGGCAATGATACTGTGATATTCATAAACACTACGCGCAGGCCGCGCGGTAGTAGTATCCTGCGCAAATGCAGAAACGGAGATAAGGGACAGCAAAGAGAGCAGACAGCTTTTCATACGGATAGCAAGCTAATGAATGTAGCTGTAATTACAAAAAGCTGCTAATGAAACGCCGTCACTATGATAAAAAAACAGACCTGATAACCCTTAAAGATTTTTCTCGCGAAATAATGTCACCCCTTCAGGGTTTATCCTTGTTCTTCGATATGTTTCTATAATAATGCCACCCCTTCGGGGTTGACTTTTTTCCTTAGCTGAGAGATCGTCCCTAACCCCTCCCGATAGCGATCGGGACTGTGCTGTCGCAAACGTACTCCGTCTAAACTACAAGGGGAATTTCCAACGTGAGCATAAAATTGCCATTGAACAATAAAGCATTTTTGAAATGGGTGGTTATCAGTTGTCTTTGGGCTGCTTCAGTTTTATAGTGGCCCTGCGGTTTTTGGCCCTACCTTTTTTAGTGCGGTTGCTGACAACGGGCGAGGCACTGCCGTGACCATTAGTGTAGATATTGGCCACATCAACGCCTTTATGCAACAGGTATTTTTTGACGGCTTCGGCCCTTGCCGCAGATAGTCGCTTATTGATGGCAGCATTACCCGTATTGTCTGTATAGCCATCTATCATTATAGCCGCAGGGCGGTGTGTATTGAGTGTATCGGCTATTTCGCCCAGGTAGGTATAAGATGATGGCTGAATAACAGCACTGCCTGTTTTGAATGTTATGAACTTTAGCGGTAGCTTGGTTACCTCGGGAAGTATCAGAACAGGATCTGCGATTTCGCGCACTTTTTCAGGGCAGCCGCGGAGTTCAGTAATACCGGGGACATCCGGGCAGGCATCGTCTTTATCGGGTATGCCATCGCCGTCGCGGTCGGGGCAGCCTTTGAATTTTTCGGGGCCTTTATCGTGGGGGCAATCATCGTCTTTGTCGGCTATGCCGTCGCCATCAGAATCGGGGCAACCGTGCAGCAGGGCTGTGCCGGCCTCGTTAGGACAAGAATCTTCTTTGTCTATGATCCCATCGCCATCAGCATCGGGGCAGCCATGCAGCTTTTTAGTTCCTTTGTCGTGCATACAGGAATCGACAAAGTCGGGAATGCCATCTCGGTCGGCATCGGGGTAGTACCTGTCTTTTGCAAACCTGCAACTGACACCAATACTGAAAGCGGAATGATGATCGTAGCCCACATCGCCAAAGAGGCTGAATGCGGAAGAAATATAATAGCGGGCGCCGGCTTTGATATAGGGTGTGAGGGTATGATCGAGTTTTATCATTGTGCTATCGCCCTGCGGGTACTGGCTGTAGCGAATGTTATTGAGCGAGAACCCAAGGCCAATGAAGGGGTCTAAATGCTTTACGGGAATGACATTGACGAGGTGATAGTATGCAGTAAGCCCGCCGCTGAATATGCGCGTGTTATTGGCCCTGTAGCGGGTAACCGGGTCTACGGTACCTACATAGTCCTGGCGGAAATTCTCGGTAAATGCATCGTAACCAAAAGTGCCCGCGATACTGATGTGCTTACTCACGCCATATTCCAGTTTGGCGTAAATGGGTGCAAACCCTGAGGTAGTAGCTTTTCCGAAGCCGGCCGGAAGAGAAAGGCTGTTCCTGTACCGGTCAATAAAGCCGAGAGAGAGTGTGGCTATTGTGCTGTTCTTCTCGAAAGGCAGATGCTGTACCTGTATGGGGTGGTAGGCGGTATCGGCGGGTGCAGCGAAAGCGGAAGCAGATCCCATTGCCAGTAGCAGGGTGAGGCATTTTTTCATTCTTTGGGCGATTGTGTTTCCTTTAAACGGTAAAATGAAAAGAATAGTATGGAAGAGATTCTCTGTATTATATGCTACATCCCCCTAACCCCCTTCCCTACGGCACAAAGGCCCGCCCGCAAGGGGGAATTTCCATCGCAAGGAATGGTGGCAATTATTATAAACGGTTTGTGGAAGCAGCTAAAAAGCAAACGTCCCGCAAAATGCAGGACGTTTGTATATTTTTTGAGGAGAGAAGGATCACTCGTCGTCATCCCTGTTCCTTTCTTTTTTCTTTGGCTTTGGAGCTGCGTCGTCTTCGTCTTCCATTTTGTCAGCTTTACGGCGGTGAACTTCATCACCCGGTTCATGGTTGCTGTGCATTTTGTGACCGCAATTGAAATTTTTGCTGATACCTACGTTAACTTCTTTACCGAAGTTGAAATTGAAACCGTTTGTAGAGTAGTTAGCATCCTGGTACTTGTCAGTAGCGTAGCTTAAGCCGCCGATACCAAAGTTCAGGCATACTGCATGACCTACGTTGATACCAATAGCCGGCATGATACCGATAGACAATCCTGTGTGTTTTGCATCAGCAGGAGAACCTTCGTTGGTATGATAGCCACCAGTGTAGTCTACATTGAACTGAGAGAACCAGAAGAAAGTTTCGCTCTTGCCAATGTACTTAGAATAACGGGCGAAAGCACCTGCAGCGTAATTGTTGAACGTATTTTTTTCACCCTGAGTTTGTACTGCGCCTGTTACAGGGTTTGTACCTGGGTTTTGACCTTCTTTAGTTGCGTTTTGTCCCCACATCACCTGCAGACCTACAGTCCAGTTGTGGTTGAACTGATAACCAACACCGGGAGCTGCGTCCCACATAGTTGATTTAGAAAGGTCAGCATTTCTTGTTGTGGTAATTCCGAGATCACCATACAATAAGATACTATGAGGTTCTTGTGCATTTGCATTTGCAAAAGCTCCTGCTGCTAAAATGGCAAGGATCAGTTTTTTCATATACCGAGTGTGTTTTAATTTAGAGAACAAATATAATAGCCTTTTTCAGAAAACAAGCACTTTATTAAATAATTTTTATCTTTATTTAAACCAGGAGCTATACATAAGGTAATTATTGGCAATGCGTTCAACCTCTCCTTTTTGCAGTTCAGGGCTGATATCTTTTATCTTTTTGGCCGGCACGCCGGCATATATGCTACCCGGGGGGACAACAGTACCCTCCAGCACTACCGCACCAGCTGCGATGATGCAATTCTCCCCGATGGTGACATTATCCATGACAATAGCGCCCATACCTATTAATACATTGTCGGCTACGGTACAGCCATGCACTATGGCATTGTGACCCACAGATACATTATTACCCAGAACTACCTTTGTTTTCTCGTAGGTACAATGAATACAGGCGCCATCCTGGATATTGACCTTGTTGCCTATGCGAATGCTATTGACATCGCCCCGGACCACGGCATTGAACCATACACTGCAATCAGCGCCCATAATGACATCGCCCACGATGGTGGCATTAGGGGCAATAAAACAGCCTTCGGGTATTTGTGGCGATATTCCTTTTACGGGTAAAATAACAGGCATAATATTAAGTTCAGATTGTTGCAGCCAAAAGTATAAATTTCAGTGCATGAATTGTGGAATAATCTTTTCAGCAATTGCAGGTATAATGTTTAATTTTGTTGTTCAATCAGGTACATGCAGGCTTATTTAGACCTTCTACAGCATATAATAGATAATGGGGCGACCAAGAGCGACCGTACCGGTACCGGTACTAAAAGTTGCTTTGGGTACCAGATGCGTTTTGACCTGCAAAAAGGGTTTCCACTGGTGACAACGAAGAAGCTGCACGTAAAGTCTATCATCTATGAGTTGCTTTGGTTTTTGAAGGGCGATACGAATATTGCGTACCTGAAAGAACATGGTGTGAGTATATGGGATGAATGGGCAGACAGTAATGGTGACCTGGGGCCTATATACGGCCACCAATGGCGCAGTTGGACCGGAGCAGACGGAAAGATATACGACCAGATAAAGGATGTACTGCACCAAATTAAAACAAACCCGGACAGCAGGAGAATGATCGTGAATGCATGGAATGTAGCTGACCTGCCGAAGATGAAGCTGAGCCCATGTCATGCACTGTTTCAATTCTATGTGGCTAATGGCAAGCTGAGCTGCCAGCTGTACCAGCGTAGCGCGGATGTGTTTCTGGGTGTGCCTTTTAATATAGCATCGTATGCATTGCTGACGATGATGATGGCGCAGGTGTGCGGGCTGGAGGCGGGAGATTTTGTACATACCTTCGGTGATGTACACCTGTATAGCAATCATATGGAGCAGGCCAAGCTGCAATTAACAAGAACACCGTTTCCATTACCTACACTGAAGATAAACCCCGGGGTAAAAGACCTGTTCGATTTTAAGTATGAAGATTTTGAACTGATGGATTATCAATACCACCCTGCTATCAAGGCGCCGGTGGCAGTATAGCACTCTTCTCACGTAGTAAATAAAAACGATGATCCTTTCATTTATAGTAGCCGTATCTGACAACAATGCAATAGGCATGCATAATGCTCTGCCGTGGCACCTGCCGGAGGACCTGAAATTCTTTAAGCGCACAACTATGGGTAAGCCCGTAGTGATGGGCCGAAAAACATTTGAATCGTTGGGTAGGGCATTGCCGGGCAGGGTGAATATTGTAATATCCGGTAATAAAGACCTGGCACTGCCGCAGGGAGTGATAAGATGTGATCATATAGATGCAGCTGTAGAGCGCCTGCAACAAGAAAATGCGGAAGAAGGGTTCATTATAGGTGGTGGGCAGATATTTGCCAAAACGATGGATATCGTGGAAAGGATGTACATCACAAGGGTGCATACTACTGTTGCTGATGCTGATGCCTTTTTCCCGGATATAGATCATACGCACTGGAAGATGGTAGCAGAAGAGCGGCACCATGTGGATGACAACCACCAGTATGCCTTTGCTTTTCAGCGGTATGAAAGAGTGGAGTTGTGATATTTGACTGTCCATATTGTATAAACATCCCCCTAACCCCCATCCCCCCTAACCCCCTTCGCCAACGCACAAGCCCGCCCGCAAGGGGGAATTTCCATCGTAAGCAGTCTTCTTGATTTGTTTTTGATAGCAGATTATTGTAAATGCCAACTCAATGACATTGCACGCACTTACTGAATACCTGAAGTATAAATGGAAGGCTAAGGGACGGCATGGGACGCACTCGCCGTTTGTGTATGCACTTATAGAAGATGTGCTGCTCAATAATAAACAAGACGTAAACAGAACAGGGCTTAGCTTTCCGCAAGTGGATGGGTATTATCAAAAACTTTTGCAGCGGATAGCAGGGTATTATGGCTATCAAAGCTTATTGACGGTTCCCACAAATGGCGCTATTCCTACTCCGCAATTATATGATATACTGTTGGTGGATGCGGAACATGCAAACTCGCTGTTTCAATATATCAAAGCATTGCAGCAAGATGGCATGGTAGTGGTGGCTAATATACATACTACTGTTGCGCGTAGCATGGCATGGCGAGCTATATGCGCAAATGAGGAAGTGAGGATGAGTATAGACCTGTATGGAAAAGGACTGCTTTTCTTTAAACAGGCGTTCAAAGAAAAGCAGCACTTTGTATTACAGCATAAATGATGAAGGCTTATCCCAGAGGATCTATCTCGCCGGATGTGGGTGCGCCTGCAAAAAAGGTATCCACAAACCCGCTGAACATTGGCGGCACTTTGCCTGAAATATATTCTTTCATTGCGCCTATTGCCTTGATGGCCTGATCATCGGTAAGGCCTGCTTTATCTTTTAGTATATCTATTAGCTCCTGCATATAAAAATGGATTAGGTAGTGATCAATTATGCCGCCTTGAGGTGTTCCATTTTGGAATGTTCTACCATTTGGCGGGCGTATTCGAGGTCGAGGTGAAAAGTGCCGTCATGTTTTTCGGAAGGCAGGTCGAACATAGCATCTGTGAGTATCATCTCGCAGATGGCACGAAGGCCACGGCCACCCAGCTTGTACTGCACCGCTTTCTGCACCATATAATCGAGGGCTTCGTCGGCAACAGTAAGCTTGATGCCTTCGTATTCGAACAGCCTTGTGTATTGTTTTACGAGTGCGTTCTTAGGCTCGGTAAGTATTCTTTTGAGGGAGGCCTCATCGAGCGGATTGAGATAAGTAACTACCGGCAACCTGCCCAGCAATTCAGGTATCAATCCGAATGTGCGTAGGTCCTGCGCATTTACATGCTGCAAGAGATTGGCGCGGTCTATATCCTGTGTGGCTTTGATTGCATTGTACCCGATAGAAGAAGTCTGTATGCGGCGGGCGATCATTTTGTCTATACCCTCAAAAGCGCCACCGCAAATGAATAGGATGTTCTGAGTATTCACCCTGATCATCTTTTGCTCAGGGTGTTTTCTGCCGCCTTGTGGTGGCACCAGCACTTCTGAGCCTTCTAATAATTTGAGCATAGCCTGCTGAACGCCTTCGCCACTCACATCACGAGTGATAGAGGGGTTATCGCTTTTGCGGCCTATCTTATCAATCTCGTCAATGTATACGATACCACGCTCTGCAGCGGCCACATCAAAATTGCTGGCCTGTAGCAGGCGGGATAAAATGCTTTCCACATCTTCGCCTACATAGCCGGCCTCTGTGAATACAGTAGCATCTACGATAGCAAAGGGCACCTGTAGCAGGCGGGCTACTGTTTTGGCAAGCAGGGTTTTCCCTGTTCCTGTTTCGCCGACCATGATGATATTGGATTTTTCAATTTCCACATCATCCTGCGGTGGCATAGTGAGGCGTTTGTAGTGATTGTATATAGCCACAGACATTACTTTTTTAGCATCATTCTGCCCGATCACGTATTGGTCGATGAATGCTTTAATGTCCCTTGGCTTATAATTATGGTTTTTTTGAAAATCGAGTTTCGATTCAGTTTTCGGGTTCTTTTCGCCGGTGGTTTCGGCCAGCAGGTTGTGGGCGTTCTCTATACACTGATCGCAGATATTGCCTTTAATACCGGTGAACAGGATATTAACTTCTGTTTCGGCGCGGTCGCAAAAAGAACATCTTTTTTCGGATTGTTTTGCCATTACTTATTCCCTAATAATTTTGAGGTGCAAAGGTACGGGATTAGTTGATTGATAAAGTGAAGGAAGTTTTCAAAAAGTATTAATTAGGTCAGTCAACTGACTTAATTAATACTAATTGGGCCAGTTGGCTGGCTCAATTATCAAAAATGCAGGTTTTGGTATTAGTCGGCTATCCAAGGCAGGTAATTGTCTTTGTTGACAATCGTAAATTCGGCTTCGGGGTATGCCTTGGCAAAAGCAGCGGGTTTTTTTGATCTGTTGTCCTGCCATTTGCACTCTATTGCCTGCAATTGCATATCGTTGAGTTCCAGCAGGTCTATTTCCTGGCCATCGTAAGTGCGCCAGAAGAAATACTGTGGATTATAGCCCCGGTAACTATTGTATTTCATACGCTCTGCCAGCAGGTATTGTTCCCAAAGCTGTCCTATATCATTGCGGGCCAGCAGTGGACTAAAGTTGTTGATCAGCGCATTGCGAATGCCATTATCATAGAAATACCACTTTTTGCTCTTGGTCACTTCTTTTCTCAGGTTGCTACTGTAGCCCGAAAGGGGATAAATGATAAACACCTTCGTGAGCAGATCGAGATAGCGCTCTACGGTGAGCTTATTGAGCTGCAGGCTTTTGCCCAGCTCCACGGTGCTTACCTGGCTGCCCACCTGCCACGCCAGCATCTGCAATAGCTTGAACATGACATCAGCACCCTTCACGTTTTCGAGCATCAGCAGGTCTTTAAGCAAATAGCTATTGACCAATTGCTTCAGGTAGTCTCTCTGCTCTTGTGTGTTTTCGAGCTGCCACAATTCGGGGTAGCTGCCGTAGATGAGTCGCTGTTCTAAATTCCGTACAGTAGTTTGGTAGTCTTCATTTTGGGATAATTCGGACTGAGCAATGGGATATAGGTAATGTAAAATATTACGGCCTACCAATGGCTCACCGGTTTTATGAACCAGGTCAAAGCTGCTGCTGCCTGATGCCAATACGGTGATACCCTTTATATTATCTATCATCAGCTTCAATACAAGGCCAATATCCGGCACCGCCTGGGCTTCGTCTATAATGATGATCTTCTTGCCACGGGTAAGCTGTTTGTAGTTGGCAATAGTTCTCTGGGCGAGCATACCTGCTACCTGCATATCCTCACCTTGCAGCAATAGTACATCAGTGCCATACTTTGTGGCGATGTGATCTATAATAGTGGTTTTGCCCACACGGCGGGTGCCGTAGAGCATGATCACTTTTTGCTTCCCGATCTGTTTTTCGATCTTCTGCTGTAGCAGGCGAGGAATATCCATAAAATGATAATTAGGTCAGTTAACTGGCTCAATTAATGTTAATTAGGTCAGCAATATGACGCAATTTACATTAATTAGGTCAGTTAGGCGATTTTTTTGATAATATTTGATTTTGAGGGAAAGAACGTATAGTCTGCGAATATAATGCGAGGCCGCGATCATGCAATATAATCGGCGCTAATATGTTTTTTAAAACCCTCCAAAATGAACTCGTGGACCACTTTGAAAAAAATGAGGCTACTACTAACGTATACAAAACAGTTTATCAGGTAGTTACCTTCAAAAAAAGATCTATGACAGCACAGCCGGTGACTATGGCAGCGCGGAAAGCGCGCTGTCATAGAAACACGATTTGACCGGCTCCAAAATCCGTTTCATCTTTGTGCCATCAAACAACGATAATCCCTATCATGACAGACAAATTTAAGAAAATTGACAGGCAATATGTGCTATCGGACAGTACAGTAAATGAGTACGGGTTCAGATTGCTCACATCGGGCTACCAGCTACCGGCCTTTAAGAAAAACCCCATAGGCTATTATATGCACCGCAGGGAAGATGGCATAGCGCTGAAATGGGAAGACCTGCAAATACAAGACGACCAGGTGGTGGGCGTGCCGGTGATCAACCTATCTAATGCAAGAGGTGTGCAGCTATGCGATGAGGCCGAAAATGGCTTTTTGAATGCGGCATCGGTAGGGCATATAGTAGTACTGGAATACAGCACAGACCCCGAGCTGATGCTGCCCGGCCAAACCGGCCCCACCATCACCAAGTGGTACAACAAAGAATGTAGCCTGGTGGATATACCTGGCAACTGCAATGCACTTACAAGGCTGTATGACGCACAGGAAAATGAGCTGAACCTCGTGGACCTGGGCATAATGCCACCCGTAATAAAGGCACTGCAACAAAATATAGCCCATGAGCTGCGCCATCTATTGCAACTGGCAGATGAAACAGACAACAATACAATATTGGCTACAGTACAAAGCATGGCAGCAAAGACAAATGCACTGGAACTGGAAAATGCTACACTAAGTAATGACCGGCAAACACTGGAGCAACAGATCACTGACCTTAAAGCGGCACATGGCCAATACGAGATCGCAGCCACACTGGACCGCGCACTGGAAGATAAAAAGATAACAGTAGTACTGAAAGAAAAACTGGCCCACGACTATGCCCTAAACCCCGATGGCTTAAAAGAACTACTGGCAGTGATGCCCGCATACAGGTCTATAACTGAGCAACTAAAAAGCAGGCAGCAGGATAAGACCGAAGCGCAATGGCAGTGGGATGATTACGAAACAAACGACCCCACAGGCAAAAAGCTGAAAGATCTGAAGGCTAATGACGCAATAAGATATAAAGAACTGTTTGAGAAAAAGTTTGCAGCATAATTTCCATTCCCTTTTAAGCAGGCCGGGTGCGCTGTTCTTCTGACCTGGTAAGGCCTTGTAGTTTTCTATTCTATACTGTAGTAAGTATATCGCTCCGGCCGGGGCATTAAATGGCTATGTCTTTAATAGCCGTATCCCACCCACTATTTCATTCATCTTCAAATTTTTAACCAAAAACAAGTAAACAATGGCAATCCAAAAAGAGATCTGGCAAGACCACATCGAAGGAAACCTATTTAAGAACAATGAGTTCTTACTGGCATCAACAGACGTTGGGCAGTATGTATTGCAGGGGCATGTAGTGCATATACCACAAGCAGGGGCAACAGCCAACGTAGTAAAAAACAGAACCAGCCTGCCGGCAACAGTAGTGCAGCGTACAGACTCGGACATCACCTACGCACTGGATGAGTTTACCACAGACCCGATACTGATCCCTAATGCTGAAGCGTATGAACTGAGCTACAACAAGCGCGAAAGTGTATTGGGTGAGTATGAGTCTTCGCTGAGGCAAACAGTGGCCGATAACCTGCTGATAGACTGGGCACCCACAGGTGGTGTAGGCACAATAGTGCGTACCACAGGGTCTTCGACGGCTACCACACTTGCCGGCACTACCGGCAACCGCTGCCGTTTTACGGTGGTTGACCTGAAGAACGCACAGTTGCAACTGAACAAACAGAACGTGCCTATGGAAGGCAGGTACGCACTCATCAGTGCAGATATGTTTCAGCAACTGACAGATGACATGAGCGTAACACAGTACCGCGATTTCAGCGCGGCATACAACGTAAAAGATGGTGTACTGGGCAGGCTCTTTGGTTTCAATATAATGATGCGTGGGGGTGTAGTTACCTATACCAACGACAGCACACCCGTTGTAAACCCTTATGGCAGCGCAGCCAACGCAACCGACAATGACGGCGTACTGTGCTGGCAGATAGGCGCAGTAGAAAGGGCGCTGGGACAGATCACCTTCTTTGAGCGTATAGGCGACCCTACATTGTATGGCGATGTATATAGCGTGAGTGTGCGTATGGGTGCAAGGATACGCCGTGCCGATGGCAAGGGCATCATATCAATAGTGCAGGCCGCAGCGTAAATATGCGATTAATGGATCAACGGTTCATTTAACAACTTACATAAAGAGATATGGTCTCTGAAATTAAAATATGGATACTTATTGGGGTGGCGGGTATTATGGCTACTATACTGGGCTTTATCATGAAAGTGGTAACAGGCCAGGTCATTAAACGGCTGGATGATATAGTGCTGGAGCTGAAGCAACTGACCCGCGCAACAACGATACAAGGCCAGCAGATAAAAGGGCTACAGGAGCAGGATGCCTTGATACACCGCCGCCTCAGTGAGCATTCTATACGCATACACACACTGGAAACAAGTGTGATACAAAACAACCACCAACAATAAAACCAAATAACTATGTTCTGTTCAAAACTAAAGACACAGGTAAAGGCATTGCTCAAAGAGTTTGATAATTATATAGACGGGCATATAGATACAGCCCTGCAAATAACATCGGCGCTTAAATCAATGCTTTCCTCACCTGCGGCAAATGTCATCACAGCCATCATACCCGGCGAGCTGGATGATGAGATACGCCAGGAACTGGTAGCAGCGTTAACGAAAGTAATAGATGCGCTAACCATAGCCGATACCTGCAAGCAATATACCGATGCAAACGATAAGCTGTCCTGCTTTGTGCAACAGCTACAACAGCGCGATCCGCTATTGCAGGATGCAGTATTGCAAAAATTGGCCAGCCTTCTGGCAGGTACGCTGGATGGCCAGCGCCTTAAACAAAGCCTGTATGATCTGTACACGCAAGCTAAATACTCGGCTTCAAAGACAGGCTCATAATAATGCAGTACAAGATATATTTCCCCCAGCCTCTTTAAATCCAATCAATTGAATAACCAAGCTCATGAAAAATGCAAGATCACATTTCGACAACCACGTACGCACAGATAAGCTCTACTTCACCAGCGATAACCTGGCGTTCTTTGAAGAACAGAATGCAATAAACCACGCGAAAGGCCTGCAAGACCGAAAGATAACTACTATGACCAGGGAAGAAGTAGATACTGAACTGGAAGAACTGGCCAACTACGATCCTGAAAATGACCTTTTAGCAGACCCGTACGATGAATACGATGCAGAATAATAACAGATTCAAAAAACAAAACCAACAATGGGAAGTGTAAATATTACGCTGGCCAACTGCCAGCTTGGAGGAACGATCCAAACGAATGACGGTATAGCCGGTATGGTACTGACCGGCGTTACCGAGAGCGGTGGCTATACCACCGGTACGCCAATACTAGTAACCGGCATGACAGATGTAGCCAATGCGGGTATAACGGAAACCTTTAACCCCTTTGCCATAAAACAACTACAGGAGTTTTATGACCAGGCAGGCGATGGCGCACAACTGTACCTGATGCTGACAGCCGCATCTGTAACAATAGCAGAGATGGCAGACCATACCAACCTTAATGGCGCAAAAAAATTGCTGGATTATGCCAACGGCAAGATAAAATTGCTGGGATTGCTGAGTGATGATGTAGCCGTAGCCAGCGGTGGCGGCACTATAACGGTAACACACTCGCTGAATGCCGATGTATATACTGCAGCAAGCAACATGGCGGTAATGGCAGCAGCATACTTTGACGCAGAAAAGCCATTCAGGTGCGTGATAGGCGGCAGCTCTTATGCAGGGACTCCATCCGGCCTTACGGATGAAACAACTGGAACAACCAATAACCGTACCGCTATATTGATAGGTGATACTGTGAGCGGCCATGCCGCATGTGTGGGCCTGCTGCTGGGGGTAGCAGCATCGATACCCGTGCAAAGAAAAATTAGCAGGGTGAGATCCGGTGCGCTAACCAATACTACTGCGTTTCTGAATTCTACGACTCTTGAAGAAAGTGGCGGTGATGCCTCAGTGATAGCGGGTAAAGGGTTTATTACCTTCATTACTTACCCCAACGTAAGCGGGTATTTCTTTAGTGGTGACCCAATGCTTACTGCCACCACCGATGACTATTGTATGCTGGCACGCGGCAGGGTGATAGATAAAGCCCATATACTGGCCTACACCACATTTGTGCAGGAGATAGATGACGAAGTACCTGTTAATGCCGATGGTACACTGGATGCTGGCTTTTGCAAGTGGCTGAGCCAACAGATCGTGAACCAGGTGAATAATACTATGACCGCCAACAGGGAAATAAGCGCAATTAGCTGCTTTATAGATCCTGCACAAAATATCCTGAGTACCAACGAGTTGAATGTAGTGCTGACCGTAACACCGGTGGGATATGCCACAGACATAGAAATAAGCCTTGGCTTTGATAATCCTGCACAGTAGTTCCCTAAATATTTTTTAACCCGATCATACAGTACATGATATTGTACATCATAATACACTATTCCATGCCATCAATACCATTTTTTGACAGTAAAGATTGTGAGTGGGCCGATATGACGGTAATATTTGCCGGGTCGCCACTCACCAAGATACGCGGGGTAAAATATAAAGCCGCGAAAGAAAAACAATTGCTGCATGCCGCCGGCGATGAGCCGATAAGCATACAAAGCGGCAACAGAAGCTACGAAGGCCAGATAAAAGTGCTGAAGGGCGCAATAGATGATATGAACCGCGCAGCTATAGCAGCAGGTGGCGACGACATACTAGATATGCAATTCGACATCATCATCACTTACAAGCCCAAAGGAACAAGGCCATTGCAGACAGACACATTAATGAATGTGGAAGTAAAAGATTTTGAAAAAGGATGGGAGCAGGGTGCAAAGAACATGGACGTGACCCTTCCTATTGTTTTCCTGAAACTGGAAACTGCATAATAAATCTCATGCCATTTTAAATCACTAAATTATTAACTGAAAATGTCGACCAACAACAATACACTAACAGGGCAGGCTACCGAACCCCAGATAACAGAGTGGAAAGCCAAGTATAAGTATGGCATTTACGCCATAGCCGTAGACGGACATATAGGGTATTTTAAAAACCCGGGCAGGAATGAGCTGAACTGCGCCCTGAGCAAATCCGAAAGAGATAAAGCGCTGAATGTTTTTGAAGAGCTGGCCAATGTTACTTTTATAGGTGGCAGCGAAGAGATACTCAAAGACGACCAGATGTTTATAGGCGTAGCACAGGAGCTCAAAGAAAAACTGGATGGCAAAAAGGCTACCCTGGTAAACTTATAGAGGAGTCGCGCGGCGGCCCTGCGCACGATTCCTTAGGATATCTCGAAACAATACTTGAGTACTATCTACCGGGGCTTGATCATCGTTCTTTAAGTGATAAAGCTTTCGCACAAAAGCTTTCGCATTTACAATATATACAGGAGATGGAGTATCGCGCTGACGAATAGAAATGTCAATACCACTACTTATCAGCATTAGGATCCTGGCAAGTTTGATTTTTTTCATTAATAAAGTACATGTCTTTCTTATTCTTTCTGTTCGATCTTACCTGGGCAAGTAGCCACTTCGACTTTTCATTGAAATATTCATCGCGCAGCCCCGACCTTATGGATAATGTAACCATTTGCTCAGGTACATAAACGATATAGTAATAACTGTCTCCTTTACCGGTACATATGTACAGACCGTCATTTGTTTTTGTGTAGGGCAAATCATCAAAGCACAATTTCAGGCCAATTTTTAAGTCTTCAGCTGGAGAAGACTTTTTACCACCTTCTTCTCCCCATAGATCCCTGCTATACAATGTAAAGCGAAAAGTATCATTTCCATTATACATATCAGCCATTGTATTAGGCCACTGATCTTTATGGTAATAGCATTTATAGTGAGGCAAAATAATCTGGCTGTAAGCGTGACAAGGCATCAATAACACCAGGGCAAGAATGCCATTTTTTATAAGAATGTATTTGTATCAAGAGAAAACACCGAAATTAAGTATGCCGATGGACATTTGTGCATTAAGCTAATGGCTAATGAGGTAGTCGTACTCAGAAAAGAAGGTCATGCATTTAATATCTTTTGCTTTTGTTCTGCAAATTCTTCTTCTGTCAATACCCCATCTTTTCTCAGTTCATTAAGCCTGAATAATTGGTCAGTTACAGAATCAATAGACGGTTTAGTTACCGTGAGCTGGAGTATTTTAGCTTTATACTCTTCGTCAGAGATTTTTGGTGAAACAAGAGTTACGATCAGGCCAACTATCGGTGAAAGAAGGAAGGAAAGAAAAAAGGCGCTTATGAAGCCAATCTTCCTCTGCTTGCCAATAAAAGCCGTCATCAAAGAAAAAACGACCAGTGCCACTATTATTAGACGGTAGTTCTCCAGAGTCTGAGCAAAAAGACCAAAAAGTAGTACGGCACTTGCAAAAATGATCGTTAATACGATCATATCATTTCCTGTTTTTACTTCCTGTTCATTCCCCATTTATCGTCATTTAAGCGTTTGCAATAATTGCTGTAACAAAAATATAAACTATTATTTAAAATAAAAATGCCATGGAAGCTGTGTTTAAATTTTTATACTCGTTAGATCTGCTTATGGATAAAATAGATCAGACAAACACACGTTTTTTCGTGTCATTGCAAGGATTAAATGATAGCATTGAACAGACAATAAACAAAGCAGGTCGGCTTGCAAATGTGATAGATAACTTGAATGCAAATCTGGCGTTACAGGATAAAAGCTATAGCATACCATTAATTGGCGAAACAAATCAAAAAGTGGTAGTTGATAAGAATAGCGATGCCTACCAAATTAATCCGGATAATACTGAAAGTAAATATCTCTATACAAAGTCGCTGCGAACAGGAGACGACAATGAAAAAACCTTAAAGAAGATAAAGGCAATAATGGAGATTGGTGATAATCTGTTATCTATACCGGAACACTTTGGCTTATTACCCGAATCAATCAAAAATTTACATTCAGGGATCAAGTCTTTCAACAATCTTACCAAAGTAGGAAGCGAGGTGGAGGATCTCCTATCTGCAACTGAAAAAGCAACGGCTGTTATGGAGGAGATAGGGGAAGGCAGTGAAGCGTTAGCTGGGGCCGCTAGCCTGGCATCATCGGGTAGTTTCCTGGGGCCGGGAGAGTGGATAGTAGGAGGAGCAATAATAGCCAGTGCATTTATTAATGACCTTGTTTCTGAAAATAGCCGTCACAAAAAGAGAAGGCTGAGTGCCGAAGGAACAGAAGAAGCGTTAAGCACTTTTTATATGGACGAAACTGAAGCAGATAATTATATTAATGCAGAGCCTAAGCTGGTAAAGAGTCACAGAGAACAAGATGAGTATAATAAGGCAATAAAGAAATATGGTCCATATGCCCCGGAACCGTCCTTTTCGATACCACAACCACAAACCGATCACCCCAATAATGTTTTCTTAGGAGAGGCAACCATGCAGCAGAATAATGACCGCCTGCTTCCGCAAAAAAGCTTTGCCGATATTTCTACCCCAATGATCAATGACCTTATAACTATAGGTGAAAAAAAAGGAATGGGGTCATTTAACAGGAAGGTGAATGAACTAAACCGGCAAATAAGCAAGAAAGGCTACAATAAGCAATATGCCGAATATACCCGTTCTGCCATAAAAATAGCAAAAGGCCGCCTGATAGACGAATCAGGGAACGGATATATAGAAGTAGGGCAGTCCCTGCCCGGTCGCTCTTCAGGAGGAGGATTTGAGAGAAGTCAATCACGCCAAATAGTCATTAACCTCAATAAGCCTTTGATCGATCACTTTACAATAAACGTAAAAGACACAAAGGAAGGAGTAGCCGATCTGAAAAGAAAAGTAGAAGAGGTGCTGTTGGAAATACTTAATAGCGCAAACGTAATACAATAAACCTATGGCAGAGATAACATTTGACCTGGCCGATCTGTTTGAACAAGCATTTGGCTACAAGACCCAGGCGTTCGATCCGCAGTTTCAACCTGTACCTAACGATAATAGCCTGAATGCAAGCGCGCTTCGCAGAACAGATAGTGGCTCGCAGGGCAGCGCTTATTATGGCAATGATGCCAATGGCAGGGAATACTTCATGCCAATAAAAGTGACCTACCCCGATGATGCAAAGCTAAATAGCGAAGATGCTTTACTGGCAGGGAGCGATAATTTGGGATTGCTAAAAGATTGGTGGTTGCCGTACCCGGTCATTTCCATCACTTCGAGAAAGACGATCATTGAAACTCCTTTAACGGAAAGACGTGGAACGGTGAAAGAATTAATAAACATCCAGGACTACGAAATAGTTGTCAAGGGTTTTATCATCAGCAACACAAATGAATTTCCGGAAGCAGATGTAACAATCCTGCGCGACCTGTATGAGCAAAACATAGCTTTATCTATTCAATGCCCTTTAACAGATATATTCCTGTTAAGGCCAGACAGAAGTGGCAGCGACCAGGTGGTGATCAAAGAATTGATATTTCCGTCTATCACAGGTGTCAAAAACGTACGGCCATACGAATTGCATCTTGTTAGCGACGAACCTTTTAACCTTATATCCATATCATAATGTTTGTACTTGTAAGTGATATTACGATTGGCAACTTCAGATTCAATGGTGTTAATGAGATTAGCATTAGCCGGAGTCTACATAGCATAATGGAGACAGCCACCATAAAAATACCTTCTATAGCAAGAGTGGTAACTAAAGGCTCTGTGTTGCCTGATGTGGTTATTACCGGCAAGCAATTTTCGGATGGAGATCCGGTAACTATAAAGCTGGGCTATAATAATGACCTGCAAACAGAGTTTACGGGCTTTGTGAAAAGATGCAGCCTAAGTATGCCGATGGAGGTAGAGTGCGAAGGATATAGCTGGCTGTTGCGGAGGAATACTATAGATAAATTCTATCCATCGGTCACTATAAAGGACCTTTTGACGGACGCTGTTTCCGGTATAGATGGCAAGCACACCATCAGCGTGCAATGCGACATTGATATTACCCTAAGCAATGTGGGCGTATCCGGCTGTGGTTTAGATGTCATTAACAGCCTGTCGAAATATACAGACGGCAGCTTGTCTTGCTTTTTTATAAAGCCGGGAGTATTGTGGTGTGGAATATTGTACACGCCTTATGCAAAAGGAACCGATGTTTTAAATATAGGTACAGTCAACTATCGCCTGGGGTACAACCTGCTAAAGTCAAATGACCTGAAAGAACGAACAACTGAGAATGACCCCGTGCAGGTAGAATATTCAAAGAAGCTCGGTAACGGGGATAAGTTATCAGGGACATCTGATGCCTTCAAGAAATTTGTTCGCACCCACAAAAAGATACTCAACCATGTTGCAGATGCAATTGCGCTGAAGCAACTGGCTAATGAAACCGTATACAGGAAAAATTATGCAGGATATGAAGGCAGTATCAATACCTTTTTGCAGCCATACACTATCCCCGGTTATACCGCTTATATAAGTGACGACAGATACCCCGAACGCAATGGAACCTACATCATCGAAGATATGGAAGTTCATTTTGGCACCGCAGGCGCAAGAAGAATAATAGGGATAGGGCCGCAGTTAGGATTTGCTAATAACAACAGCTAATGACAAAGAATACAGATAAAATTAGAAAAGGTATCCGGGAGCTAACGCATAGGCCCTACGAGATCATCAGCGGAACGGTAGTAGCAGGTAGCGTAGATGCGACAATGTACACTATGGCTGTACTGCCCAGCGATGGCTCCGAAGCGATTGAAGGCGTGCTACTGAATGCGATCACAAACGACGAGAACGGTGTCGTGCTACTACCGCAAGACAATAGTAATGTGATCATCGGTAGTATAGACGGGCCGGGTGAATGGACGCTGCTAAAAGCAAGCGATCTGGCGAGGGTGTCCGTCCTATTAGGATCGAGCAAAGTGACAGTGACAGATGGGTTGATTCAATTTAATAATGGTAGCCATGGTGGACTTACGATCACACCGGAATTGAAGACACAACTGGATAAAACGACCACGCTGCTTAGCCACTTAATTGCTGTAATCAACGGAGTGCCTATTGATGAACCCGGAAGCGGAGCACCAAGTGCATTGCAAGCCAAATTACAGCTGGCAATAGCTACTGATTCATTAGGTAGCTATAGTAGTATTGAAGACACCACCATAAAACACTAACAACCATGGCAACTAAAATGATAGACATAGCACTTACAGATAATGCCGATACCGCAATAACAGCCGGCGACTTCACATACTCCGAAAGTACGGCCCAACACCAAAAGCAGCTGATCCTCAATAATAAGGGTGACTTCAAGCAAAACCCTACGCTTTGTGTTGGCGCATTTGAATACTTTGATGATGAGCATTTGCAGGAATTGATCAGGGCTATTAGTGTGGAGTTTACCAGAGACGGAATGAATGTAAAGCGAATTCTTCTCGATCAGGCTGGTATGATCAATACTGACGCATATTACCCTTAATGCCGATTGTTCATCTTATTAATAGAGTTTGAAAAGATTAATTATGAGTACCACTATAATAGTAAAGCCAAACCAGAGTATGCAGGATGTGATCATCATGGGATGTGGATCATTGGAAGGGGCTGCGCAATTTTGCCGGGATAATAATGTCTCAATAAGTGATATGCCCGCTGTGGGAAATGTATACAGAATAAGTGATACATGCATATCTGCAGCAGGTTCAGCGGGTGCCTATGTATGCAGATACCTCAACCAGAATGGTTATGTGATAGGGACACTTGCTTTCACGCCACCACCGCCATTAACTATGGAAATCATATTGATGCCAATACTTAAGGCTGTACCTACTACCGCAAGCGCACCTTCAATTATCCACAATTATCAGTTCAGTGTGGATGGGGACACAGGTTTCATATCGGTTTATGGCCTGGTCTCTGGTGTAGGGAGTTATCCCAGTGAGCCTAATACGGTACACCATATAACTGCAGACCTCCTGGGAGGAGTATCGGCTACTGCAAATGAACTTGTAGCCACTGATATGTCATTGGAAAGTATTGCTTATAAAATACCATGGACTGCCGGTCACAGTTATATGATCGTTTTCGGCACCTTAGATCCGGCGTCCCTGGCCACGTTTGAAGATGTAAATGGCAACCAGGCTCGTTGCACTCCTGTGATCATACTTGATGCAACTACCCAAGCGGTTAAAGAGTTCCTGGTGCCGTCGTTAGATGTAACGTTAGTAAGTTCAGTACCAGGTGGGGTAGTGGTACGCCTTACGAGGGGTCATTATACTCCTGTCCTTACCGGATTAACGGTTAATAGCATGATTTGGCGGGACGATGCAATACTGGGGGGTGCCGGGATCACAAGCCTTGGTCCCGATCCTGCTGACCCTACGAACCCTAATAAACTCTGTTGTACGCTGGCTGCCGGCACTTATACATTTGGTGTACTTGGCAACTACAATTATACAGGAGGCATTTTACCAGGATCAGGTATGCAGTGTGTAGTAGAAGTGCGGTAGTGGCAAACAAAGAAATATTTTTAAAAAAACAAGTGCGGAACCCGTGCTGAAATAATGAAATCATGGCAAGAACAATAGCGCAGATACAGCAAAGTATAGTAGATGCAAAAACAGCTGATATAACATTAGGCCCGTTGCTTACCAGCACCAGCGCGGTAGCTATATGGTACCTGTGGACGTACGTAGTGGCTTTTTGCCACTGGACACTTGAGGTACTATATGATGACCACGTAACTGAGGTGAACAGCATCATAGCCACACAAAAACCCCACACCTTGCAATGGTACGTGATCATGTCCAGGGCATTCCAATACGGGGCAACACTACCATCCGGAAGCGATGTGTATGACCCGGTGGTATCTGCCGGTGATCCAAGCCTTGTAGTGACTTACGCTGCCGCCATCGAATTAACAAATCTCGTCAGAATAAAGGCTGCTACCGGGGCCGCCGGGTCATTAGCTGCATTAAGTACACCACAATTGGCTGCATTTACTACTTACATGGGGCGAATAAAAGATGCTGGTGTCCGGTTGCAATGCACCAGTGGCCCTGCTGATACTTTTCAGCCGACGTTGGTGATCTACTATGATCCGCTTGTATTGGACAGCACCGGTGCGAGACTTGATGGAACAACTTTTACACCTGTTAAGGATACTATCAATGCTTTCCTTGCTAACCTGCCATTTAACGGGGTATTTATTCTCAACAATTTTGTAACAGCTATGCAGGATATAGATGGGGTGATCATTGCTGATGAAGTAAGTGTACAGGCATTCTATGGATCTATACCACCTGTAGTGATCACCACGCAATACACGCCCGATGCCGGATACCTGGTGCTTGATGCTACCTGGTTTGCAGCTCATGTTAGTTATGTGCCTTATACAGTATAGTTGCCTGAATAAAATGTAGAACCGTAAAAAATTTCTAAGATGGGATTGTTTGATATAAACTACGATGACTTGGTGCTGCAGGTACTGCCGGTACAGCTAAGGAAAGATATAATGATAGCATGGCTGAAATGCCTTGTAGCGCCTGTGAAATGGCTTTACGATATATTTAGTGCCAACAGGTCGTCTAACCTTTACGTACTGGCTCATGATGGACAAGTCTGCTACCTGGAAGCTGTGCTCAATGATGCTTTTGATAACATCGGCAGGGGAATATATATCACAGACGGCCCTTTCAGGGATCCACTGTTTCTGTATACTGTGCCCGAAGTGAAACCTGTATGGCTCGGGCTCGTGAGTGAAGAAGGCAGCACTTCCTATCCTGATCCCGAATGGCTATATACAGAAGCAGAGACCTACTTCCTGGGTATATGCTTTATTATACATGTCCCATCTGCGGTTGTCTTTGATTTGGCGCATCTCAGGGCACTGACAGATAAATACAGACTGCCCGGAAGAAGTAATTATTCAGTCGTTACCTACTAATACACAACCCGGATCTTTAACCTTTTATCATCTCAAATAAATACTATGAAAGCAATTGACTTCACACATACCGGAGGATTCCCGCTCACGCAGGACGAACTGGATTATTTACAACAAGCCTATACAGAATGTATCAATGCCATTGCTGTGATGGGAGGTGCAGGCCCCACATTAATCACCGGTATGAGCCAGAGCTTTTCATTAGGGGTGACTACCGTGGCCGGCGGCTGGTTTTTTTATAACGGCGAAATGATCAAATTCCTTCCGAGTACTTATTCGGCGCTTGGTTTTGGTGATGTGGTGCTGGTCAACATCACGCCCACTGCTGCTAACCTCACTTACAACGATGGTAGTACCTATGGTGCAGTGCTTAATAAGACAGCGGTAGTATCAGTAGGCCCTTCGGTAACGAGCGCTACACAATTCCCGCTCTCTTTATTGCAGCCCTTCCAGGTGGCTTTTGGACAAAACGGCCGCGAAACAACCTGGAATTCTACTGCGGTGAGTACACCCGCCCCAAGCGGCGGTGTTACCGGAACTATTTTTTACAAAAAAGACATGATGGCGAATACATTGCAGATCAGAGGTTTTTTGACTGCGAGTAATGCGCAGAATTTTGCGGCATCTCCTTCCGCGACATATTCATTAATGTGTACGTTACCTGTAGGGTATAGGCCGAATAATAATACCTTTTTTACATCAATCTACTTTATATCTGGTATGATAGAAGACGATCTGGGAGTAGCTTGGATAAAACAAGTCAATAGTGCTGTTAATACTACTGGAGACGTATATATCAATTGGATCAAGCCAGACGTATCTGTCCTGGGCTATGGTCTTGAGTTCAACACAATAATACCGCTCGACTAAGCCATACTATATTCTTGAAGTGCTTTGACGGGTGAAGAGCAAAAGATAAACAATGATGAAGAGCATAGAGGTAACCGACGAAGCCAATACCTTCAGCATCAGGAAACCGATATTGGAAAAATTCCACAGTTCTATCGTGAAAAATACAAGATGGTGCAGCACTATGAGAAAGGAGCTATACACTAGGAACGGCATCCATCCCATACTTTTTATTGATGGCTGCTGCCCGGCATATTCCGATAGGTTCCTGGGCAGCAAGGCACTCAGCACATTGGTGCGCAGGTAGGCCAGTAATATGGTAGCAAAGGCGTGCATGCCCGCTGTATTCATAAAAGAATCGATAGACACGCCCAATAAAAAACCCATGATCAGTAATGCCCATACCGATGTTTCAAAAGGAAGCAGCAGTATAAACAACGGGTATACATACGGAATGAAAATAGGGAAGCCGGATGGTTCGTTCCACCAGCGCAGCGTTATCTTATTCAGGATCAGCACCTGCAACAATATGATGATGCAAAACCTTAAAATATTTTTCAGATAAACGTTCATATTCACTACCGGTTAGTATTTATCATTGCACATTATGTTAGCGTTATTTTTTAGCTGATGAGTCTTCCAGTTGTTTCTTTTCACCGGCCATTTTATTTTCGATCACATATACATACTGCAGGTTATGAAAGTTTGTTGACGACTGCAGGTAAATGAGTAGCAAGCCGTTTTTTTTCACCGCCTGCGTTTTCACCACAGTACCTATCAGTATATCAGGCGGAAAATAAAGCGAGAAATTATTGGTGAACACAGAGTCTCCCCTTTTTAACGTTACTTCCTGCGGCACATCGATCATCGTCAGTATATCGGGGCTTTTCTCGTCCCATATCACAAAGCCATTGGTGCCGTTCTTCAGCTTGGCGCTTATTCGTTGTTTGGTACTGAGTACAGATAGTATGCTGGCAAAATGTGCAGATACATGTTCCACGCGGCCTACCACACCTGTGCCCGATATTACCGCCATGTTTTTGCCTATGCCATCTTTAGATCCGCGGTTGATGGTGATGTAGTTGTCATTTGCGTTGGTAGAGTTATTGACCACACGTGCCGTTCGGTACAGGTAATCAGCATATTTTACAATATGGGTGGTAGTATCTGCCGATGCCGTCTTTGTATGTACCAGGCTGTCTTTAAGCACATCTATGCTTTGCAGCCTGTCTATTTTTTGGCGCAGCAGGGAGTTCTCATTCAGCAGGCTGTCATTCATTTTCCTCAGCCCGAAATAATAGACCACATCGCTTTGCTTTTTATACACGATCCCCGATACTGTATTTGCTGAGCTCACAATGTCATTGCCTTGCAATGTATTGGTATGCTCAATGAGGATAACGCATATTATTTCCAGCGCCAGGAATAATATGAGATTGAAAAAGCGGCGTATGAAAAATATGAAATTGCGCACTTTTCTCTATTGGTTGAAATTTGAAACCTGGAACCTGAAATTCAGATTTTGAAATCCGGATTTTGGGATTTGGATTTTACAATACTATTTCATTAAGAATGGCATTCTCGCTATATTCTTGAGCGCCATACCGGTGCCTCTTACTACTGCGCGCAGCGGATCGTCTGCTACATGTACAGGCAATTTTATTTTGTGAGAGATGCGTTTATCAAGTCCACGCAATAGTGCCCCCCCGCCGGTAAGGTACAGCCCGCGGCGGTATATATCTGCAGCCAGCTCCGGTGGTGTGCTTTCAAGTGCTTTCAGTATAGCTTCCTCTATCTTGAAGATAGATTTATCAAGCGCTTCGGCCACTTCCTGGTAGCTCACCATTATTTGCTTGGGTATGCCTGTCACCAGGTCACGGCCATTCACTGCTATATCATCGGGCGGGTTATCCAGCTCTTTTAATGCCGAACCTACATGTATCTTTATTTGCTCTGCGGTGCGCTCTCCTATCATCAGGCTATGGTAGCGGCGCATCGCTTCCATTATATCCCCTGTAAATTCATCACCTGCTATGCGTATAGACTGGTCGCATACAATACCTGCCAGTGCTATCACTGATATGCCTGTAGTGCCTCCGCCTATATCTATGATCATGTTGCCGGTGGGTTCTTCCACGTCTATACCTATGCCCAGTGCTGCGGCCATAGGCTCGTGTATCATATACACTTCTTTGGCGCCGGCCTGCTCTGCCGAATCGCGTACCGCCCTTTTTTCTACTTCTGTGATGCTCGATGGGATACAGATCACCATGCGCCAACTGGGTGGGAACATCGGTTTCTTCGGGTACACCAGCTTGATCATTTCACGCAGCATACCTTCAGCCGCATTGAAGTCGGCGATCACCCCATCTTTTAACGGACGAATGGTTTTCAGGTTCTCATGTGTTTTTTCATGCATCATCATCGCCTTCTTGCCTACAGCTACAATTTTATTTGTAGTTCGGTCTATGGCTACTATAGATGGTTCATCAACTACCACCTGGTCGTTGTGTATGATAAGTGTGTTGGCCGTGCCAAGATCTATTGCAATTTCTTGTGTAAGAAATTTAAAAAATCCTAAAAAACTCATTATGGCAAATTTTTTTATAAACGTCGCAAAATGCGAAAAAGTGTATCTAGATCACATGGTTTTCACACCATTGTCACGCAAAAGTAGGTAAATAATAATCTCCGAACAGGTAATATTGCGTCATGTGCATAATGTATCAATTAATATATATTTAGTTTATTATTTTTACGGTCATATCTGTATTTTCAATACTTATTTTAGTGAACGGGTAGCCACTGGTTTTTGTGCTCTTTTCATAAAATATTCACACGCATCTAATGCCATTTTTCTCTATTTTTGCACGCCGTACGATGAGTGGGGTTTTAACATACCTCCCTTCGTCTTCTGCCCTAAAATCTATAAGGCCATTTTATCATAAAAAAAATCATAGTTCAGACAAACAATGCCGCGCGATCTTTCTATCAAAAGTGTACTTATTATTGGCTCCGGCCCTATAGTTATAGGCCAGGCCTGCGAATTTGATTATTCAGGCTCACAGGCGGCCAGGAGCCTCAGAGAGGAGGGGATAAAAGTGATATTGATCAATTCCAATCCTGCCACCATAATGACAGACCCTATTATGGCCGACAGGGTGTACCTGCTGCCGCTTACGGTCGAAAGTATAGAACAGATATTGGAGGAAAACGATATAGATGCGGTACTACCCACTATGGGTGGCCAAACGGCCCTTAACCTGGCCAAGGAAGCAGATGAGCTGGGCATATGGGAGAAATTCAACGTCAGGCTGATCGGTGTGGATATAAAGGCTATTGATAAAGCTGAGGACCGGGAATTGTTCCGGCAGTGGATGATCAGGCTTGGTGTGCCTGTGGCCGAGGCAAGAACGGCTAACTCATTGCTTGAAGGAAAAGAATTTGCACAGCAGATAGGTTTGCCAATTGTTATCCGGCCTTCGTTTACATTGGGCGGCTCCGGTGGCGGTATCGTGATGCATAAAGAGGAGCTTGATGGTGCGCTCGAAAGAGGACTTACTGCATCGCCTATGCACGAGGTGCTGGTAGAAAGAGCCATGCTGGGTTGGAAGGAATTTGAGTTGGAGCTCCTGCGCGATATGAATGATAATGTAGTGATCATTTGTACGGTAGAGAATCTTGACCCGATGGGTATTCATACAGGAGATAGTATTACCGTAGCGCCGGCAATGACACTGAGCGACTCCGCATTCCAGTTGATGCGTAATACCTCTATAATGATGATGCGCGACCTCGGCAATTTTGCCGGTGGTTGCAATGTGCAGTTTGCCCTCAATCCTGAGACCGAAGAGATTATTGCCATCGAGATCAATCCACGTGTAAGCCGCTCTTCAGCGCTGGCATCAAAAGCTACAGGCTATCCTATTGCCAAGATCGCGGCAAAACTGGCTGTTGGTTATGCGCTCGATGAATTGAAGAACCAGATAACGCAAACCACCTCAGCATATTTTGAACCCGCGCTCGATTATGTGATCGTAAAAATGCCGCGCTGGAATTTTGATAAATTTAAAGGTGCCGATGATACGCTTGGTTTGCAAATGAAGTCGGTGGGTGAGGTGATGGCCATTGGCCGTACTTTTCCCGAGGCTCTGCAAAAGGCCTGCCAAAGCCTGGAGAACAATGCCACAGGACTGTCTTTTATCAGCGCCAGCAGGTTGCGCCCTGAAGAATTGATAGATTCATTGAAACGGCCTACATGGGATCGTATCTTCCGTATAAAAGAAGCAATGGCAGCGGGAGTATCTATCAAAACTATACGCGAGCTCACACAAATAGACAGGTGGTTTTTGTACCAGATACAGGATATTGTGAATATGGAAGTGGAGATCAGGCAATATAAACATCTTGAAAAACTGCCTGTTGACCTTTTGAGGCGCTCAAAACAAATGGGCTTTAGCGATGAGCAGATAGCAGAACTGGTAAAAGATTGCACTGCCGAAGAAGTATACGAACATAGAAAGGCAGCAGGCATCACCCGTGTGTTCAAGATGGTGGATACCTGCAGCGCCGAGTTTGAAGCAAAGACCCCATACTATTACAGCACTTTTGAGAGTGCGCCCGTATCCGGCGCGGCTACCATACTGTCTAACGAAAGCCTGCTCGGAAAAAAGAAAAAAGTAATTGTATTAGGCTCCGGCCCCAACCGCATCGGGCAGGGCATTGAATTTGATTATTGCTGCACACACGGCCTTATAGCTATAAGGGAATGTGGCTATGAGTCTATAATGATCAATTGTAACCCCGAAACTGTTTCTACCGACTTCGATATTGCGGATAAGCTCTACTTCGAGCCGGTGTATTGGGAACACCTTTGGGAGATCATAGAGCATGAGCAACCCGATGGTGTGATCGTGCAGCTAGGTGGCCAAACGGCCCTGAAGATGGCACAGCGCCTCCACGAGAAAGGCATAAAGATAATAGGCACTTCTTATGACAGTATGGATATTGCCGAAGACCGTGGAAGATTTAGTGATACATTGAAAGAGCTGGGCATTCCTTACCCCAATTACGGAACCGCATACACTACCGATGAGGCTATTGATGTGGCCAAGGAAGTGGGATACCCTGTATTAGTGCGGCCTTCTTACGTTTTGGGCGGGCAGCGCATGCGTATCGTTATTAATGACGATGAACTTGAGAAAAGTGTGGTCAGCCTCCTGAAACACTTACCGGGTAATAAGATACTTATAGACCATTTCCTCGACCGCTGCCAGGAGGCAGAAGTAGATGCGATATGCGATGGCGAGGAGGTGCACATTATGGGCATCATGGAGCATATAGAGCCGGCAGGTATTCACAGTGGCGATAGCCACGCTTTGTTGCCCGTGTTCAACCTGGGGCCATTGGTAGTAGAAGAAATGGCCGATATAGCAAGGAAGATAGCGCTGCGCCTGAACGTAAAGGGACTGATCAATATACAATTCGCAATAAAAGACAGCAAGGTTTTTGTGATAGAGGCTAACCCCCGTGCCAGTCGTACCACTCCATTCATTGCAAAGGCCTACCGCATACCATACCTCAATATAGCCACAAAGGTGATGCTGGGCGAACTAAAGCTGAAAGACCTGAAGATACAGCAGAAACTGGATGGCTTCGCGGTTAAAGAGCCGATCTTCAGCTTCAATAAATTCCCGAATGTGAATAAAGAACTGGGCCCTGAAATGAAGAGTACAGGCGAGGCTATCCGCTTTATTAAGAACCTGCGCGACCCGTGGTTCAGGCAGTTATATAAAGAACGCAGCATGCACCTGAGTAAATAATCAATTTACATGTATATATTTGTGTAAATCAGCTTTATGAAAAGTGTTTTGCGGGTATTATTTGTTGCACTGCTGGCAAGCCAGGGTGTTCATGCGCAGATCACGCTCACATCTGCAAGTTATCCGTCCTCAGTATTAGGTACCGATAGCCTGAAGGTCACAGATTCACCATCTGCTTACCCGGTACTGGCTGCCGCGGCAAACGGCACCTGGGATATGAGTGTGGTTACAGACTCTGTGCCGGTGCATTTTCTGTATAGGGTGGCAGCAGGTGCCTACCAGTATGCCGATAGTAGTTTGTACGACTTTGGAGGCTTTGGCTACCAGGGCAATGTCAATTGTAATATAACCAGCGCAGGTATCAAAGAATATGGGATTACTATTCAGCAGAAAGCTTTTAGCTTAGCAAGTATTACTAGCTTTACAGCTGACAGTTTTGTAATAACCGGGCAGAATATGTTGTACACATCTCCCCGCACAAAAATTGCCTTCCCTGCTACTTACCATACATCATGGGTGTCTTCTTATAGCTCAGACCTCAATTTTCAATTATCCCTTCTATCTGCAACATATGCTCCTAATCCTGGCGTGGCGCGTATATACACCACAGAAAAGGATTCGGTAATCGGTTGGGGCAGCATGAGGGTAAAGGAAGAAGACGGCACCCCTTCTCCTTACCACGAAGTATTGCAGGTGCAAACAATGATCATTCATACCGATAGTTTTTTTCTGAACGGTAGTACATTTAGTACAGCGTTATTAACCTTTTTTCATTTAGCGCAAGGCCAAAAGGATACCACTTACGAACAAAATTACTACCGCCCGCAGGAGGTTACTGCGCTGGCGCAAATAGAATTTAATGACGCTGCATACACACAGCCATACATGGCCACAACCCATGTGCAGCGGCTTAAAAGTAATGTAGGTGTTGAAAATATATTGGACAATAGTGCTGTGAGAATATATCCCAACCCTGTAGTTACCAATACCATCTCCCTGCAGGTGCCTGCAATGATGACAGGCCAAATGACTTATGATCTAATAGATATCAATGGCAGGAGTGCGGCTAAAGGTGTATTGAATGTAAATCAAAGTAGCGCTACAATAACACTGCCATCCGCGATCATTCCCGGTATATACTACCTCAAGGTAAACAATGGCAATGTAGAGGTAACCACGATTCCTTTAACGGTGCAGCGGTAATACGGAATACTATAAAACATGCAAAGCAGCGATACCCTAAAGAAGTGTGCTAAAATTGCACTTGCCGCAATGGCCGTATTAATAATCGGTGCCATAATATTTTATAAAGAGCGGACACTTTTTGCAGATTCCGCTTATCTGCTCTTTAATATTATAAATACGAAACACATTTCTATTGAGCACCACAGATACGGTGCCATCATCACTCTTATTGTTCCGTATATAGCCACACATCTGCACTTATCAGTTAAGACAATTTTATTTACCTATGATGTGTGGGTAAATCTGTTTTACTTTTTAGTTGCGGCTATCATTGTTTACAGATATAAGCAATACGGAATGGCTATTCTCATGGCGCTTTATTATTTTCTGTTCGTTAGTGATTCCTATTTTTTACCTAATGATGAGATCAACCAAGGGATAGCATGGATGTTTCTGTTCTTTGCAGTAACCATTCATTACGGTAGTAAGAAAGCAAACATTCTATGGTTGGTTTTGCCATTCTCAGTCTTAGCGTTTTTTACACTCACGGCTCATTTTGTACTCATTATCCCTACTACGTTTTTGTGGGTCTATCTTATTATCGAAAAAAGACATTGGCAGTACAACACAAAAAATACCATTCTGCTTACCTGTATTCTCCTGGCCGTAGTTAGTACAAAGTTTATGATGACCGAGCCGGCATCATACGACTCGGTCAAATTAAAAAGCTTGTTCCGTATGTCAATACCGGATATTGTGTACGCATTTAAAACGCCGGTAATAAAAATGTTCATCCACAGGTGTTGTACTAATTACTGGCTGGCAATGATTGTTTTTTTTATTGGCATATACCATCTCGTTAAAGAAAATAAGAAACTTTTGATCACATGGGTCCTGCTCTCATGCGCTGGCTATCTAATACTCATGGGAGTTGTTTATGGCGATTTTGATAAGAATGTACTTCTGTTTCACATCGAACTGGAATGGAAAGCAATAGCCGTAATTATGGCAGCCCCATTTGTACTAACGGCCCTCCCCAGGTTAAAGTCCTCCCATGCCGTGGTATTTATGTTGTTGATTTTCTTAGTGCGTACCGGGTATATTGCTTCATCTGCAGTTGTTTTTCATAAGCGGTATGAGTTTAAAGAGCAGATATACGAAAAAATGAAAGAGAAGGGGATTGTAAAATTGGCATTGAAGGATAGTAGGTCTTTGAACGAAATAAGCGTCCTCACATGGGCGTTCCCGTTTGAAACGATCATGGCATCAGCAATGCATAATGATAGTCCACGCGTTACTTTTTTCTCATTTAGCCCCCAGGACAAAAGAGTAACAGATCTGCTGAAAGTGCCGGGTGGCTTTTATGACGTATTTGGCATGACGCCTGTAAATACGCTTAACCATGAATATTTTCTAATGGATTCGACACAGTCTTACCGCATAATGAGTTACGAAGAGTTGATGAAATAATGCTTTACATTCATCGATGCAGTATATTAATGCCTTATAAAGACATCTTCAAATAATATACCCTAATTTTAGGTCATGCAAATAAAGAAACCACAGGATACTTTTGTAATCATGTCTGAGTTGGTACTCCCCAATGATACCAATACGCTGGGTAACCTTATGGGTGGCAAACTCATGCATTGGATGGACATTGCCGCAGCGATCGCATCGCAAAAACACTGCAATTGCCCGGTAGTTACAGCATCGGTTGATAATGTATCTTTTGCCAATCCTATAAAATTAGGCAACCTTCTCACCATAGAGGCTAAGCTTACCCGTTCTTTCAATACCTCAATGGAGGTATATCTGCGCGTATGGGGTGAGGACCTTTCGGCACAGTATAAATACCTTTCCAATGAAGCATACATGACCTTTGTGGCGCTGGATCCTAACGGCCGTCCGAGAAAGGTGCCCGATCTGATCCCGGATACCGAAGCCGAAAAGGAAATGTATAACGGCGCTCTGCGCAGAAGGCAATTGAGATTGATACTAGGCGGGAAAATGAGTACAGATGATGCCGGCGAATTGAGAGCGTTATTTGTAAAGTCTTAAATGCAAAACAAAATTTTAAAGAATACTTTAAGTATACAAGATGATATTAGATCGTAAGATAGTACCACCAATTCATGATGCCGTTACGTTTGATTACAAGCTTCCTCCAATGAATGAGATATCGCTTGACAATGGCGTGCCCGTATATTGGCTGAACGCCGGTGTGCAGGACGTGGTACAAATAGACTGGATGTTTAAAGCAGGCCTGTGGCAGGAACAAAAGGCTTCTGTGGCACAAGCTACAGCCGGGCTGTTGAAAAATGGCACGCTGAAATATACTGCGGAACAGATAAATGAATCGCTCGAATTTTACGGCGCACAGCTTAAAGTGTCTGCAGGCAATGATTTTACGACTATTACACTTTACTCGCTCACCAAACACCTTCCGGTACTGTTGCCAATAGTACGCGAGGTGATCATGGAAGCTACTTTTCCTGAGCATGAGCTCGGCATCTACAAGCAGAATACGGTTCAGCGATTACTGATCAATCTCCGCCAATGCGAGTTTGTAGCTAATCAAAGAATTGATCTGTTGTTATTTGGGGAAGACCATCCTTATGGTAGGTTCTCAAAGAAGGAAGGCATTGAAGCCCTCACCCGCGAAGACCTCGTAGCCTTTCATAAAAACAATTACAATTTTGCTGATGCACGTATTTTTATGGCAGGGCAGGTTGGCGATAAAGAAGTAAAGTACCTGAATGATTTTTTTGGAAAGGTTGCTACAGGGAAAAAAATAGTCAACACAGGTATTTTTCAGGTGCCGGCCATGACCGAAAGGGTACACCACATCAGCAATGACCCTAATGGCGTACAGGGAGCTATACGGATAGGCAGTTTATTTCCTAATCGTCACCACCCCGACTACACTCCTTTTGTAGTCCTTAATACTTTGTTCGGCGGCTATTTTGGCTCCCGGTTGATGAGCAATATACGCGAAGACAAAGGCTATACATACGGTATTTATAGTTCACTTTCTCCCGAGTTGAATGGAGGCTCTTTTGTTATTCATACAGAAACAGGCAGGGATGTTGTGGAAAAGGCGATAAAAGAGATATACCATGAAATGGATGTCCTCTGCAACGAAGCTGCCGACGAAGACGAATTGCTCCTCGTTAAAAACTATCTCCTCGGCGGCCTCCTCGGCGACCTTGATGGACCTTTCTCTATACTGCAACGCTGGCGGACGCTTATATTAAATGGCTTTACCGAAGACTATTTCAATAATAACGTACAGATATACAAAAGCGTTACGGCACAGGAGTTACAGGCATTGGCACAAAAATATTTCAACCCGAAAGCATATTACGAAGTGGTAGTGATATGATCACTACCACTTAATTTTTTCTTCATCAGCACATCTGTCTGCATATCGTTCCCCAGCAGGAAGTTGTGTGCACCAAACAGCTCAAAACCCAGGCGTTCATAAAACCGGATGGCCCCGCCGTTATGCTCCCATACACCCAGCCACAGTACATCATAGCCTCCATGCATGGCAAATGTTATGCAGTGGTCCATAAGCACAGTGCCTATCTTTTTATTGTGGTATGCCTGTAGCACATAGATGCGCTCTACCTCTATAGGGTTAGTACCTGCAAGTTCTTCAGGTATATCAGCTACGCGCATTTTGGCATAACCCACAACCCGCTCATGGTCACTCACCATAAAGAAACAATTATCCTTGTCATTCAATTCTGCGTATAACTTTTCACGGCTCATTTCTTCGGCCAGGTACTTGTCCATGTCTTCCTTGGTATTGGCCTGGCCAAATGCGTCGCGGAATGTACTGATACTCAAATGTGCCAGTATATCTATATCCTGTATGTCTGCCCTGTATATAGTTAGCTGCCCGATCATAACCAATGAATGGCGGCAAAGTTAATAAACTATTAAAGTACCTGTGTACCCAAACCATTCCGGGCAGCTATTCGCATATAAAGCGGTATTTTTATAACACATCATGTGCACAACCACACTCATTTCAATAGCTATTGGCACCTTGTTCTTCGCCAGTTGCGGCAACGGTAATCAGCGGGCCAGCAACATCATACCCGACCATAAAAACAATCCCCTACTGCTCCCGCACCGATACCACCCACCTACAAGCGCTTCTGCATGAACTCTGCCGTGCCGGAATTTGAGCCGGATACCAAACAATATATTTCATGTACTTGCTCTTTTAATGCATTAAGAAATTCACTCATTTTATGACGGGGCATCCTGCTTTTCACTTCGCTCCACGGCACTTTGCCATAGCAATAATATGCGCATGTTTATTGCATAGAAATTCAAGTAACTGATACACGTTATCCACAGAAAAAAGTTTTATGACAGCGCGCTTTCCGCGCTGTCATAGACTTGTACGCGTCTGTCATAGATATTCAAATTGTTGTTTCCAAAAATGCGCTTCACCTTTGTGCTATGAAAGGTAATTTTTACCCTTCATATCTATAATCCCCTATCAAAATGCAGGAAGCAGATAAGTACAATGACCGAAAAGAAAGTGCGCGTATACTCTATACAAAGCAAGATTACACTATCAGCGAGATAGCCGCCTATACAGGTGCCGACGAAGCCACTATACGCCATTGGATACAAAGCGGCGCATGGGATGGCATGAAGCGCTCCCTGCTCACCTCGCGGCCTAACCAGTTGACACATCTGTATGACTTGCTGGAAAAGCTGAATAAAGATGCAAAAGAGGAAGGCAATACAAATCCTAAGACCGTAGACCTAATACTCAAGTATACTGCTTCCGTCAAAAACCTGGAGACTACGCTGCCTATTGCCACCATCATTGAAGTAGCAGAGCTGTTCACCACATGGCTGCTGAAAAAGGACCTGGAACTTACCAAAACGGTCACTATCCAATTGAATGCGTTCATCAAACAACGCATAGCAGCCAATATGTGGCTGTAACCATTGGAACGTGACCGTAATGAAAAGTAAAAGTTCTATATAAGCCCGCAGTATATGACAGAGAAGCAAACAATAGCTCATTGGGATGAGCATGTAAAACAAATATTGGAGTCCACATCAATTGACAGTGAAGAGACAGATGGAAACCGTATAAAAAGAATAGCCCGGCTGGAGGCTAACCCCGAAGAATGGTTCAGGTATTACTTCCCACGTTATAGCTACGCACCGCCTGCCGCATTTCATAAAAGGGCCACTATGCGGGTACTGCAAAATACAGAGTGGTACGAGGTGCGCCTCTGGAGCCGCGAGCTGGCCAAGAGTACCCGTACCATGATGGAAGTACTGTACCTGGCATTGGCAGGCCACATACCCGAAGACAATAGAAGCGGAAGAGTATTGCCCGGCAGGCTGCATAAGCGTTATATACTGATGGTAAGCAATAGCCTCGACAATGCCGCCCGTTTGCTGATGCCTTACCGTGCCAACCTGCAATACAACCAGCGCATTATTCAAGACTATGGCATACAGGAAAATTCAGGTACATGGCATGCCGAGGAATTCATAACGCAGTCGGGTATCGCATTTCGTGCGCTCGGCGCCGGGCAAAGCCCAAGGGGTACAAAGAACGACCAGGTGCGGCCCGATGTGATATTATTTGACGATGTAGACACAGATGCCGACTGCCTGAACCCCGAGATCATTGCCAAAAAATGGCGGTGGATAGAAGAGGCTGCTATAGGTACACGCTCGGTATCGCAGCCCACTACTATTATTTTTTGTGGCAACCGTATAGCCGCAGATTGCTGCATAGAGCGTGCCACCCGCATGGCCGACCATGTGGAGGAAGTAAGCATTCGCGATGAGCAGGGCCATGCCACATGGCCCGAAAAAAATACAGAAGCGGATATCGACCGTGTGCTCAGCCAGAAGAGCTATGCGGCGCAGCAGAAAGAATATTTTAATAATCCCATTATCGAAGGGTCGGTGTTTAAAGAAATGGCGTACAAGCCCGCAAGGCCACTCGCAGACTATAAAATGCTGGTATGCTACACCGACCCTTCTTATAAAGCCACTAACGACTACAAAGCCACCGTGCTGGTGGGCAAAACCGGGGATGAATACCACATCATTAAATGCTATTTGGAGCAGGCTACCACGGCCCGAATGGTGGAATGGCACCGGAACATCATGAGGATGGTGGTAGCCTGCGCCTGTTATTATTTTATGGAAGAGGTATTTATGCAGGATGTGCTGCTCAAAGAAATGAACGATATGGGCAACCGCAGCGGAATGAAAATACCCATTCGCGGCGATAAGCGTAAAAAGCCCGATAAGTTTATGCGAATAGAAAGCCTGCTGGAGCCGCTGCACCGCAATGGCGAGCTATACCTGAATGAACAGGAACGGCATAACCCGCACATGCAGCGCCTGGCCGAGCAGTTTGTGGCCTTTGCACCCGGCAGCCACGCACACGATGATGGCCCCGATGCGGTAGAAGGAGCTATATGGATAATGATGGAGAAGACCGCTAAAGGTGTGGACGAAGGAATTGTAACAATGGGCAGGCCAATAAACAATTACCGGTATTAGTATGGGCTGGCACAACAGCACACCCAACAATTAATACAACACATCACTAAACAATGGATATTTTTTAAGAACTTTGCACAGCGTTTAAATAACATTAATGAAAAACAAACACATACTCCTGGCTGTTACTCTTTTGCTCAGCCTCACCACCTTTGCGCAACAGGAAAAAAAGACACGCGAAGAAAAGAATGAGCAAAACCAGGCACGTAATGCACGGATGGCCAATAAATCTGATGCAGCCATTTTTCGCAGGCAGTTGCTGGCACTGAAGGAGTATGCCGACGAGCGCAAAAAGATACCTGCGTTGCAAAAAGCCAATAAGGGCGTAGTGGTCAGAGTATCTGTAGCAGTAGATACTGCCGATCTTACAGATGATGCCATCACCAAAACGCTCAATGGCTACATAAAGCAGGATATAGGCGATGTATCCAACAATACTTACGAGGCCATCTTTGATCGCACACTGAAAAAAATAACATCCCTGAAGAAAACCGGCGATGGCGAAGAAGTAGAAAAGGCCGAAGCGCCCGAAAAAGCTGAACCCAAAAAGACCGATACAAAGAAACCCACCGTGCATAAAAAGAACAAAGACGATGACGATGATGATGATGCTGATGACGACAAGCCTGCCAAGAAAGATAAGGACGATGACAACTGATTTGTCCGAACACTAATATACGATCACCCTATCAATAAATCCTGATGCCTATCATTTCCCAAGCGGATCTCGCTACGAATATCTATGCCGAGATCATAACCGAAATTACCCGTGCCGACGGCACGATCGCAGACCGCGCCATAAATGCCGCAATCTCTGAAGCCAAAATGTACCTTGCCCGCTACGACCTTGTGCAGCTGTTTGGTACCGACAGCGCCGAGCCTGTCATACAAGACGAATACCTGGAGAGCCTCGTAAAAGACCTCGCCTGCTGGCACCTGCTGCGGCTTTCAAATGCCGGTGTAGACTTTGCCGCCTACCGCACCGCCTACCAGGACGCCATAGGCACACTCAAAAGCATAATGGCCGGACAGGCACAGCCCGCCGGCTGGCCCTACCTCGATACCACAACTGAAACCGTACCCGAAGGCGATGCCATCAATTGGAACAGCAACCCTAAGCGAAATAATTTCTATTGATAGTGTTGCGAAATTACAAATACCAAAAGCTGATGCTCCTGTTGGTAATTCCCCCTTGTAGCTTGGGTTTGTGTGTTGGCGAAGGGGGTTAGGGGGATGTTGAATAACATGACCACTCTTCGTTTGCATGACTGCTCTATTGTTCAATACATACCACATTTATTGTCTTACTATCAAATCCTACGGTTATGTACTTCTCTTATTTCGAAAAAGGCCACGGCGAACTTTGCTTTGGGGCTACGATATACCCGTTCACGCTAATACTCAGTGAGCAGATTCCTGAGCTATTTGTGGTAAGCCTCAATTAGGCAGCTTATCGCGGTAGTGTATAAATATCAGCAGCACTATGCACACCAGCGTATAGGCAATGATGGACGGATAGAATGGCGGCTTCTTACGCTCTTTCGATAAATTCTTTATCGGGGTCATCAGCCAAAGGTTCACCAGGAAGATAACGATGAAGGTAGCTATGGAAACCGGATACGAAACTAATTTATGTATGATCTTGGCCGCCGAATTGCGCTCCAGTAGCAACCCGATACCATATAGTGATATGAAATTCAACACACTCACATAAGATATCGAAAACATAAGCGATACCATATTGGCATTCGTTATTTTGTAAACGATCTTATAGAGGTCTGCAATTAAGCGTTTCATAGTTTTCTCAACTGGTAATAGCAGCACAAGATATAGATTTCGGCTCATTCTTTAAAAAACGAACTCAACTAAATAAACCCCTATGGTAAAAACGTATAAGACCGATCAGAAAAAACAGGAGATCATACTCAATGAGCTCAATATACGCTCGGTAGACCGCAGCCGCAAAGACATTGCCACATGGCGTGGCGCGCTCATCAGCGCAGAGTCTGTGTATTACCCCACCCGCACCCGCCTCTACGATCTCTACGAAGATGTGGTACTCGATGGCCACCTCTCCGGTGTCATCAGTAAGCGCATAGATGCGGTGCTCAATAAAGAAATTTGTTTTCATGCTAATGGCAAAAGAGTGCATGAATTGGATGGCCTGTTACGCTCATTGCCCTTCAGGGAGGTGATGCGCACCATCATGGAAACGCAGCTATGGGGCATATCAGGTATAGAATTCATACCCGGAAGGGAATTCGCTTTTCAGCCTATTCCCCGGAAGCACATCCGCCCCGACCTCGGTATAATTACTTATGAGCAAACCGGTACTGACGGCATATCCTATGATGGCCTGGGCAATATATGGGTGATGGGCGAAGACAAAGACCTGGGCCTGCTATTGAAATGCGCCCCATACAGCCTCTATAAGCGTGGCGGCTATGCCGACTGGGCGCAGTATATAGAGCTCTTTGGGCAGCCCGTGCGCATCATCAAATACGATTCTTATGATGAGCAAACCAAGCTGGAACTGAAGAAGATACTTGACGAGAGTGGCAGCTCCCTATCCCTGATGATACCGCGCCAGGCCGATTTTGAGATAAAAGACGGTAAGCAAAACAACAGCGACGGCAACCTGCAGCTATCCTTCATCAAGGCGCTGAATGAAGAAATGTCTATAACTATACTCGGCAATACCGAAACCACTACCAGCAGCTACAGCACCGGCTATGCGCAAAGTAAGGTGCACCTGGAGCAGCAATACGAGATCACCCGCAGCGACCTCATCTATACCGCAGCCATGCTCAATAGCCCCCAATTCATAGCCGTGCTGCAAGGCTATGGCTACCCGGTAGCCAATGGCAGCTTCGTTTTCTCCAAAGACATGGATATAGACTACCTCAAAGCCCGTATAGCCATAGACAAAGAAGTGGCCCAGGTAGTATCCATACCCGAAAGCTACTGGTACGATACGTATGGTATACCCGGTGCACAATAAAACCCAACTATTTTTGCTGAATAGGTGTCTTTTATATCATATTTCTTATCTTTAAATGGAAAACTACACCTAAATGAAGAAATTCATATTTTTTTCGTTGCTCGCTTCGCTAGCAATATATGCCAACGCTCAGAATTTTGAACTGGGTCTGAATGCAGGTATACTCGTCAATAGTCAAATAGGAAATATGAACCCGGTCACAGACTTTTATCGCGGCCCAACAGAAGCATATACGCTGAAAATGTTGCGAACAACAAAGAAATGGCAATATGGGTTGTCGGCTGAGAAAAGAGAAGCATCGTATAGCTATGTTGATTTAGATGGTCGTTCCACCGCTATGCTGGTTTACGTGAAAAATGCGAATAAATATTGGTATTCCCCATATTTTGCAAACGTCTATTACCCGGTCAAATTTCTGCTGAACAGAGTAATATCGCTAAAGCGTTTTCAGTTCTACGGTGGGGTATCGGCGGGGTATATATTCATCAAAGATGAGCAAGGCCATTACGCAGCATCCGATGCTTTTCAACTCAATAAAAACGGCTCTTACGGTTATTCAGCATGCATGCAGTTAGGCGCTACTTACTTCTGCACTAAGCACATAGGTATCAATGCAGACCTCAATGCAGACTATATGCGCTTTAGCGAAGGGCCTATGAATAAGTTCCAGGCATTTGCTTATCCGCTTACCATTGGCATACGTTATAAACTCTGATCTTAAAACCCGCAAAATGAGATTTACCCTTTTATCTATACTACTACTCGCAGCAACCGGAATAAACGCTCAGAATTTTGAGGTTGGTGTGAATGCCGGTATGGCGGTAGAGTACCATAACTTAGGCAAGAATGAAGCTAATACTAACTATTCAGCTTACGCTATAGATGCCATATACACTCGCAAGGCATGGCAGTATGGCATCGACTTGGGTTATAGGACACACGTTTTTTCCGGGGTTTCTACTTTTTTGGATATGCCAATTGACAATGGAGGATCGGTGTTTGTCACAAAAGTTCCCTTTCACATGGAGGATAGGGAAATACCGCTTAAGATATTTATGAATCGCCAAAAGTCGCTCGGCAAATTTATTGTTTATGGAGGTCTGTCAATGGGCTATTGTTCTTTTCATGACAAAGCAACGCTCAATTGGTACGGTAAAGACATGTCACAGTATTACGATAACAACTTCGCCTTAGTGGGCTTGCAGGCAGGTGCCACCTGGTTTGCCACAAAACATATAGGTATCAACGCAGAAGTGGCTGGAGCGTATAATTTCACATTCGCTAATGTGCTTAGAGGGGATATGAGCTATCCGCTTACATTCGGTATCCGCTACCGCTTGTAATAACTACACTACTTTAATTTGCAACACACCTTTGCGCCTCAACCGGTCGAAGCATCTCGCTTCGTCCCGCAAGATGGAAGCGTCCCGCTTCCGAACATGCTATTACCCTCATCCTCCCATTAGCTAATCAGCTAATCATAAAATCAGCTAATCAAATTCTCAACCCCATTAGCTAATCAGCTAATCATAAAATCAGCTAATCAATGAACTCTCCCTTCGCCAACATTTTCCTCGCCATTCAGCAGCAAATCAAAACCAGCGTCACAGCTATCACCTACATAGACCAGGACCTCGGCCAGCTCAAAAGCGCTACACGCCCGCCGGTACCATGGCCGTGCGTACTTATAGATTTTGAAGACTTTGATTTTGATAACATGGGCAGCAATGTGCAAACTGCCAAAGGTACCGTAGTGCTGCGCCTGGGCTTTGCGCCATACAGCAACAGCTCGCAGGTCACGCCTACTGCCTACACACAGCAAGCCCTCGGCTATTACGACCTCGAATGGGCCTTACACCAAACCATGCAAGGCTGGTGCCCCGGCACCGACTATGGCAGCCTCATCCGCACCAGTGCCACTACCCAAAAAAGAACAGACAACTACCGTGTGCGCGAGCTGCGCTACTCCATAGCCTTCGAAGACTACAGCACCAAACCCGAGCAATCATTCGCTCCGGCTTCATTGATCGTCAATGATGAAATACAATTGGTATCATAGGGGCATCAGCTAATCAAAAGCATTACCACTTCATGTGCGGCCAGTGCGATTGCAGGTAATACACCACCGGTGCTTTTTCTTTGAGCTGTTGTAGCTGGTCGGTATTATCCAGTACTATGCGGGTTATGGTAGAGTCTGTAAGGAAAAATTCCGCAGCCAGCAGTCGCAGGATCTCTTCGTAGCACACATCTTTGTGTACGCCGTAATAGTAGTAGCGGGCCAGCAGGCACTCATTGCGCCTTACGATCAGCGAGTTGCTCCGGCCCTTTTGCAATCCACGTGCCCTGCTGTTCCTGGTGATGTCTTTGTATATTCTTTCTCCGCGCATAAAGCATATTTTATGCCCCAAAATTAAAAAGACAACCGCGCACGAATTTTGCGAAATACCAACAAAAAATGTGGATAATAGTACGGAAACCCTTTACCATAAAGGCTGATGATACTAAAATACGTTGTTGGTATCAGGCGGTTTATCCACAAAAATAAAGTTCCGCAGCGTACAGGTGCGGAACATTTTATTGAAAATCTGAAAGAGTTGGTTATCGTTTTTGCTATGTGCGCTATATACTTCTTATGTACAGGTAGTATAGTCTATATGGCCTATGTGGTGGCAAGCCTCGCGCAGGTTCTTTAGTTTGTCACAGCCGTTTTTTTGCTCGCGGCCACAGCCTGTTCCCAGCGCCATGCAGTATCCATCATAGCATCCAGATCGTACTTCGTTTCCCAGCCCAGTAGCTTGCAGGCCTTATTGTTATTGGCGTATACCTCTATCACATCGCCTGCGCGGCGCGGGCCAATTTTATAGTTCAGCTTTTCGCCCGATACTTTTTCAAAAGCAGCGATCAGCTCCAGCACTGTTACACCATTACCGGTACCCAGGTTAAAAACCTCGCAGTTCGATTTGTTGCGGTCGTCTATAATATATTGCAGGGCCCTGGTATGGGCATTGGCTATATCCATCACATGCACATAGTCGCGTACACACGATCCGTCTTTTGTATTATAGTCATTGCCGAAAACGGTCATTTCCGGGCGCTTGCCTATAGCAGTTTGTGTGATCACCGGCACCACACTCTCCGCATGGTCCTGGAACTCACCTATCATTGCCGACTCATGTGCGCCTACCGGGTTGAAGTAACGCAGCAATATAGTATTGAAGTGTTTGTTGATATTGGTAAAGTCGCGGCACATAGCCTCACCTACCTGCTTGGTGCGCGCGTATGGCGATTCAGGTTCAGCAAACGGGGCTTCTTCAACCACAGGCAGCACCGTGGTGTTGCCATACACTGAGCATGATGAAGAGAAGACAAAATTGTCGACATCAAATTCCTCAGCGCATTGCAGGATGTTGATGAGCGAGTTGAAGTTATTTCTAAAGTATTTCAGCGGCTCTTCCACCGACTCGGGTACCGACTTGTAGGCAGCGAAATGGATCACGCCCACCAGGTCGGGGTTCTCCAGGAAGATGGCTTCTATATCATCAAGGTTGCACAGGTCTACTTTGTAATTCTTCACCTGCTTACCCGTTATGCGCTCTATGCCTTCCAGCATTTTCAGCGACCCTTTTGACAGATCATCTACGGAGATCACCTCAAAGCCGTTTTGTATCAGGTCTACAATAGTATGGCCACCTATGTAGCCGCATCCGCCCGTAACCAGTATCTTGCTCATATACTATAGTTTGTATTGCAAATATAGAGGCTGTGCCAATACTGATAAATTTTTTTTATTCGGGATTTATAGGTATAAATTAAACAAGGCCGGCTACTTCAGCCGGCCCTGGAATTTGGAATTTATCTTTTGAGATTTATTACTTCATCTGCTGCATTTCTACCAGGCGCTTGTAGATGCCGCCGGTGGCCAGCAAGCTGGTATGTGTGCCCGTCTCTACTATTCTGCCCTTATCCATTACTATGATCTGGTCAGCATGTTGCACAGTAGAGAGGCGGTGCGCGATCACGATGCAGGTACGGTTCTTCATCAGGTTATTGATGGCATCCTGCACAGTACGTTCACTCTCTGTATCCAGTGATGAGGTGGCCTCGTCCAGGATAAGTATCGGTGGGTTTTTGAGTACCGCGCGTGCTATCGTGATCCGCTGGCGTTCGCCACCGCTCAGCCTTGTACCTCTGTCGCCCACAATTGTATCATAGCCTTCCGGCTTATTGATGATGAATTTATGTGCGTTGGCTATGTTAGCTGCTTCCTCTACCCGCTCTTTTGTAGCGCCACCGGTACCCAGTATGATGTTGTTATAAATCGTATCGTTAAAAAGAATAGGGTCCTGGCTCACAACACCCATCAGGCGGCGGAGGTCATCAAGCTTGCAGTCTTTCAGGTTGATGCCGTCTATGATTATTTCGCCGCTCGTCACATCATGGAACCTGGGTATCAGGTCCACCATCGTCGATTTGCCTGCACCCGATGCGCCTACGATAGCAATGGTTTTACCTTTTTCGATTTTCAGGTTCACACCGTTAAGGATTTTTTTATCGCCGTAGGCAAAATGCACATCCTTGAATTCTATGCTGCTGTTGAAGGAAGGTACACGGTGCGCATTAGGGATCTCCTTGATCGTATTTTCCACATGCAACAGGTCGTCTATACGGTCCAGTGAGGCGATTCCCTTCTGCATATTGTAATAGGCAGTAGAGATGTTTTTGAACGGGTTAATGACCTGTGTAAAAAGCACGATGTAGGTAATGAACCATTCGCCTGTGAATGAGGTGCCTGAAAAAACCAGGCGGCCGCCATACCACAGCACACCTGCTACCACGATCACACCCATGGTCTCAGACAGGGGCGAGGCCATTTCTTTCCTGGCAGCTATCGCGTTGCGGGCCCTGAAAAGAACGTTGTTGATCTTGGTAAATCTTAAATGCTGGTTTTTTTCTGCGTTGAATGCTTTGACTATGCGCATGCCGGCAAGGGTTTCATCGATCACACTCAGCATATTGCCCAGTTGCTCCTGTGCGGTGTTCGACGACTTTCTTAATGACTTGCTGATGCGGCCTATGATCAGCCCGGCTAATGGCAGGAACACAAAAAGAACAAGTGTAAGTTGAGGGCTCATGATCACCATCGTTACAATATAGATGATCAGCGTAATGGGGTCGCGGATGAAGATCTCCAATACACCGATGATATACAGATCGATCTCATTAATGTCGTTGGTCATTTTTGATATCAGGTCGCCTTTTCTTTCTTCTGTGAAGAAGCCGATAGGCAGCGACAGGATCTTTGTGAACAGGTCGTCTCTTAATTTGCTGAGCACTGAATTGCGTATAGGGTGCAGGATGTAGAGTGAGATATACAGGAACAGGTTTTTCAATATCGTAAAGACAACTACTGCGATACATACATAAGCAAGGGCAGTGAGCTTGCCATCGCTTTTTACCACGTCCTGTATCAGGCCGGAGAATTTGCCCAGGAGGCTGCTTCTGTCCTGCACGTTGGACGTAGGTTTAAAAAGCACCTGCAGCACCGGCGACAGCATACCCAGCGACAGCAGCCCGAAAGCGATGCCCAGCAGGTTGGTAATAAAATACAGTGCTATTTTCCCTTTGTATTCACCAAGGTTTTTGAGCAGTCTTAATATTTTCTTCATGGTTGTGTACTATTCTTGTTCTTTAATTTCTTTTTTTATAAACTGCTCTAATTCCTGTTTGCCGGGTAAAGCAACCATGTATTGAGATACAAAAACTTTATCGTCGATACCGGCAGTGGCAAATTCTACATGTTCCTTGTCTTTATCCGAGCAAAGCAAGATGCCTACCGGTGGATTATCCCCTTCAGCTAATTCATATTTTTTGTAGTACTCAAGGTACATATTTAATTGGCCTGCGTGCGCATGATTGAATCGCTCCGTTTTCAGATCTATCAATACGTTGCAATGGAGTGTACGGTGATAAAAGACCAGGTCTATAAAATGATGCTCATTATCAATGATTATCCTTTTTTGCCGGGCTTCAAAGCAAAAGCCCTTACCTAACTCTAACAGGAATTGTAATAAATGGTCAAGCAAAGCCTGCTCCATTTCTTTTTCGGGTAACACATCCTGTTTTTTTAACCCCAGGAATTCAAAAATGTACGGGTCACGGATCAGGTCTGAGAAAGTAAGAGTCTGCTTATTTTGATTTGCGGATGCCAATAAGGTTTCTTTATTTTCAGATAACCCTGTTCGCTCATATAATAACGAACCTGTTTGTCTTTTTAATTCCTTTAAGCTCCAAACACCTTTGATGCACTCCAATTCATAAAATAGGCGCTTCATTGGATCATCAATGCGTATTAGCTCTATAAAATGCGAATAAGACAGTTTGTTGAACAAATTTTCATAGTGCAGGTCAGGCAATGTGAATTCGGGGGATGCCGTTCCCCGAATTTGCATCGAAGAAGCTTCTATATTATTTTCTCTTAACTTGAATTCGGGGGACAGCAACCCCCGAATTCGGTTATTGGAAAAAATGAATGTGTCTGCCTGGGGATATGTAGTGTAAAATTGGCGGCAACGGCGCAATTCCCGTTCATCAGTATTAGACATCTGCCGACTTTGCATCTCTTGTGAAATAGCCGACAGGAGGCCTTTTCCATATTCAGCGCGGTCATTTCCATTCTGTTCAAACTCTACAATGTAAAATCCAAAGACCCAATTACGGACTGTAAGAGCTGTGTTTACAGCTCTTACACTTTGATCCAGAAGCTCGGTATTAACTTTTGAAAGCGCCCCGATGAGTTCGCTGAATTTCATGCTGAGTAAATGTTTATTCAATGGTATATGACACCGTTCCGTCTTTCTCGTCTTTCAGTTGCACGCCGGTTTCGGCAAGCTTGTTGCGTATCTGGTCTGATGTGGCGAAGTCTTTCCTTTTTTTGGCATCCGTCCTTATTTCTATAAGCAATGAGAGTACACTATCCAGTTTGCCGCTTTGCTCAGCTTGCAGCGGCTGCATCCCCAGGATATCTTCCAGGTATGTTTTGAAGGTATTTTTGAGCAATGCGAATGTATCAGCAGATAGTGCTTCAATACTTACCTGCCCGCCTTTCATACCGTTGATCACGGGCGCAAGTTCAAACAGGTTGGCCAATACTTTAGCTGTATTCAGGTCATCGTTCATGAAGTCGGCGCATTCGTTGCACCACGTTATTACTTTTTGATCGAGCTCGGTGTCTTCTGCATCTGTGTTGCCGCTGTGTGCCAGCTTCTGCAAAATCGCATAGGCTTCCCACAGCCTCCGGAAAGCCCGCTCAGAGGCCTGCAGTGCTTCGTTAGAAAAATCGAGTGTGCTGCGGTAATGTGTTTGTAAAATATAAAAACGCACTACCATGGGGTGATAAGCCTGCTCTAACAACGGATGGTTGCCGCTGAATAGCTCAGATAGCTTGATCACGTTGTTGTAGCTCTTGCCCATCTTCTTGCCGTTGATGGTGATCATGTTGTTGTGCATCCAGTAATTCACAGGCGCGTGGCCGTGGGCTATGGTGCTCTGTGCTATCTCACTCTCATGATGCGGAAACTGCAGGTCCATACCGCCGCCATGAATGTCAAATGTTTCGCCGAGGTATTTGCTGCTCATAGCCGAGCACTCAATATGCCATCCGGGAAAACCTTCGCCCCATGGGCTTTTCCAGCGCATGATGTGCTCGGGTGGTGCGTTTTTCCAGAGTGCGAAATCTGCTTTGTTGCGTTTTTCATCCTGGCCATCCAGTTCGCGGGTTGTCTCCAACTGGTCTTCAAGTACCCTGCCCGACAATTTGCCGTAAGGATAACTAGCTGCATATTTTTTTACATCAAAGTATACAGAGCCATTTACTTCGTAAGCATATCCCTTACTGATAATATCTTCTATCATGTTGATCTGCTCCACAATATGGCCGGTTGCAGTAGGCTCTATGGCAGGGTCTTCGCAGTTGAAGAGGCGGAAGGCATGGTGAAACAGGTTGGTGTATTTCTGCACCATTTCCATAGGTTCCATTTTTTCCAGCTTGGCTTTTTCGCCCACCTTATCTATTGCTTCACGGCCTTCTTCTTCAAAGTGGCCGGCATCGGTGATGTTGCGTACATAGCGCACTTTATAGCCCAGGTGCCTGAGGTAGCGCTGCACTACATCAAATGTAATGTAGGGACGTGAATGGCCAAGGTGCGATTCGCCGGATACGGTAGGCCCGCACACATACAGGCCCGCATAACCCGGGGTAATGGAGGTGAATTTTTCTTTTTGCCGGGTAAATGAATTGTGGACGTGTAGTTCCGACATAATTAGATCAAGATTGATAGTTGCAAAATTTATATAAAATCAGTTCAAAAATAATGGCAAAAATAGGCTAAAAAACAGTGCTTTATGGTTTTTACGGTATATATGGCTGCGATAGCGGTGAATAGCGTCATTTTAACGGTATGCTGCTACTTTGTGCCCATACACTATGAAAGAATATCCTGTAATTTTGATGATTGGATATTCTCTGATACTTTCGCTACCGGTTAGTTAGCCTCAAACCTTGACTAGCAGGAAATACTTTCAAAAAAATGATCGATCCACACGTAAATAATCCGAAGAGCCCGAAATACTATGTAAAGAACTACCTAATGGGCATTAAGGATGACCTGAAGGGCAAGGTGGTACTGGACCTGGCTGCGGGCAGCGGAGTTACCTCTGAGATACTGCTGGAGCTGGGTGCCAAGGTGGAGGCATTCGATCTTTTCCCGGAATATTTTATGCTGAAGGAAATACCCTGCACCAGGGCGGATATACTGGATAAGATACCGGTACCGGATGCGTATGCCGATTATATTATTTGCCAGGAAGGTGTCGAGCATTTTTCGGATCAGTTTAAAGCCTATAAAGAGTTCAACAGGATACTGAAGCAGGGGGGCAAATTTCTGATGACAACACCCAGCTATTCTAACCTGAAAGCAAAAATGAGCTACCTGCTTTTTGAATGCGAAGACCTGAATAAGCTGATGCCGCCCAATGAAATAGATTCGGTATGGATGGCTGAAAAATCGCTGAATGACGAGATATACTACGGGCATATATTCCTCACCGGCATACAGAAACTGAGGGTTATTGGTAAGCTGACGGGTTTTAAGATAGATAAGGTGGTGTTTAACAGGGTGAATAAAACATCGGTGGCGCTCATGTTTTTGTTCTATCCGTTTATTTTTATCTCTTCGTGGTTCACGTACTATAAGTCGATGAAGCGCAACCCACAGCTAAGAACGGAAGCAAAAGAAAATGTGTATAAAGAACAGTTGGAGCTCAATACCAGCATCAAGATACTGGTGGATGCACATACCTTTATTGTGTATGAGAAAGAAAAGGAGCTGCAGCGTATTTATACCGACCTGAACAACATTGCCCGCCCGTTTGATGTGATCATGTAGTTGTTATCCGCGAGATCAAGGTTTAACCGCAAAGACGCAGAGTCGCAAAGGCATGTGTTTTGAGCCGGGCGATCTTAGAAATTCAAATTGCGCTACTCTTTACCGGCGCGGGATAGGATATCCCTTTCTTCGGTAGTGAGGGAGTTGTAGCCTTTCTGGTTGATCTTATCGAGTATATCGTCTACACGGTCTTGCAGGGCTTCTTTTTGCGAGCGGTAGGGATTGTGAAAGATATTGCCACGGCCTTGCTTATTGCGTATGTTGCGCTCATTGGGTGTTACGAGGCTTTCCATTTTGTCGGCAAAAGAATACATCCATGCTCCCGGCCGATAACCTGCTTTCAACAACTTTATATATGCGAGACCCGTCAACGCGCCGCCCGCCAGCATCAATACTACAGACAGGTAATAACCAGAGCTCAGCAGCATGAGGAATGTAAATATGCCCGCGACAACGAGGATGGGTATGCTGAAGGTTTCGGTGAGGTAGAAGCGATACCGGGGGGTAAGTGTAACGGCTGCCGCCGCCATGCCCATAAGCCCCGCGCGTGGGCCGAGGATAAAGGGCGGGCAAACACCCAATGATCCGGGAAGCAGTTGTGCCAGCAGGTAAAATATGCCACCTGTGAGCAGGCTGTAGGTATACAAGGCAATGATCTGCCGGGGGCCAACGAGCGACTGCACCACAGAGCCGAAACAGTACAGCCAGAGCATATTGCTAATGAGCTCCATAAAACCAATGTTCTGAAACCAGCCATAGGTCAATAGCGTCCACCAATGAGCCTTATAGAATGCCAGTGCGGGCAGGGCAAGATTGGGTATAAAATGGATGTCGTAATTAGAACTGTCGCCATCATATACCAGCTTGATAATAGCCCAGCAAAGGGCCAGCATAGTATAGCCGACCGCCGAAAATATAATGACCTGCAAGACTGCATTATTTTTATATCCCGGTATGTAAGATAGCATTGATCTTTTGTGCCCTGTACTCATCGTTTCGTAAAATTATCAATAAAAGCGGTTGGAGGCCTTGTTATTCCATATTCTTAACAATAAGAAAGCAAAGAGCATACCACCAAGGTGTGCAAAATGGGCTACATTATCGCCGGCCGAGTTTTGTATGCCCGAAAATAACTCGATCAATGCATACACAGTAACCACCCATTTGGCCTTGACCGGTATGGGCGGGAAAATGAGCAATAATTCGGTATTAGGAAACAGGTAGGCAAACGCAAACAAAACGCCGAAAACTGCGCCCGAAGCGCCTACAGTGGCCTCGTTGATCATGCCGGTGTAATGAGTGTTAAGAAAATCAACCGATTGCCTGATCGCGTCGGGAGACGAGGGGAACTGAGCCCATTCTTTCAGGTATACGGGGTTTATATCAAGGCCATGGTGGCGCATAAAAATCAGGAATTCACTGTACCCCGGATGCGCCTGGTAGTGGAGGAAGTCATTGTAGAAGCGGGTATACTCGAATGTGAGCACACCCATGTGGCAGACCGCAGCACCGAGGCCGCAAACAATATAAAAAATAAGGAAGCGCTTTGGCCCCCACATATTCTCGAGTATGCGGCCAAACATCCAGAGGGCAAACATATTGAAGCCAATGTGCATGAGGGTTTGCTGCACATCATAAGGGTCGCCGTGCATGAACATGTGGGTAAGCGGCTGCCACCAGCGGAATAACGGAGATGCCCAGTAGTGCAGGCCCAGGTAATCGGCCAGGTTGATGCCAGACTTACCAAGGGCAAACTGCAGCAAAACAATGAGCACATTGATGATGATAATGTTTTTTACAACCGGGGGCATTGATTGGGGGTTGCCGGGCCTGTAATTCGTCATACTGCAAAAGTAACCAAATAGCTAATTGACTTAAAGGTAAAAATGCACCATTTAGACCCGTTTTATTATAAATAACGTATATTTATATGGAAAAATCGTGGTTTCGACTAAATAAATCGTTTTGAATACAAAAGAATTTCATAAATTTACATAGCTATAAAACTAATTTACTCTAAAATTTATACAAAGATGAAACTGAAATTTACATTGTTATTATCCTCAGCACTGCTGATAATGGGTAACTCTTTCGGGCAGATGCACGTATCTACAGGTACAACAAAGTATGTACTGCTGGAAGAAGGCACAGGAAACTGGTGTGGCTATTGCCCCGATGGCGCAGAAGACATAGTGCGCAATATCATTCCTACTTACCCGCATGTGATAGTGGCTTCTTTTCATAACAGGCCATCTGATCCAATGACGCTTAGCCCGGATACTTACAATACTGATTATACATCGCTTGTAGGTTTCCCCGGCGCTACTATAGACCGTACCAACCAAGGTAGCGGTGTATCAGTGGGCAGGCCATGGGATGGCGCAGTAGCAGCCAGGATGACCGTAACACCAAATTTCCAGGTGGATATGAAAAGTACATTTGATACCGGCAGCAGGCTGCTTACCGTAGAGGTAACAGGAATTGCACTGACATCACTTACAGGTAGCTGGAATATAAATGCTTATGTAACGGAAGACAGCGTGAGCAGCGCGGGTAGCTATTCTCAGGCGAATTATGCAGGTTGTGTGCCATGCGGTGCACAAAACTATACCTATTTTGGCGGCTCTCCGGGCGACACGTCATGGTATTTTGGTTTAGGTGATCCTATAGCTCCTGTTTCAAAATACTCGCACATGGATGTGGTTAGGGCTGTACTGGCTACTACAGGTGGTATTTACGGAGACCCTGCATTCACTGACCCGAGTATAGGAACAAAGAATGCTATTACTTATACCTACACTATACCTGCCGGCTACAACCGTAAGCAAATGAAAGTAATAGGACTGGTGCTGCAGCAGAATACATCTGCAGGGTCTGTAGCTACAGTGGAGAACGCTATATCATCAAAAATAAGGCTGCTGCCACTCAACTCACTTGAGGTGACACCGGTACCTACAATGATGGAAGTAACGTTGTATCCTAACCCTGCCAAAAACATGATCACTGTAAAGGGTACATTGGATAACCCTGCTGATACCCGCATTGTGATCTATAACGCAATAGGACAGGTAGTAACTGATAAAAGCTACAAGGCTAACGGCTCTGATTTTGCAGAGAACATACAGCTTACTGATATCAGCAATGGCCTGTATTTCATGAGCATCATCAATAACGGACAGAGCATCACCAAGCAATTTGTGATCAGCAAATAGATCGTTCTTTAAATTTATATACAGCGGCTGCCTTATTGGTGGCCGCTGTTGTTTTAGCAAGAAAAGAAATCCTTAAAACGTTTTGCTGAGAATCGTTACTTTTAAAGCAAGAATTAAATTCAAATACACGTGAAAATAATAAAATGAAGTGATGGATAAAAGGAAGTTGGAGTTAAGTGACTTTTACAAGCTAAAAACTATATTCACCAACAATGGGTGGCAATCAAAATTCGGTCAAGAATATGCTTTAAAGAATTTTTGGGAATTGATAACAAATCTCAATAACGAACAGAAAGAATTAATTCTGGATTTATGTAGTAGGTATCTTTGGGTATCAATGCCAGAATATATGGGATTGCTTCTTGAAACAATAAAGACTATTGAAGAAGATAAATTAGCTAATTGCCAAAGAATAATTGTTTTTCCCATAATAAACCCATCTGATGCTAAGAAGGTAAAAAGTTCATCGTCGCTAATTTATTTATTTAAATCAGCTTACTTTGGATGGCCTAACTATGAAAACATAAGTTTTGTAGTGATCGACTCCTATAAAGATTTTTCAAAAGAGAGATTTAAAGAAGGGGATTTGTTGTTTTTAGTAGATGATTATGTAGGGTCGGGAGAAACGCTAAATTCTACGTTATCAGAGATACGAAAGAATACGTCTTTGAAAAACGGAATAATCAACGTACTTGCGTTAGCGGCACAGCTGGAGACACTAGATGGGTTAAATAAAAGCGGAATATCTTGGTATGTAAAGCACAAGAGGAATAAAGGCATCTCCGATAATTATAATTCTCCGATATTAGAGATGCAAATTCAATTAATGAAGGAGATTGAAAAATTAATTATAGAAGGCAATTATTTTTCTTTTGGCTATGAAAACTCAGAGGCATTGGTGACTATGCACAGAACGCCAGATAATACTTTCCCGATTTTTTGGAAAGATCATAGAAAAGGAGGTAAAATATACAAAGCTCCGTTCCCAAGAATAACATGAAAAATAAATTTCTATTTCTTTTGCTTGATATAGTGCAAAAAAATGGTGACGTAAGAAAAGTCATCAATGAAGGTGCTGACTTTGAAATGATTGGCAATCTTACTACATATGCTTTGGCGGAAGGCTTTCTTGAGTTTGAAAATAACAGATTAATAGTTACTCAAAAGGGAATTACAAAAATTGAATTAGAAAAAAAAGAGTATAAAAAAACAAATAAAGAAGAATGGATTAAACCGGATTTGAAAAATAAAGTTAGCAAAATTGATAAAAACGACATATTTTTACCTAGCCAGGATGAATTGACATTCTAAAGAAATTGCATTGTGTAACAATGCCGGGACGGTGATTCACCTTTCCTGTAGTTGAATAGCCTTTCAAGCTTGTGCTTTAAACATGAATCAAAAGTCTCCTCCCTAAAGGGTCCCTCCGACATTTTGCTCCATGTTTAAAGCTTTGTTCGAAGTGGGTCTAAGATAGTATCTTAGGCCCATTAATGATTTTAGACATGACATTTGAATATTTTGAGCAGAACTTCCGAAAAAAAGCTATTCAATCTGGCTTTTCAGAAGACAACATTCATAAATGTTTAGTTTATGCTGAACCTCTAATTAATAAAGGGCTTCCCGTAATTTTCAATACAGCAAATCTTTCTGCTCTAGTAGGTTACAAAAAGAATTTTATTAAAAAAGCCGCATTATACACGGATTATTTTTATCGCAATTTTACAATTCTAAAAAAAAATGGTAAGCGAAGACCTTTGAAAGAACCTTTGCCTAGTTTAAAGGAAATTCAGTGCTGGATTCTAGAAAACATCTTGTATACTATTCCGGTTAGCAAATACGCAAAAGCATATGTAAAAAAAAGGAATCTACTTGATAATGTAAAGTACCACAAAGACAAAGAAATCGTCATTACGCTAGACATAAAAGACTTTTTTCCTTCAATCAAAAGAGGGTCAATTGAGAAGATTTTTCTTGAGTTGGGTTACTCTTCAAATATTTCAAATTTATTAGGTAAACTCTGCTGTTGTAATGATCATTTGCCGCAAGGTGCTCCAACTAGCCCTTATCTATCGAACATTTATATGAGGAATTTTTATTTAACGTTATCCAACTATTGTAATGTTGAAAATGTTAGGTACACAAGATACGCTGATGATATTACTTTATCGGGGAAGATTGATCCGATAGTTGTAATCGCTTTTGTAAGAAAAGAATTATTGGCATATTCTCTATTTCTAAATGAAGAGAAAATTAAGGTAATGGGCAAAAATGTCAGACAGATTGTTACTGGCATTGTGGTCAATGATAAAATACAAATACCGAAGAATTATAGAGATAAGATTAGACAAGAAGTTTATTTCATTAAAAAATTTGGACTAGCTAATCACCTTCAAAAAATCAATAGCTCTCAGGCTAACTATGTATATCATTTGATTGGGAAAATAAATTTTGCTTTGCAAATTAATCCTCTTGATAAAGATATGATTGATTACAGAAAGTTCATTAAGGGGTTATTAAATTAATATCCTTAGAAAAAGTAGAAAAGACATATTGATCAATAATATAGCTTCTGTTCAAACTACCTTTTCTTTTGCCTAACTTTATGGCGATGTCAGGATCACATGTAAGGCCAGCGGAGCAGTTGAGCGCACAGGAGCGGGAGTATGAGAATACCATACGGCCGCAGACCATTGAGGATTTCTCGGGACAGCCGAAGCTGATCGAGAACCTGCGCATATTCATCAAGGCGGCGAATATGCGAGGCGAGGCATTAGACCATATCCTGTTTCATGGCCCTCCCGGACTGGGTAAGACGACGTTATCGCGCATTGTTGCGAATGAACTGGGCGTGAGCATTAAAGAGACCAGTGGCCCGGTAATAGAAAAGCCCGGCGACCTGGCCGGCCTGCTCACCAGCCTGGAGCCACGCGATGTACTGTTTATAGACGAGATACACCGCCTGAGCACTGTAGTAGAAGAATACCTCTATGCGGCAATGGAGGATTTCAAGATAGACATCATGATTGACAGCGGGCCATCTGCCCGATCTGTGCAGTTAACACTGAATCCCTTTACACTGGTGGGCGCAACTACCCGCAGTGGATTGCTGACAGCACCTTTGCTGAGCAGGTTCGGGATCAAATCGCGCCTGGACTATTATACTGCTGATGTGCTGCAACGGATATTGATACGCGCTGCAGGAGTGCTGCAAGTAAAGACCACATCGGACGCCGCTATGGAGATAGCCCGCCGCAGCCGGGGCACGCCACGTATAGCCAACGGACTGCTGCGCCGTATGCGCGACTTTGCACAGGTGCTGGGCAATGGTGTGATAGACCTGGGCATTGTGGAGCATGGACTAAAAGCACTGAATGTGGATGAAAGCGGGCTGGACGATATGGACAACCGAATACTAACCACGTTAATCGATAAATTCAAAGGCGGCCCGGTGGGTATCAACAATATAGCCACAGCAGTAAGTGAGGAAGCCGGCACTATAGAAGAGGTGTATGAGCCCTTCCTGATACAGGAGGGTTATATACTACGCACACCGCGCGGCAGGGAAGCCACGGACAAGGCCTATAAGCACCTGGGCAGATCAAGGGCGGCGGCGGATAATAGTTTGTTCTGATTTATTTTTCGCGGATCAGTTCGTGCTGAAAAAAACCGTATGCTGCTGCAAGGCCATCGCGCAGGGAGGTTTTGTGTTTCCAGCCCATGCTGTGTAGTCTACTGCTGTCCATGAGCTTGCGGGGGGTGCCATCAGGTTTCGAGCTGTCAAATACTATATCACCTTCAAAACCCACTACATCTTTTACGAGGTAAGCGAGGTCTTTGATCGTGATCTCTTCTCCTGTGCCAATGTTCACAAATAATTTGCCATCGTATTCATTCATCAGGAACAAACAAGCGCTGGCGAGGTCATCAACAAACATGAATTCGCGTAAGGGCGTGCCTGAGCCCCATATCTCTGTAAAAGGCTGTTTGTTTTGTTTGGCATCATGGAACTTGCGGAGCAGTGCGGGGATGACGTGAGAATGCTGTAAATGATAATTGTCGCCCTGGCCATAGAGATTGGTAGGCATGGCCGAGATGAAATTGCAGCCGTACTGGTCGCGGTAGGCCTCGCACAATTTGATGCCGGCAATTTTAGCGATCGCGTAGGGTTCATTGGTCTCTTCGAGCAGGCCGGTGAGCAGGTATTCTTCTTTTAATGGCTGCTGCGCCAGGCGCGGATAGATACATGAGCTGCCGAGGAACAATAATTTTTTTACCTCGTGCACATATGCGGCATTGATGATGTTGGCTTCGATCATCATGTTGTCGTACAGGAAGTCGGCCCGGTAAGTATTGTTGGCCAGGATGCCGCCTACTTTCGCAGCAGCAAGGAATACGTGATCGGGCTTTTCGGTACTGAAAAAATCATTGACCTGCGCCTGGTTCTTCAGATCCAGCTCGGCAGATGTTCTTACCACAATATTGTTATAGCCCCCAGCCTGCAGGCTGCGTACAATTGCCGAGCCTACCATACCTCTATGGCCTGCCACATATATCTTAGCTGATGTGTCCATTATTCGTATTGATTAGCCGTCTTGTATCCTGATTCTTTGAGCAGCAGTTGTTTGCTGAAATATTCGATGTCTGCCGCAACCATTTCTTTGGCGAGCTCATCGAGTGTGTATTTTGCAGCCCAGCCCAGTTTTTGTTTTGCCTTGGATGGGTCGCCAAGGAGGAGGTCAACCTCAGTAGGCCGGAAATATTTTTTATCTACCTCCACTACTACATCTCCTTGCTTAAGCCGGCAACCAGAAGCATGCACCTTTTCCACGATACCTGTTTCCTTCTCGCCTGTACCTTTAAAAGTCACCTCGACACCTGCATGGGCAAAAGCCAGCTTTACAAAATCGCGTACGGAAGTGGTAATGCCTGTGGCGATCACAAAATCTTCGGCTTCGGGCTGTTGCAGCATCAGCCACATGGCTTCTACGTAGTCTTTTGCATGGCCCCAATCGCGTTTGGCATCCAGGTTGCCGAGCCACAGTTTGTGTTCCATGCCCAATACGATCTGTGCTATGCCACGCGTGATCTTGCGGGTCACAAAGGTCTCGCCCCTGAGCGGGCTTTCATGATTGAAGAGTATGCCATTGCAGGCATACATTCCATAGGCTTCCCTGTAATTGACAGTGATCCAGTACGCGTAGAGCTTGGCTACGCCGTATGGAGACCGGGGATAAAAGGGCGTTGTTTCGCTTTGCGGTACAGCCTGCACCTTGCCGTACAGCTCGGAAGTGGAGGCCTGGTATATCCTTGTTTTTTTCTCCAGCCCCAGTATCCTGATGGCCTCGAGTATGCGCAAAGTACCTGTGGCGTCGGTGTTGGCCACATATTCGGGTTCTTCAAAGCTCACCTGTACATGGCTCATAGCCCCGAGGTTGTATATCTCATCAGGTTGCACTTCCTGTATGATGCGGATGATATTGGTAGAGTCGGTCAGATCGCCATAATGCAACTTAAAACGGACGTTCTTCTCGTGGGGGTCCATATAGAGGTGATCTATACGGGCAGTATTGATGAGCGAAGTACGGCGTTTGATGCCATGTACTTCGTATCCTTTATTGAGCAGCAGTTCGGCAAGATAGGCGCCGTCCTGACCTGTTACGCCTGTAATAAGGGCTACTTTCATTAACATGTGTTTGCTGCAAATATAATTGTTCCTTACGGTTTATGAGCGGGGTGGGAGTTTGTGAATATTTTAATGGTTACCTTAATTTCTAATATTTATCTTTGTCGTCATGGGAATTGTATTCCGGCAATCAGCAAAAAATCTCATTATAGTAGCATTTGGGGCGGTATTAGGTATGCTGGTCATGTGGCTGTCTACAAAGTACATGAGCAAGCAGGGGTATGGCTACGTGCGCAGTATCAGCGTTTATGCCGTCATGTTGTCGCAGATGCTGTTATTGGGGCTGAATAGCACACTGATCGTATATACCCACAGATTAGCAAATGATATAAGGAAAAGGAAATTGTTGATCTCCCTTACTTTACTTATCCCGGTTGTTGCTGCCGGAATTTTCACGGTGCTGTATTTTATTTTCCGTAACCAAATACTCAGCCATTTCCAGAAAGAGGATCGGATATTTTTGACAGAATATTTTGCGTGGCTGCCCCTTCTTATCTTCTTCTTTATTTTCACGACCATACTGGAGCAATACCTTGGCTCGCAAATGAAGGTAGCTATATCTGCATTTGTGCGGGAAATAATATTGCGGGTGGCGAATATCATCCTGATACTTCTTTTTGCATTTGGTTGTATCAATCTTCATAGCCTGATCACCGGAACGATACTGATCTCCGGTATTCCTATGGTTATTTTCCTGGTATTGTGTTTCAGAACTCCGGGGTTTGGCTTTTCGTTCAGGTTGCGGGATTTTTCTATAAGTGAATACAAGGAAATCGGCCATTTTGCCTGGTATCATCTTTTGCTGGGCGGGGTATTGATCTTAATGCCGCTGATGGACTCGGCATTAGTGCCGATATATGATCATAGCGGCCTTCAATCGGCTGCGGTATATGCAGCAGCCAATTTTGTTATTGCCTTTCTTCTGATCCCATCTAAAGCATTTCTGCCGGCGAGCTTTGCTGCTATGGCCAAGGCGTTTGCGGAGGATGATATGGTATCAGCAAGAGGTATGTTCGGCCGGGCATCAGTGAATTTGCTCATACCTACGCTGGGCATAGCAGTGATCCTGTGCTGCAACCTGCAGAACGCTGTGGCAGTAATAGGCAACGGTAAAAATTATTCGGATATTATCAACGTATTCCTGATACTGATGCTGGGCAACCTGGTGAACATAGCGACGGGGATGAACGACCAGGTGCTGTCGATAGCCAATTACTATAAGTTCAATTTTTATGTTTCGGTGGTATTGATCACGTTGCAGTTTGTGCTCATCAAGATTTTGGTACCTCGTTTTGGGCTGTATGGGGCGGCATGGAGCAATGCGTCTGTGCTGATCATTTTCAATGTAGTCAAGTATCTATTTGTATGGAGGAAAATGGCGATGCAGCCATTCTCTGATAAGACGTGGCGGGTGCTGGTGGCTGCGCTGCCGGCACTTGCAGTGGGTTATTTCTTTCCATACTTGTTTGACCCGGAACGGCATGTATATGTGCATACATTCATAGATGCGGGCATACGCTGCGCACTTATAGCTATTGTCTATATTGCCATGTTACTTTGGCTGAAGCCTTCGCCAGACCTGGTGGAATATGTGGGGCTGATCAAAAAGAACAAACGCCTGTACTAAGAATACAATCCGCCATTTATAGAGATGACCTGCCCGGTGATATAGGCGGCTTTTGAGGAAGCGAGGAAGGCTGCGAGATCTGCTACTTCGTCGGCTTCGCCGAACCGTTTGGCAGGGATCATATTGATATACTCTTTTTCGTCGAGATCAGCGACCATGTCGGTTTTAATAAAACCGGGTGCGATGGCATTGACAGTGATGTTGCGGCGGGCCATTTCCTGCGCCAGCGCCTTTGTAGCGCCGATGATGCCTGCCTTTGCCGCGGAGTAGTTGGTTTGGCCCGGCATACCTTTGAGGCCACTTAGGGATACGATATTGATGATGCGCCCGTAGCGATTGAGCGCCATAGGGGTAAGCACCTGCTTAGTAACATTGTACCAGCCTTGCAGGCTGGTGTCAATAACAGTATCCCACTGCTCATCGGCCATCATGGCCATGAGGCCGTCGTTGCGGATACCTGCGTTGTTAACGAGTACTTCTATTTTCTTTTCCTTGTTTGCTTCCATCCATCCGCCGAGTACACTTCTTACTTCTTCTCTATCAGATACGTCGAAACAAAGCGCTTCCGATTGTACACCGGCAGCATTAATCAGGGTCAGAGTTTGCTGTGCCGCTTCGGTATTGCCTTTATAATTGACCAGTATATTATATCCTGCTTCGGCCAGCTTCACGCAAATGGCGCGGCCTATGCCTCTTGATCCACCGGTGACGAGGGCGTATTTGTGCTGCATTACTTTTGCGGGTTTAGTTCTTTTTGAAATTGAGCGGCTACATCTGTTTCCATGAGCCAGTTTTTTACAGCCTGCAACTTATGAGACGCACTGAAGTCTTCTTTAAAGAACGGAAACAGCGTTCTGACGTGTGTATATACCCACTTGCCAGCGGGGGATAGCTTGTTACTGATCTTCAGTATATCTATTGCCTGCGTGAGCGCTACCAGCTCTACAGCCAGTACCTCGTGTGCGTTCTCTATCACTTGTGCACAGCTCATAGCGGCATTGCAGCCCATGCTCACAATATCCTGGTTGTCGTTGTTGTTGGGTATGCTGTGGATATAGAGTGAAGTGCTGAGCGCCTGGTTCTCAGCAACGGTGGAGGTAGCGGGGTATTGCATACCCTGTATGCCGAAATTGAGGCCGAGCTTGCCGGCATTGGCGAATGCCGGGAGTTTTTGGTTGAGGTGCGGATTGAGCAAAAAATTCAACTGGCGTTCTGCCAGCATGGACAGCTTAGTGACCACCAGTTTCAGTTTGTCCATTTCGAGGGCAACATAGTCGCCATGAAAATTGCCGCCGTGGAAAATATTTTTGTTCTTATGGTCTACAACGGGATTATCGTTTACAGAGTTGAGTTCGTTCTCTATGACCTGCTGGGTTTGTAATACGGTATCGAGGATAGGGCCAAGTATCTGCGGTACGCAGCGCAGGGAGTAATATTCCTGCACCTTATCATCGATCACATGTTCGGTGATCTTCTTATCGTATAGGTGCTCATGGCGCTTGCGCAGCAACTTGCTTTTGCCACCGAGGGCACGCATCCAGGTGGCGATCTGCTGCTGGCCATTGTGGTGCTTTACATTGTTCAGTTCGGCAGAGAAGGAGTCGTTGTAGGCCTCCATAAGCTCATTGATCATGAGCGACAGCAGGGTACTCCATACCACCAGTCGTTTGGCCATGATGACATTGACGCCACCTATACCCGTCATAGCAGATGTGCCATTGAGTATAGATAGTCCTTCGCGAATGTGTATCTGTAACGGTTGCAGGCCAAGGCTTTTGAATACATTTTTGGCCGGGGTTATCTTTCCTTTAAAAAGAAATTCGCCTTCGCCGATCATGCCGAGCGCGAGGTGGGCAAGCTGCACGAGGTCGCCGCTGGCGCCTACGCCGCCGTGGCTGTAGACGCAGGGGTATGCTTCATTATTGATGAGTTCTGCGAGCAGCGTAACAGTATCGGGGTGAATGCCGGAGTAGCCGAGCAGCATGGTATTGAGCCGGGCAAGCATCAATGCCCTTGTTTGGGCAGGGGATAATAATCTGCCCATGCCGGAGCTGTGGCTGCGTACAAGGTTGTATTGCAACTGGTGCAGGTCGGCATCATCAATGCGGTATTGTGCCATAGGGCCAAAGCCCGTATTGATACCATAAATGAGCTTGCCTTTTGAAAATACTTTGAGAAAGTTGTAGCTGCGCTGTACCTCAGCTAATGATCTGCTATCAATAGAAACAGGCTTGCCTTGCAGCACGATCCGGCCAAACTCACGGATGTCCAATTTTTTCCTCCCTACAGAGACCATACGGAACTAATTAACTTTGATAAGGGTGTAAAGATAAAAAAAAGCGATACCCACAGAAATATAGCGGCATTTATATAGGAAATGATCAATTATCCTTGTTGGCCATCGAGGTAAAAGGGCTGCGGAGGTTGCTGCAATCAATCAGGTCCACTTTAATGCTGCCTACCAATATGGGGCTATCCACCCGGAGAGGCAGATGGTTGTCATCATCCGATACCCAAACAGTCATTTTGTCGCCACCTTTGAAGATGGTGCCTTCTATGAGCAGGGGTACTATTTTGATCGCATTAAAAGTGCCCATTTTGGTGGTGATCTGCTCTTTGCCCATATACTTTATGTAGAGGTTATAGACCTTGTCATCCAAAAACAGGTTAAAAGGGATCTTATCGCCGGGCTTGTGTTTATTATAATCGATGTTGCGGGCGTAGTATATTGCTGAAAGCACATCCTGGGTGCATTTTGGGATGGTGTATGATTTCTTATTAGAGATGGCTTCGTCTTTTTTGTGATTAAAGGCGACATCCTGGTTGATCTTAGTGCCGCCTTCACTTACATTGCGTACAAAGCGGTCGGGGAGCATGGTTTCTTTATCTATGTACGTTTCATACCTATCCTTGACCTTGAAGAACCATTCATAAGATTTAGCAGTTTTGCCGTCGCCGGTGATGTGGTATGCCTTATGGCCATTCACGTCTTCGAGTTTGGTGGAGAAATTGACATTGCCGGCATTGACCCAAACAAAACTCATATTGTAGTATACCCTGAAGGTAAGGCGTTCGCCATCTTTAAAGCTGGTGTTGTGTGGGGAGCAAAAGTCATCCTGTGCGCCAGCATTGAGCGAAACAGCCAGTAAAAGAATAATAACTGCTAATTGTCTGAGACCGTACATTTTACCGTTTTCGTTTATCAAAAATCATGAATATTTATCGTAATAACCTCATTCTTAAAATTAATATACTGCCAATTATTGACGGGATTATGAGATTAAGTACCCAAATACCGGCAGTAGCAGCAAGGATACCAATGGTATCGGCTGAGAAATGCCTGAAGATGTATATGCTCACGCTGCCCCTGATGCCCAGTTCGGTAAGTGCAATGGATGGGATCACTGCCATGACCCAAAAGAACAAGGCCCCCATACAAAAACCTTCGACAAGCGGTAGTTGCACATTCATCCACCTGAGTAAAAACAAATACTGTGCCGTAAAAATGACAAACCTCAGGAAAGAGATGAAAAGTACCCTTATCAGCTCCCGTGTGGTGATGCGGTTAAGCAGTTTGCTGTATACAATAAACCTCCTGAGCCATTTATAACGCTCAAAAGAAGGTAATATAGATTCAAAGCGCCAGTACAGCAAAAAGAGGAAAACATTAACAACTGCGCAAAGCCCTAAAGCAAATTTGGCAGCCAGCGCCGGGAAAAGGATGTTGTAATAAATAAGCCCTGCGAGGCCAAAAAGGTAAACCGCGGATAGCTGTGCTATGCTGCCGAGTATGGCTACATTGATGTACCGGAAAGTATTGCTGCGGCCGAGGTAGAGGATACGCCCGGGATATTCGCCAATGCGGTTGGGTGTGATGATGGAGAATGCCACCCCTGCGAGGTAGCTGGAAAACGTGCGCCAATAGGGGAGCGGCTCTACAGAACGGGTGAGCAGGTGCCATTTATATCCTTCGAGAGAGGTATTGGCAAACATTAGGGCGATGCAGCAAATAAGGTAAGAAACAGGGCCTGTATGTTGCCACACACTGCCATCAATACCTGCAAGCTGCTTTGTGACCTGCCCATAGATGCTCCAGAGCAGGATGAGCGATATAGCTCCGCCTAAAGTATAGTTAAGCCATATTTTGGTACTTTTGTTCACCTCTTTAATTTCTCATTCATTGAAAGACAGTCTTCAAAGTGACCCATCGGCACAGATCATACTGGGTATAGACCCGGGTACGCTGGTAATGGGCTATGGCCTGATCTCTGTAAACAAAAGTAAGGTATCACTGATAGAAATGGGTGTATTGCAGCTTTCGAAACACAAAGATCATGCGGAACGGCTGCACCTGATCTTTAAAAAGATGGAAAGCCTGATCAAAGTACACCAACCTGTGGCGGTAGCGATAGAGGCTCCCTTTTTCGGGAAGAATGTGCAAAGTATGCTGAAGCTGGGGCGGGCGCAAGGCGTGGCCATAGCTGCGGCCATGATGACCGGCTTACATGCTGTGGAATACGCCCCCCGCAAAGTAAAGCAATCGATAACCGGCAGGGGCAATGCTACTAAGGAGCAAGTGCTGACGATGCTGCGGCATACGCTGGGTATTGTAGAGGATGTTCGGTTTATGGATGCCACTGATGCGGTGGCTGTAGCGCTGTGCCACCACTACCAGGGAAAGACAGCAGAAATAAGAAAAACACATGCGGCACCGGTGGTAAAAACAAAGAAAAGCAAGGCTACATGGGAATCGTTTATTACGTCGAATCCTGATAGGATTAAATAAAACAGTGCATTTACAAATATTATATGTAGCCATTTATTAGTAAATTGAAAACAGATATAGTATATTAGCACGAATAACTATTATATTTGTCTTATCATATCTTATGCCGAGCCCGAAAGTCAAAGTATTATTAGTGGAAGATGACCCAGTGTTGGGGTATGTAGTAAAGGACTTCCTGCAGAAGCAGGACTTTGATGTGACCCATTGCACAGATGGCGATGCGGCATGGCACCAGTTCATGAAAAACATCTACGACATCTGCCTGCTGGATATATTGCTGCCCGGTAAAAAAGACGGCATGGAGCTGGCCAACAGCATCCGTAAAAAGAATGAACACATCCCCATTATCCTGCTCTCGTCAAAGAACATGGACAATGATAAGATAGCAGGTTTTGAAACGGGCGCTGATGATTACATCACCAAACCGTATAACCTGCAGGAGTTGCTATTGCGCGTACAGGTGTTTCTGAAAAGGACGAAGAAGAAGGCTGAAGCGCAGCCAATGGTCTTCCAGATAGGCGATCTTAATTTTGATTATACCAACCTCACACTCGGCAACGATAAAGTAGAGCATCAGCTCACGCAGCGCGAAGCAGACCTCGTACGCTACCTGTGCATGAATGCCAACCGTGTGCTAAAGCGCGATGAGATACTGATGAATGTATGGGGCAAGGATGATTACTTCCTTGGCAGGAGCATGGATGTATTCATTACCAAAGTAAGGAAGTACCTGCGCTCGCAAAACGTTGCCAAGCTACAGACCATACATGGCATCGGCTTCAAGTTCAATTATAATGCGCCGCTTAATTAGCCAGCGGTTACATAGCCACTAATTCGGGCAATTTCCTTGGTTCAAATTTTTTCATGGCGGCAGCTATGGCAGCTATATGCTGTGGCGTGGTGCCGCAGCAGCCGCCTACCAGGTTCACCCAGCCTTCTTTGGCCCACTCTGCTATTACTGATGCGGTATGCTCGGGGCTCTCGTCATATTCGCCCATGGCGTTTGGTAGTCCGGCATTGGGGTAAGAGCTTACGTAGCATGCAGCGATCTGCGACAGCTCTTCGATATGTGGGCGCATCTGGTCGGCACCGAGTGCGCAGTTAAGGCCAATGCTCAATGGGTTGGCGTGCATCACAGAGATGTAGAATGCCTCCAGTGTTTGCCCGCTGAGTGTACGGCCGGATGCATCGGTTATAGTGCCGGAGATCATCACAGGCAGTTTTTCTTTCTTAGTATCTCTGAAGTATTTATTGACAGCGTAGATAGCTGCTTTTGCATTCAAAGTATCAAAGATGGTCTCTATCAGTAAAAGGTCTACGCCGCCATCTACGAGGCCGCTGATCTGCTCGTAGTAGGCATCAGCCACTTCATCAAAAGTAACAGCGCGGTAGCCCGGGTTATTGACATCAGGAGATAGCGACAATGTTTTATTCATAGGTCCTATAGCACCGGCTACAAAATATTCGTTGGGCGACAATTGTAATTCGGTGATGGCTTCTTTTGCAATTTTTGCGGCAGCCACATTGATCTCATAGGCCAGTGGTGTCATGTCGTAATCGGCAAGAGAGATGGCTTGCGAGTTGAAGGTATTTGTTTCGAGTATGTTGGCACCGGCCTGCAGGTATTGCTGGTGTATCTCTTTTATTATTTGCGGCTGGGTGAGGCACAGCAGATCGTTATTTCCTTTGACATCAGAATGCCAGTCTTTGAAGCGCTCGCCGCGGTAGTCTTTTTCCTCCAGCCTGAAACGCTGTATCATGGTGCCCATGGCGCCATCAATGATGAGGATGCGGTCGTCGAGTAATTTTCTGAGTTTTGCTTCGGTGTTCATGGTGCAAAGGTAGGGGATTAGGGAATTGGTTAAATGGCTAAAACGTTAATAAGGGTATAAGGGAAATTAATAGTTACCGGCAATATATTCTCGATTTTGAGGATATTTTAAAGTAGGTTTCGTAAGGATGTTTATGACGGCAATCGGATGTTCCGATCATTAATAAATAATTAATATCGCCTGCAAATAAAATCTTTACTCAAAGGAAAATAAGGTTAACTTTGCGTGCCTTTTGGAAGGTCGGCAGGTTTATTTTGCCCGTTTTCCCATTGGTTCTTATCCTATTTCCAAATCATTAAAATATGGGCGACAATGCTGGTTCAGGATCTGAGGGAGAAAATTCTGGAAGGCGACCTCAGCGAGTTGCTCCACCACAGCAAGGATGAAGATTATCCGGCCGAGGTAGGTAAGCTGTTAGGCTCACTACCCGAGGAATACGCCATCAATACCTTTCTTGCATTACCCGAAGCGATACAGATAAAGATATTTTCTTTCCTGGATCATGCATTGCAGATGGGCATTATAGAAGAACTGCCCCGCCAGCATATATCCAACATACTCAACAGCCTCGAATCGAACGACCGTATCGCTTTCTTTGATATGCTCGACGGCATAGAGGTAACCGAATACCTGAACCTGCTCAATGACAAGAACCGGCTGGCTACCTACGACCTGCTGGGCTACCCGGAGCAGAGCGTGGCCCGCCTGATCAATACTAACTTTACCACAGTGCGCAAGGAGTGGACCATAGGGCAGGCCATAGAGCACCTGCGCCGCTTCTATACCGATACCCCTGCCGCCAACGTGATATTCGTGATAGACAGCAACGGCAAGCTGGTAGACGATATACCTATTCGCAGGCTGGTACTCAACGAGCACAGCAAGACGATAGAGGACATCATGGACGGCTTTTATGTGAAGCTGGATATACAGGACAGCATTGAAGATGCCATCCAGAAATTTAAGGAATACGACCGTGTGGCTTTGCCGGTAACCAACAGCAATAATGTGGTGATGGGCGTGGTAACGGTGGATGATGTGATAGATGAGGCTGAAGAAAAAGACACTAAGGATATGCAGCAGTTCGGTGGTTTGGAATCACTGGATCTGCCGTATGTAAAGACCGGCTTTGTGACGCTGATACAAAAGCGCGCCGGCTGGCTCATTATCTTGTTTCTTAGTGAAATGCTGACGGCCACGGCTATGCAGCATTTTCAGAGTGAGCTGGACAGAGTATTGGTGCTGACCATGTTTGTACCGCTGATCATGAGCAGCGGGGGCAATAGCGGCTCGCAGGCAGCCACACTCATCATCCGTGCGATGGCGCTGAAAGAGCTTTCGCCGCGCGACTGGTGGTATGTGATGCGGCGCGAAATATTTTCAGGGCTTACGCTGGGTATCATACTAGGTACCATTGGCTTTATACGCATTGCCGCGTGGCAGCAATTGCACATCTGGAATTACAATATCAAGGGAGAAGTTCTAAAAGGTGGCGGTATCCCGGTTGGCGGCATACCGGGCAGCTGGCTGCTGGTAGGATTGACCGTTTCTTTGTCGCTGGTAGGCATTGTGATGTGGGGCACACTCAGCGGCTCCATGATACCTATTATCCTTAAAAAACTAAGACTTGACCCAGCCACGTCATCTGCGCCATTTGTGGCTACACTGGTGGACGTTACCGGGTTGATCATCTACTTTACGGTGGCGGCCATGGTGCTTCACCTGTAAAGGATTAATCCGCGGCAATAGCTGTTACATTGTACATAACGGGGCCATCCTCTACCTGGTAATGGGTATTAGTGGCCGTGATCATGACGTGTCGACCCACAAACGAGTCGATGGCCACTGCCGTGCTCTCCAATACATACTCTTCGGATGAACTGACAACGAGTATATATGAGGCATACTGGTAGGTAGTGATGCCCTGCCGTTGTAAAGTGCCGGTGGCGGTGAGCGCGTCGCCGCTGATATGAGTAGTGCTGCTGGTAGTTTTGCCTTTGGTGCAGGACGATAAAGCGCCGACAGCAAGCAGCAAGATGAGGGAAGTAGCTTTTAAGAAACGCATATGGGATATTTTTAAAAGTGATGCAGATTAAATTGCTGCAAACTGTGTGCCAAATTCATGAAAAGCATATCCCATGAGGGAAATTTGGTGCTTTTGCGGCTTGGCCGCTGATTTAGACAAGCAGATAAGATGGGCGAATAGTTTTTTTTGCTACCTTTGCCATCCCAAAATCAAAATGCGGGCGTGGTGAAATTGGTAGACACGCTAGACTTAGGATCTAGTGCTGTGAGGCTTGGGGGTTCGAGTCCCTCCGCCCGCACAGAAGGAGACAAACAGGAATTAACCCCCTGTTTGTCTCTTTTTATTTTCGTCTATATCACTTGTCAGGCTTGCGATTAGCTCGAAAACAGAATTTACTCTGTCGGTTCGAAATACCCCATTTTTCTTATCATACACAATCCCGTCGGGAAACATCAGTTTTTGAAGCTTTTCTTTCCGGTCAATATCGCTGGAAAGCCACTCTGTAGCCAGTCTTACTGATAATCCAATGGCTCCGTCTACCGTTTCCATAGGGTTCGAAATACCAGTGCTTAGTTTTGACAGTTCCTTGTTGATTACCTGTTGTTCCGAACTAAACCTTCCACACAACCACCGGCACGACTAGTTAATCGGTATGACAATGCTGATAAAATATTCAAGCAGGAGCATATTAATTTGCCGGGTCGTCATTTACTGGAGACTATTCATTTTCTGACCGAGGCAGAAACTGTAACTGCATCCCCGACAAATATTGTAAAAGCCTTTATTAAGTCGCCGGAGGACTTTCATAAAACCCAAAGCGAAATTATGAAGGGGCTAGACGTGCTGGTAGCCCATAAGATACTATTACCTTCTGATGGCACTTACCGTATCACTTCTGATATTGAACAAAGACTGCTGGATGAAATGCTGCAATATTCTGTTCAGGTATTTAAGAAGAAGCAACAGGTGATTACAGCGTTTAAGAGTTCTAATTTCATAAAGTCGTTAGGTAGAATTAATGATAATAGTACTACGTACGATTTTTACATAACCTCAGATAATGACGATGAACTTACTACGCCAAGCCTGAAGTATTTGAAATTGAGGTTGAAAAGCTTATACAACATTAGCGAAGACAGAACCGCCGATATAGAGCAGATAAAAACTCAGTATCAAAATGACAAAGACACTATCTGGTTAATGCCAGATGGCAGGCAATTTAAAGAGATAGACAAACTGCTGGATGAAATAGAGCGCATCAAGTACCTCGAAGAAAAATACACCAATCCAAACTCTGATGAAGGGGTAATTGTTCGTGGATTTCAATCGGAACGCTCTGTAAAGGAAACACGATTGAAAGAACTAGTAGAGCATACGCTGGAACAGGGCAACTCTATTTATCTATACAATGTAGCGCAGCTTGATAAAAATAACTGGCAGAATAACCTGAATGGATTGCAACGGCAGGTCATTCAAAATGTCTACAATAAGCGGTTGACAGCACAGTTGTCCGATGCGCTTGCGGAAAGGGTAATCAAAGAAGCGAATAACAGCAGGCTTTATTCTCATTTCACCGGGCAGTCTGCTGACTTTCAGTTTTTTGACAATCAAGGCAACTTCATAGGTGATTCTTTAAAATCAGCGGAGGAGATATTATACCGGATAAGGAACACCTTCGTAGATGGTGCGACACTGGAAAAGGACTTGGAAGTTCCCCCTACAGGTAGATGTTTACAGCCTTAATGAAGAAGATCGGATGCAAATTGAGGGACAAAAAGGCAAATCAATTGGCGATCTTCCTGTTTTAGAGGACGCAAGAACTGCATTTCTCGAAATCGCTAATATTGAGCATGAATCAGTTCGAACACACATAGAAGGGCTTACAATCGAAAAATTTGAGGAACAAAGAATACAGCATATTAAGCTTGAATTTTCTTCGCTGTATCAGAGTAATAATGATTTAGAAGAGTTTTGTGTTCGTCATCAAGTTAACCCAATTAATGTCTGGTATTGGTTTAAGGAAAGTAAAGTGCTGCCAGTAAATCGCACAGCGGAAGTCGCTCTTGAATTTCTTGCGATTGCTTTTCGTACTGTAAGTACCCCATTAATCGGACAACTCTAAATTAGACTATTTTTTCGTTTCTAAATGTTTTTTCCATTCGTTGGGGGTTAGATTATTCAATGCTTCATGTGGCCTGTTAGTTGGATATTCCGCGTAAAGTGACCCCTCTTTTCCTCGCCAAACTGACCCACCATAGTTAATCCCAAAAATGAGTGCGTTATTTAGTTGTTTCACTGTTACAAATATAGTTTATTTAATC
>CAIRES010000041.1 GCA_903877645.1 uncultured Bacteroidota bacterium | reverse complement strand
CTTGGTTTGGTTGCAGCGGTTGATTTGCGAAGTAACGCTGTCAGTTCTTCTTCGGTCTCTTTGACCGTAACTGTTAGTAAGATTGCCATACTTAACCACAGCAAAAATCATGCCGAATTATTTAGTCTAATTGGTATAATAGCCGAAGTTAAAAAACTCCCATTGCAGCGATGAGATGGCCACATTCACCGGATTGGGATTGTAATTGGGCGCAGCCGTAGCGCTGCCGCCCGGCGTAGAGGGCACCATGCCCAGCGACAGGTAAGTACCCTGCAAGGCATTAGAGGTACCCGCATCCAGTTGATCCTGCAACATCAGCGATGGCAGCCTGTTGCCATTAACGGTTTTGATATGGGCGCGGCCGGCATTTACTTCAGCCTGCCTTTGCTGCAGCAAAGGATAGTTGGCCACCGCTTTATTGACCGCGTCATAAAGATTTAGTGTTTGCGCATTGCCGTTCAGGGCAATACACCAAAGGATAAGGAGCAATCCTATCCGTACAGCCATACGGCCGCAAATAAGTTGATTCATAAATAAAACAGGATAATAGGCCTCTCGGCCGGTGCGATTAAATAAATGAGAGTAGGGAACCCGCAACATAAGGTGGGCCTCTCAAATAATCGCAGCTTACCGCAAAAGAAAAAATGCGGCTATTGTATTGTTCTGAAACTGCTTGCTGGTAGTAAACATAAGGGCGTGGTTGTATCCATATACCGGCAACAACAGTTGCCATATGGTCGTCCCATGCTTTGATCCTGATCTTGTTCTTTAGAGAAACCGGTATATCCCTGTTCGGGCTTATAGAAACCGGAGAAAATGACCTGGAATTGAACACTGTTGCACCAGGCGATCCGCTCACAGGCAGAGAAGCATGATCATAACCCTTGCTATTAATACTGAATAGTATAGCAAGTACCGGTAAAAGAATTAATAAAATCCTTTTGATCATGAGCGGCAAAGATAAGCACATCTCTGTGAAATCATAATGTCTCGCGTTGATTTTATGGATAATTAACAAAGCATAAATACACTTTGTTATTACAATAACCAGATTACAAAAGTTATGTTCATAATATTACCTTTGCGCCCTTGGGTGCTTCTTGGGGGTATCCGTCAAATGTTTAAATGAGGTCCACTTTTCTGGATCTGCCCGTTGGCGTACGGCAGGTCATCTTTATTCTTTGTATTATAGCTTGTTGCACCCCGCTTGTCAGTCCCCCCATTGCTTTGCTCATGGGTATTATTGTAGCGTTGGTTGTCGGCCATCCATTCCTTAAATTCAATAAAAAGGCTACTACTATGCTGCTGCAGATATCTGTGGTATGCCTCGGATTCAGTATGAATTTTGAAGAGGCAATGAAAGCCGGCAAGAGCGGATTCATCTTCACAGTTGGTACTATTGCCATCACCCTGCTTGCCGGTTATTTTATTGGCAAAAAATTGAAAATAGATACCAAGACATCTACCCTTATCTCTAATGGCACCGCTATATGCGGTGGTAGTGCTATTGCTGCGATAGCCCCCATCATAAAAGCAAATGATGAACAGATAAGTGTATCATTAGGCACTATATTTATCCTTAATTCTATCGCACTGTTCATTTTCCCATTCCTGGGCCACTACCTGCACATGAGCGACCAGCAATTTGGCACATGGTGCGCTGTAGCCATACATGATACAAGTTCAGTAGTAGGAGCCGCAAGCAAATACAGCCAGGACGCACTAAAGATAGCGACAACGATAAAATTAGAACGAGCATTATGGATCATCCCACTTTCTCTTGGCACGGCTTACTTTCAGAAAAGCACCGGTAAGATCAAAATACCTTACTTCATATTCTACTTCATCCTGGCTATCCTTGTTGCAAGCTATTTGCCAACATATCTGTCTGTACTTAGAAATACGATGAACGGGCATACGCTTTTTCAGTGGGTAGCAATAGCGGGCAAGCAAGGATTGGTGGTGACCTTGTTTCTTATTGGTTGTGGTCTTTCTTTGAATACCATCAGGCAGGTGGGCTGGCGGCCTATATTGCAGGGCGTGTTGCTGTGGCTTATTATAGGAAGCATATCCCTCGCAGTCATCAAAGGAGTACTCTAAATAAGATCGCCTCCCTTTTATACAAAGGGAGGCGATACAAAAATTAAATTTTTTCTCTGATTAATATTTATTGATCTCTAAATAGCCATTACTGAAGTTAGAGACACCACCATAGCCATTTACACCCTGGAAGTAAAACTGGGCTACCATCTTAGCACTATCATTTTCTATCATTTTGATCTCACCTGAATTTCCTAAAAGGCTGGTATATTCGCTATTAACTGAATATATACTATCAATATCATACCAGGTAGCTATCACATTGTAAGTTTTCAATTGCATAGTGTAGATACTGCCACCATATACGTTGCTGAGATTTAATTGAAGGTATTGGTGCCCTTTCCACCCAACAATAATATTGGTACCACTTGAGTCATTAAAGCCATAATATGCTGTATCTGCCACCCATGGGCTGCCATTCACATATACACTTAATGGCTTAGAGCCGGTCCAGGTGAATTGGCTGGATTTCAATGGGTTCAGCGGGTTTACGCTTTGGTTTGCATTGCTGTTTGGGTTGGCCACATAGTCGCCATTGCTGCACGATGCAAACAGGCTACCTACAGCAGCACATACGAGTATAGAATATAGTAATTTTTTCATTTCAGGATTTTGATGGCATAAAGATACTTAAGCGAGTTTATAATACAAAAATAATATTTTACAGTAAATTCACGTTGTAATACCCGAAATGAACACGCGCAACTTCTTTCTATTCCTATTTGTAATATTTCCCTGCTTTTTGTATGCCCAGGAACGAACCTGGACAGTATATGACGCCGGGACGAGGGAAGCAGTGCCCTTTGCCACCATCAAATTTGGAGATAGCGGGAATGGCACGGTTGCCGGCCTCGATGGCCGTTTTGAACTGCCTGCTGAAAAACTGGATTATATCGAAATATCCTCTCTCGGCTATATTACCCAACATCTCGATTTGATTGTACCGTGGCGACAGATATATCTGAAACCAACAGATAAGGGCCTGGATGAGGTGGTAGTGAAGCCACCCTATGAAAAGATGCGCCGTATTTTAAACATGGCTATCGCCAACAAAAACCGGAACAACCCTGATAAATATGACTGGTATCGCTGCCATGTGTACTACAAAATGCTGGTAGACGTAACCCTGCCCGACTCGCTGATGAAAGACACCAGTAAGGATGGCCGCCAAACCGCCGACTTCCTGAACAACCAGCACATATTGATGTCGGAAACATACAGCATACGCACCTGGGAGCAGCCGCAGAAGCTACAGGAAGAAGTGATCGCATCCCGATTCTCCGGCCTGAAGAAATCGGTCTTTACCAGCCTCATCACTGATGTACTGCCTTTTCATTCGTACAACGACTACATTACCATGAATGCAAAGGACTATCATAACCCCGTGAGCAAGGGCTTTGAAAAGTACTATAAATTCAACCTGGTGGATGAACTGATACAGGGACAAGATACTGTATGGGCGCTCAGCTACAGGCCAAAAGGCCACAATGCGAATGACCTGAAAGGGACAGTATACATTAACTCCGACGGCTATGCTATATCCCACATCATAGCGAAGGCCTATGACACTGTGCTGAAGCTGAATGTGCGTGTGGAGCAGCAATACGCACAACTACAGGTAAATGACAGCGAGAGCAGGTGGTTTCCACAGCACCTTAATTATGTGATCGACTGGACACAGAATGTTGGCAAGAAAAAACAGCGCACTGAAGTAGTATACCATATGAAGGGAACATCAAGTATAGACTCTGTAACCTGGGTGAAGGATGATAACTTTCGCTTTGATAAAGCACATACTGTGAAACTGATGCCCAATGCTGATGAACTCACCGATACTGCGTGGAAAGCACTGCGACCTGAAGCACTCGATAAAAAGGAGGCCCGCACCTACCACGTGATCGACAGCCTGGGCGATATGGTACATGCCGACAGGTACATGGCCTACCTATCTAAACTACCTGATGGCAAAATACCGATAGGCCCTGTGGATATGGACATCAAGCGGCTCTTCAGCTACAACCAGTATGAGCATACCCGCCTGGGGCTGGGGTTACAGACCAATGAGCGCGTGATCAAATGGCTGTCGGTAGGTGGCTGGAGCGGCTATGGCTTCGGCGACAGGCAATGGAAGTATGGCGCTTTTGCTGAGCTGTATGCAGATAAAACAAAGGAGTTCATGTTCCGCATTAGTTACAGCGACGACCTCACCGATCCCGGACGTGTGCGTATTAACAAAGACCTGGATAAAAGCTATCTAACCTACTACCTGCTGCAAAGGGTGGATGAAGTACGGACAACAACCCTGTCGGTAAAAAAACGGATAGACTACTGGAACATACAGGTATCGGGCAGTATGCAACACATCACTCCCATGTATAATTATGCACTTCACTACAACAACGAATTGCTGGAAACGTTCACTGCAAATGAAGCCGCACTGAGCCTGCGCTATGCCTATGCCGAGCGCACAGCGCCTGTATTCGGGTATTACAACAGCCTGGGCAGCAGGTACCCTGTATGGTATGGCAAGGTGACCACAGGGGTGCTGGGCAGCGACCAGGATGCCAATGTGCACATACCTTATACGCAGGCAGTATCGGCTATCGTGTGGCATAAGCACATCAACCGGCTGGGGTATGAGCACTTCCTGGCAGAAGGCGGCAAATCGTGGAGCGATGGTACGCTGCCGCTCAGTAAACTGTTTGCAGGAAATGGCTTTAAGTACGACAGCAAGGGCGCACTGCAATCGTCGCTGTACACTTTTGGCGGCATGATGACCATATATCCCTACCAGATGTACACCGACCAATTTGTAAATGTGATCATTCGTCACGACTTTGACTGGAAACTGTACAAGGCAAGTATGTCGGGCACCTCATTCAGCTCGGCACCTAATATTTCGCTTCAATACAACGTGCTTTATGGCACTATGGACCACCCCGAACGGCAAACCATAGCCGCCTTCAATGTGCCCGACAAAGGCTACAACGAAGCCGGCATGATACTCAATAACCTGCTGCGCCTGAAATACCTGAATATCTACTACCTCACACTCAACATAGGTTACTTCTACCACATAACGCCAATTCAAGCAAAGTATGCCGACCAGAATGGACGGTTGACGTTTGGGCTTGGGGTGGAACTTTAAAGTGTCTGAACAAACGACAAGTGATCTTCAATGCCTCTTCGAATGCTTTCATTAATTCTTCATCATTTTTCGCTTCGAAAAGAATGAGGTCTTTATATCTAACACTTTTCCGTAAAAGACTTGTTCTTCCGCACTGAAATTTACGGAGGCTGTATTGTTTCGCGCCGGTGTTGGTGTCCACACCAACGCCCTCGCACAGGACTTGCACTGTCTGATAGACTACGCCAAACAAAACCCAACATTACTTCATCAACGCAAAAAAATCACAATCAGCTAATCACCTAGTTAACCCCAATTCCTTCATCTGGCTATCATCAATAGATGATGGTGCATCCAGCATCACATCCCTGCCTGAGTTGTTCTTAGGGAAGGCAATGAAATCGCGGATGCCTTCCTGGCCACCGAGCAGGGCGCACAGCCTGTCGAAACCAAGTGCAATGCCACCATGTGGTGGCGCGCCGTATTCAAATGCCCCCATCAGGAAACCGAATTTCTCTTGTGCCTCTTCCTTACTCATACCCAGGGCTGCAAACATCTTCTCCTGCAGGTCGCGCTGAAAGATGCGAATGGAACCGCCGCCTATCTCGGTGCCATTCAGTACCAGGTCATAGGCATTGGCTTTGATCTCGCCATAACGGCTGAGGTCATTCATAAGATCTATATGTTCCGGCTTAGGCGATGTGAACGGATGATGGCGGGCTACCCAGCGGCTGCCTTCTTCATCGTACTCAAACAACGGAAAGTCGATTACCCACAGTGGCTTATACACACTATTATCGCGCAGGCCCAGGCGGTTGCCCATTTCCAGGCGCAGTTCGCTGGCTGCTTTGCGGGTGCGTGTTTCGGCTCCTGCAAGTATCAGTACCAGGTCGCCGGCATTAGCACCACAGTAGGCAGCTATATCTTTCAGCTTCTCTTCGTTAAAGAATTTATCTACACTGCTTTTGATAGTACCATCTGCATTGCATTTGATGTTTACTACACCGGTCATGCCTATTTGTGGACGTTTTACCCACTCGGTCAGCTCATCCAGTTGTTTGCGGGTGTATTCGGCAGCGCCGGGCACGGCAATAGCGATCACGGTTTCGGCATTGTTGAATACGCCAAACTCAGAACCACGAATGCCATCGCAAAACACTTCATTGTTCGCCTTGATATTGCGCAACTTCATTTCGAAGCGTATATCCGGCTTGTCATTACCATAGTGCCACATCGAATCGTCAAACGTCATGCGGGGCAATGCTTCTGTGAGCTCAGTACCCTTAATGTCTTTGAACACATGCTTGAAGAGCCCTTCAAACATCGCCAGTATATCCTCCTGCGCCACGAAGCTCATCTCGCAGTCCAGCTGTGTAAATTCCGGTTGCCTGTCTGCGCGCAGGTCTTCATCGCGGAAGCATTTGACCACCTGGTAGTAGCGGTCGTATCCGCTCACCATCAGCAGTTGCTTAAAGGTTTGCGGGCTTTGTGGCAGTGCATAGAATTGCCCCTCGTTCATGCGCGATGGCACTACGAAGTCCCTTGCCCCTTCGGGTGTGGAGCGAATCAGGAATGGTGTTTCTATATCCCAAAAACCTTTTTCATCGAGGTAGTTGCGCACAGAGCGGTTCACTTTGTAGCGCAGCTCCAGGTTGCGGCGCAGCGTAGGGCGGCGAAGGTCGAGGTAGCGATATTTCATGCGCAGCTCATCGCCGCCATCAGTTTCTTCTTCTATTGTAAATGGTGGTGTAGCCGCAGCGTTCAGTATGGTCACGTTGGTCACTTCCACTTCTATATCTCCTGTGGGTATCTTCGCATTCTTGCTGGTGCGCTCTACTGTTTTGCCTATCACTTGTATCACAAATTCACGGCCTATAGGGTTAGCATCCAGCCAGTGGTTCATGCCTTCATTAAAGTACACCTGTGTGATACCATAACGATCGCGGATATCCATAAAAGTGATGCTGCCAAACTTACGTACCGTCTGCACCCAGCCGGATAATGTTACTTCGCTGCCGGCATTTGCCAATCTTAATTCGCCACAATTATGGGTTCTGTACCCTGTACTATGCATATATATTATTTTTTAAAAAGGACTGCGAAGATAGTAATAAGGTAGCTAATTTTACGGCATGAAAAGGATAATAGCGTGTTTGGCAGCCCTGCTGCTGGTTTTGCAGGCAACCGCGCAAAACGGGGACAACAATAAGTCGCTGCTGTGGCAGGTAACAGGACACGGGCTCACAAAGCCCTCTTACTTGTTTGGCACCATACACATGATCAATAAAAACGATTATCTGTGGACAGACAAAATGAAACAAAGCCTGGCACAAACCGAAAAACTATGCCTGGAAATGGACCTCAGCGACCCCAAGCTGCAAATGGAAATAGCGCAGGGATTCATAGACAAGAGCGGGAAAATGCTGCCGGACTATTTTACACCACTGCAGTATGTGCTGCTGACGAAATATATGAAGGACACAGTGGGTATGAGCATTGCCCTATTTGAACAAATGAAACCCGTGGCGCTGGAAATGATGCTGATGACATCAGGCTACAAACACAAAAACACAACTTCTTACGAAGAAACACTGATGGCAGAAGCACAACTGAAAAAGAAGGGGGTATTGGGCCTGGAAGCAGCATAGGAGCAACTGGACGTAATAGAAGGCATACCCACCGACAGCGTAGTAAGCGCCATAATGGACCAGGTACAAAACACCAACAGCAACGATAGTGAATACTACCAACTGGTGGCCACATACAAACAACAAGACCTACCAAAGCTCTACTCGCAGATAGCGACATCAAAAGATATGGCCGATGAAATGGGCCCCTTCCTCAGCGACCGCAATAAAAAATGGGTGAGCCGTATAGAAGATAAAATGAGTAAATCCACTGTATTCTTCGCTGTAGGTGCCGGGCATCTTTGGGGCGATGCAGGAGTTATTGCGTTGCTGAGGAAAGAAGGCTATACAGTAGAACCAGTCAGATAATACCTTAGCGTCTTTGCGCCTTAGCGGTTAAATCGCCCTACGGCACATAAGTAGTATCCACAATAGCGTTTGTGTTCACAGCATTGTACACATTCCTACCGGTGCTTTGGTCTTCGTATACCGAAACATCACCCACTACATAACTGTAGGCCGCATAGTATATTTTGGTGCCACTGGTATAGCCTACATCGTTAAGATCCTGGCGGGGAACCATTTGTGCTATGGTAGTAGCATTGGCCGGTACGGGTACAATGTATTTCAGTATGTAATTAGCTGTAATATTATTCACGTAAGGACTATTGCTTACAAACAAAATGCATCTACGCGGACGGGTATCGGGGGTTACACTGATCACCAGTGAATCGTCTGAAGAACCCAGATTGAGGAAAGCTGCAAATGTATTGATAAACGAATCCGGCCGCGCCGACAGGCGAACATCCATATCCAGCGTGCCGGATACAAAGCTGAAATTATTGAATGCAGTAGCGGCATATACACCTGCTAACGAGGTATCAGAGGCAACAAGGGTATAGCTGCCGGTAAGTATAGGTGTGAAGATATAACTGCCTGTAGTGCTATCGGCATAAATATTGGGCGTGGTAATGGCCTCATTACCGGTAAGCTGTAGCAGAATATGGTTCATGTTGGTAAGCACCTGGCTGCCATATTTATCGTATAGCTTTATATGCCCGCTGATGCTGCCGGTATAGCCGGGGCCCGCAGGGCCTGTAGCTCCGTTTGGGCCTTCCTTGGCACAAGAGGCCATGAGCAAAACAGTAACAACAGTGAGCACCGACTGTAAAGCATTTTTCCGCATAGGGCAAATTTAGTAAAGATTGATCGTTTTAAAAGAGGTACAGCACCCGCACCGTGAACATATTATTGTATTGCCCCTGGCTGCCATAGCCATACCCCACAGGTATCCTGTCAGCGGAGCGTATAGAGGTAACAGAATACTGGAACCGGGCATTTACAGAAAACTGCTTATACACCTTGCGCCCCAGCCCGAAAATATACTCCACATCTGAGGTGTTGAACTTGTTGGTCACCGGGTCTATCGTCACCTGCTGATCTGATAATATCCATTCATTAGAGCTGATGAGGCGGCCATAAGAGGCACCGGCCTCAAAGTCAAGCTTATGCACTATGGCGTGCAGCACCACCGGCACCTCTATATAATTTACATTCATAAAGTATTTGGCCACGTAAGTGCCTATACTGGGAGATTCCGTGACCTGCTCTCCCCTGCTGCCTTTCTGCGAATAGGCCAGTTCCATACTGGCCCCGAACACCGGGCTAAAATGTACATACACCATACATCCCGCACTCAGGCCCACCTTGTGATAGCCATAAAAACTATCGCCGTCGATCTGGGTAAAATTGCAGCCCAACACCAGCCCACCCTCAAATACCTTGGGCACAGGCTCATAATAATTGCGTTGGGCATACACAGCAGAATGTGCAGCTATCAGCAATATTATAAAGGCATTTCTGAATGTCATGCGAATAACAAATGTAGCATTTATAAAAAATGGATGGTCAAAGTATACTAACTTTGGCATGGTATTTACAAACATTCAATAAACACACAGCAATGGATCAAAGCGAATTACTTAAAAAATGGCCTGAAGTAAGCAAGGAATTATCAGAAAAATACCCTCATCATACCAAAGAAGAACTAATAGAAGAGATCACTAAGGACAAAGCGCTACTGGAAGAGATACAAACAAAATTAGGCGCTAACTGGAAGGACATTAAGAACATCCTCAGTATAATGGGATAAAAAGGAAGGTTATTAGAAATCTTCCTTTTTATCCAGTTCCCCTGTTTCGGTGTAGTATTCCCAATGCCCGGCTTTCTGAGGCTCCAGCGCTGTATGCTGCGGGGTCTTTATTACCTTCTGGTCTGTTACCGGATCGGTAAGAATGATGGTGTCCGTTTTCGTTACGATCTTACCACTGTAAAAACCATTTACCTTTAATTTGCCACTCGGGTAGTACTCCTGGTAGGTGCCGCTGAGACAGGTGCGTATCTCGTTAAAATCGTTAATGGCACCGTAATTGGAAACGATCTTCAGCTTGCCGTTCGGATAAAACTCCTGCCAGGTACCAATGGGGTCATTTCTGTGAAAATAGCCTTCCTTCTTTATCTTACCTGTTTCGTAGCGTTCTATCCATTTGCCATCCTGCAGGTATTTATCTCCTTCCACTATGTATGCGCCTTCGGCTATTACCTTATGTTCTTTGTTGAGCAGCTTGTAGTAGGAGGCTTCTTCATTCAGGCTCACCATATAAGAAGAATCGCCACCCGAGGCCTCGTAGAATTTAACGGAGTCGTTCTCCCTGATCAACTTATTATCATCTTCCGTAAGGAACGCGAAAGGTATCAAAGACTGCGCCGGAGCAGGAACAATGGATAGCACAGACAATAACACGAGTATATATTTTATCATCAAAAAAGATCTTTTACTTTTTACTATCTACTAACGACTATTTGCGTTTGGCCTTAGGTTTTACGAGGTCATAGGAGTGGTCAATTTGTTCTTTCAGTTTCTTGCTGGTCAGTGTACCATCTACTATTACGCTGTTCCAGTGTTTCTTATTCATGTGGTAGCCGGGTATGATGCATTCATATTCATCGCGCAGCTCTATTGCCCGCTCGGGATCGCATTTTACATTGAATTGAAGTGGGTCGTGTTCCAACCCCATAAGCAGGAAAACCTTACCAGCTATCTTGAACACGAGCGTTTCCGGGCCAAAAGGAAAACTCTCTTCCACATCGGGCTTGGAAATAGCATACTCCCTGATTTCTTCCACATTCATTGTTGCAAAGGTATAATTATCATAAGTAAAATGAAAACAACGTTACCGTTGTATTATTTGTATTTTCTGTTATCGTTATCATGCCATTAAGTCTTCTTTAGTATGTTTTTCCAATACTCATTGCCCCATAAATTGCTTCATATCTTAATCATCTAAAAAACAAAGATCATGGAAAACACATTTTCAGAAGACCAGGTAACCGAAAGCATCACTTCATCACATCATGAAGAAGCCGAGCATGTAGCTGAACACGAAACAGAACAAAGCGAAGAAACAACAGAGGAAGAAACAGAAGAATCATCTGACGAAGAGACAGAAGAGATATCTGATGAAGAAACTGAAGAAGTAACCGATGAGCATGAAGAAGCTGCTTAATTTGCCCGCTGATGAATTGAATGGCCCTTTCCGGGGCCATTTTTTATTGCGCCTATAGGTATTATGAAATACTTAGCTAATTTAGTATTTATAAAAACACAAATATGCATATAGAAGGCGAAGAAATATCGATATTTGATACCCAACCAAGGGTAGTTTATGGCGGATTCTGGCAAAGGTTCGGCGCAGCATTGATCGACGGAGTGATCCTCATTATCCCGGATCTGATCCTCAAAACAATAATAGGCGGGGAGGATATTTTTACTGCTATGATACACCATAATCCTGTTAGCGGGGGCGGATGGACCTACCAGATATCCACGACTCTTATAGGATGGCTATATTTTGCACTTATGGAGTCCAGCAACTCGCAGGCTACTATTGGCAAAATGGCTTTGGGACTGAAAGTCACAGACCTTGATGGGCAGCGTATTTCTTTTGGCAAGGCAACCGGCAGACACTTCGGCAAACTGGTGTCGACTATAATCATTTTCTTCGGTTATTTCATGATGCTGTGGGATGAGCGCAATCAAACCCTGCACGATAAAATGGCGGGGACGCTGGTAGTGGTAAAGGGAGTGGTACGCAGTAACGACTAAATAGGAGTTATATGCAGATGGCATAGAAAAGGCTGGCACAGCCACTACTGGGAACCCTGGAAACAATACCTCGCGGGTAAACCTATTGCCAAGTCGATAGAAATGTAATAACTAAATGGGGGTATATCTAAAAATATAACCCCATTTAATTAATTGGCTTTTTTCAAAACAAGCAAAACATGTTTATCAGATTGGTTTCTGATCACTAAAGTATCATTTATTATCTCAAACAAATTAGTATCAACTCCCGATCCACTATTTATAAAAAGAAAACTGTCCTTACAATTATAAATACCTCTATATGCAGAGCCACAAAACATACTATCTTTGCTAAAAGAAATGCTATCGCATCCGTTCATCGCAAATGCTACCGCCATTAACGCAGCACCCATATTATTGCTAGTGTCCTTTAATGCGTGTGAATTTTGAGTAGTAATATTTACTATTCTCCATTTGCCTTTCAATTCATGAATAACAGATGTATTATTGCAGCTATTGAATAAAAGTAGGACGGAAAGTCCGATAAACCATTTTATTTGTTTCATAGAAATAGATTTAAGATTGATAACAATGCATGCAAAAATTAGCTCCTAGATTGCTGCCAACTCCTATTGTCAAGCTACATGATTTACAGCCGCTACTGCAAAATATTGCTCCGCCTTTATCGCCCTTTGTACAAGTTGTAGTAGATGCTGGATTACATGCACACGAACTTTTATTACCAGACATTACTGCGATACCCGCAATAGCGGTTTCTGGCAGTATAAGAGACGTGGCCCTGCCGCAAACATTTACCCATACAAATTGATAGCCTTCAGGGGCGGTCGCGGAATTTATACCTTGTATTGCGGATGGGATAGGAGCACCTTGATAAATACTACTCATAAAAGTTGTAATCATATCAATAATGGCAGAATTATAGAACATTGCTTCAAAAGCTGCAGGCAAAATTTCTCCCGGAGTCATTATTACCGGCGAAATAGATGTATTAACAAATCCACCAGTTAAAAATGCCATAGGGCTCCCGGACATAATTGCCGATGCAGTCGAAGAACACGTACCAGCACATCCAGATGTTTGACAGCCGTATATTGGAGATTTTGTGAAATACCCATTATAATAAAATGGAGAACAGGAACCGGTACCAAGACAACTACAGGTAATTGTTAGAGAAGTGCCGCCAGGAACCATTAGACATTCGTATGTCGAATTGAAGCCCAAATAATTCCATCCAGATGGAGCATTTATAACCATTGATCTATCTGGATTAACTTGAATATCGGAGCCAATAGGAGCCCATCCAATTCCGTCTTCATTTAATTCATTAATTTCTGAATCGCTACAACCGCAGCCGCAGCCTTTTTCGTTTGTGTCCATTTGTGTGTGTTTTAAAGTTAAGAATATTTTTCCTTTAACTCAAACTTAATTATATTTATTGTATTTTTTTTTGTAT
>CAIRES010000040.1 GCA_903877645.1 uncultured Bacteroidota bacterium | reverse complement strand
TTTCAAAACACTCGACGATCTTTCCCTGCGCTTATCGCAAATTATTGTTGATCTGAAAAGTGAAACCATAAAATCTATAACATCCTATGACTATTACCTTGAAAATTACTTTGCCGTCTTTTAATGTCTAATTGGTATTATAATGCCCAAAGAAGGCAGGCAGGGGCCCAACTGGCTGTGAATGAAGCCAACCTGAGCAGTGATAAATACCTGCTTACCGAAAGTATGATCTCGGTGTATCTCGACTGGCTGAAGAAGTACCGGTTGCTGCAAATACAGGAAGAGAATATGCAACGGGCGCAAGTGATCCTGACATCGATCAGGGCAACAGTGCTGAGCGGGCTAAAGCCGGGTGTGGATAGCAGCACTGCCAGCGCAGTATATGCCGATGCCCGTATGGCCTACCTGCAGGCGCTGGATGACTATAATTACGACCGTATTACACTACAGTCCTATACCGGTATCAATGCCGGTGAAATAGTCCCCGATACCAGCTTTATCGGTGCCGCTATGCCGCAGCTGTTAGTGCTTGGGCAACCCAAAACAAATGTGGCTACCGGCCATCCATTGCTGAATGTATATGAAAAGCAATATGAAGAACAGCTTGCAGGTAACGATGCCATAGCCAGGAGATACCTGCCGCGCGCAGGGGTCATAGGCGCAGCATGGGAGCGCAGCTCAGGTGTTTCTTATGCAGGTGCCTATCCTGATAATATAACAGACGGCCTGCCATACAGCAAGTTCAATTACCTGCTGGGTGTAACGCTTACGTACAACCTGTTTGACCTCAGGCACCGCCACGACGAGGTGGTGGAAGGGCGATACCAGGCACAGGCAAAGCAAAATGCCCTGCAAACCCAGCAAGTGGCCCTTGATAAGATGATGCAACAAGCCAATGCCTCCTACGCTACAACTGTAGAGAAACTGAAGGAGCTACCCGTACAGTTATACTCTGCCCGGCAGGCCTATGGCCAGCAGATGGCATTGTATAAAGCGGGACTGAATACACTGATAGAGGTAACCAATGCCCAATATGTGCTTTTGCAGGCGGAGAGCAGCTATGTGCTGACACAGGACGCGCTAATGCAACTGCTCTATATACGCGCAGGACTGAGCGGGCAATTGGACGATTTTTTACAAAATTTTAAACGATAAATAATGAGTATTGTATCAGCCTCCCTAAAACGGCCTGTAACCATTCTCGTGATCGTATCTGCGGTATTCTTTAGCTCTATACTCGCTATAAGGACCATACCCATAGATATCTTTCCGAGACTGAACCTGCCCGTAATTTACGTCATAGAGCCCTATGGCGGTATGACGCCGCAGCAGATGGAGGGTTTTTTCTCGACCCGCCTGCAAGACCAGTTTCTTTATGTGAACGGCATAAAGAATATTACCAGTAAAAACATACAGGGCATTACCATCCTGAAACTTACGTTTTTTGAAAGTACCGATATGGCCGAAGCCACGGGGCAGGTAGCCTTGCAGCTTAATCGGGCGATGACCTTCTTTCCACCGGGCGCACTACCGCCGCAGGTGATCAGGTTTGATGCCTCGTCGCTGCCGGTAGGTACCTTGGTATTCAGCAGCCCCACCCGCAAGTTCGACGAGATCAACGACTATGCTGCTACACGTATCAGGCCGCTGTTCTCCACCGTGCCCGGCCTTTCTGCACCACCGCCGGTGGGGGCGAACATCCGTACAGTTGTATTAAATATGGACCCGGATAAGCTGCGCAGCTTCAACCTGACACCGGATGAGGTAGTACAGTCCATAGCGCACAATAACGTGATGTCGCCTTCCGGCAATATCCGTGTGGGCAATACTATGTATATGGCTACTACCAATTCGTTGGAAGAGAATGTAAAGGCCTTTGGCGATATACCGGTGCGCACAGATAATACGAACACTATTTTCCTGCATGATGTGGGAACGATACAGGATGCTGCCGATATTACTACCGGTTACGCACTGATCAATGGCAAGCGTTCTATTTACATGCCTATCGTGAAAACGCCGGATGCCTCGACATGGGAAGTAGTGCAAAAACTGAAATCAAAGATACCGGAGATGCAAAGCCTGCTGCCCGATGATGTACACATCACCTACGAGTTCGATCAGTCGGTATTTGTAATGAACTCGGTAAAAAGCCTGGTTACAGAGGGTATCATAGGCGCTATACTCACGGGCCTTATGGTACTATTGTTCCTCAAAGACTGGCGCAGTTGCATAGTGGTAGTGGTGACCATACCCCTGTCTGTGCTCAGTGCAGTATTCTGCCTTAAAATGGCCGGGCAAACGATCAACATTATGACGCTCAGCGGCCTTGCCCTCGCCATAGGTATCCTGGTGGACCAGGCCACGGTAACCATAGAGAACATACACCAGCACCTGGAGATGGGCAAACCCAAGCGGCAGGCCATTTATGATGCCTGTTCCGAAATATCTTTTCCGCTGTTCCTCATCCTGCTGTGTATCATAGCGGTGTTTGCCCCGTCGTTTATTATGACCGGTGTGCCGCGTGCTTTGTTTCTGCCGTTGTCGCTGTCGATAGGCTTTGCTATGATCGCGTCCTTCCTGCTGGCGCAGAGTATTGTACCTATTGTAGCTAATTGGCTGCTGAAGGAAGAAATGTTCAAAAGCCACCATCATGCAGCGCCATACGACAGCCTGGCATTAGATGCTGCTGAAATACGCGAAATAAGCCTGCAGGAGGAAGCCGAAGAAACAGATGCGGTACACAACAATGGTTTCGAGCGGTTCAAGGTCAGGTTCACTCACTCCCTGCAAAGCATGATCAAAAAGAGAGGCCGCAATGTGAGCTTTTACCTCATCGTAGTATTGGCGCTGACCGCCGGTTGCTTTGTATGGATAGGAAAGGACCTGCTGCCCAAAACGAACAACGGCCAGTACCAGGTGAAACTGCGCCTGCCCGATGGTACCCGGCTGGAGCGCACAGAAAGCATGGTGCAGAATGTATTGCAGATACTCGACAGCATCACTGATCATCATATAGAGATCAGCTCGGCATTTGTGGGTATGACACCTACGAACTATGCTTCGGCAAACCTCTATGTATTCAATAGTGGTACTCATGAGGCATCATTGCAGGTGCAGATAGAGGAAAAGTACAAGGGCGACAAAGATAAATTCCAGGAGGCTTTTCGCGCGGCTGTGCACAACAGGCTGCCTGATGTGAGCGTGTCGTTTGAGCCCATAGAACTTACAGAGAAGATCATGAGCCAGGGGGCGGCCACACCCATAGAGGTGCAGGTGGCAGGCAAGGATATGCGACAGATAGCCGACTATGCGAACAAACTAACAACCGAAATGAAGCAAGTGCCCTTTCTGCGCGATGTGCAGATACAGCAACCCCTCAAGTACCCCACACTAAGCATTAAGCTGGATCGGTACAAGATCGCACAAATGGGGCTGAAGCTACAGGATGTGAGCCGCTCTATAGCCGCTTTCACCTCATCAAGCCGCTATACCGAAAAGAACCTGTGGCTGGATACCAGGAGTGCATATACCTACCAGGTGCAGGCACAAGTGCCAGAGTACATCCTGAACAATATCAATGACCTGAAGGAAATACCCCTGCAAACAGGGCAGTCCGGACTGGTACTACAGGATGTAGCCACCTTCAGCGTGGATACGACGGCAGGGGAGTATGACCGAAGCGGCCCGCGCCGATTTGTGACTGTGAGCGCCAACCTGTATAAGACCGACCTGCAACGCGGCACCGATGCTGTGAACAAAGCGGTGAAGTCGCTGGGTGAGCTGCCCAAGGGCCTGCAAATGAATGTACAAGGCATGTCGAGCCTGCTGACGGAAACGCTGGATAGCCTGCAAAGCGGGCTGCTACTGGCCATCATCGTTATCTTCCTGTTGCTTGCGGCCAACTACCAGTCGTTTATGGTGTCGCTGGCTGCGCTTTCTACCATACCTGCGGTATTGCTAGGCGCTATGGTGTTGCTGCTGCTTACCGGCTGCACACTGAACCTGCAATCGTATATGGGCATCATCATGTCTACAGGTGTGTCGGTAGCTAATGCCATCCTGATCGTGAGCAATGCGGAGACCCTGCGTGTGGAATACAACAACGATGTGGTGAAAGCCGCTACCGTGAGTGCGTCCATACGCTTGCGGCCCATATTGATGACCAGCCTGGCGATGATAGCCGGTATGCTGCCCATGGCCAGTGGCATGGGTGAGTCCGGCGACCAGACAGCGCCACTGGGCCGTGCTGTTATCGGCGGGCTCATTGCCTCCACATTTGCCGCGCTGTACATAGTGCCGCAATGCTATGCCTGGCTAATGGCAAAAGCCACATTGAAATCACCATCCCTTTTACCAGAACCATCAAATACCATAGCTCATGAAATATAAAATGCAACTGGCCGCCATATTGGCCACTACTGTCATAACTGCATCTTGTGGCACAAAAGAAGAAAAAAAGCCGGAGGCAAAGGCCACCACACCCACCTATGCCACCATGCAGCTACAGCCCCGCCGGATAAGCGGCGATGTGCAACTGCCAGGCGTGATGCAGCCTTTCCAGTTGGTACAGATATACCCACGCATCAGCGGCTTTGTGAAAACCGTGAATGTGGACAGGGGATCTGTAGTAAAGCAAGGGCAGGTACTGATGACCCTTGATGCACCGGAGATCATACAACAAGTAGCGGCTGCGAGGCTGAAATATACCGAAGCAGAAGCAGCCTACATTACGAGCAAAGACCGCTACCACCGCCTGCTGGAGACCAGTCACACACCCGGCACGGTTTCTCCTTACGATCTGGAGGCTGCAGCATCGAAAATGCAGGGCGACAGCGCTACCACGCAGGGCGAGTATGCCAATTACAAAGCACAGCAAGCGATGGGTGCCTACCTCACTATCACAGCGCCGTTTGACGGAGTGATCACTGAGCGGAATGTGCACCCCGGCGCACTGGCCGGGCCAGGCACACAAAATGCCAAACCAATGCTGGTATTGCAGCAGCTATCGAAACTGCGGCTGGTGCTGGATATACCGGAGCAGTATGCGGCGCAGGTGAAGGATGGCGATAAGGTGCAATACCGGGTTAATGCCATCCCCGGCCAACACTTTGACGGCGTTATATCCCGCTCATCTAACAGCCTGAACAACAGTTTCAGGTCTGAAACACTGGAAATAGATGTACAGAACACCGGAGGCAACTTCAAGCCGGGTATGTATGCCGAGGTGACATTGCCTACCAGCGGCAGCGCGAATGCCTATGTAGTACCCAAGAGTGCAGTAGTGAGCACGACAGAGCATAAGTACATAATAGCAGTGGTCAACAATACAGCCAAATGGATAGACATCTCCGAAGGTAACCAAAGCAACGACTCGACAGAAATCTTTGGCAACCTGCACACAGGAGATGAAGTAATTGTAAACGGCAGCTACCAGGTGAAGGAAGGGGAGAGTGTGCGATGATTAGTTAATTAGTTAAAGGGTAAATTGGTTGATCGATTAATACCTTAAAAACAGAAGCTCCATTTCAGGGGCTTCTGTTTTTTGATTAATAAATTCTTATCTTCGAGTATCCACTGTCGATAATGCAGCGTGCCCCAGATCATGAGAAAATTATCCACCATTGCCTTACTACTGATAGCAACCATTTGCTTTGCCCGGCACATAGCATCAAAAGGTGTCGTGAGCATTACAGATGCGCGTAAAACAGGCGAGCAGGAACCCGACAATGCAAAACATAAGCAGCATGATGTAGTAGTGTGCAGGACTAAGGACAGGGCATATACTGTATATTTCTTCCGTACCGAGACGGATACTGTAAGGCGCTTCCAGGGTACCTGGGGCACTGATGATGATCTGAACAAAGCCTCTTATAAATGGCTGAATGATACGCTTGTCTCCATTAGGCTTTATAGCACCAAGTCAAAGAAACAGGCTATGTTCCAAGTATTTGGCAGGCACCTGCCTGATGGCACCAAGCGGACTGGTATCATCCGGAAAAATTAAATAAGTACATTTACGCCTTAAACGACTTCCATGAAATTAAAACCAATGGCTATATTGTCCATAGTTTATACGGTAGGCATGTTTCTGATTGGGATTGGTCTTCTGCATCCTGAAAAGACGGTTATGTACAACTTGTGTTTTGCCGTGACCTCGGGCGTTTTGTTTACTATACTTATGGTGTTGTTCTATCGCTTTTACAAGCCGGGAAAATCCGATAGAAAAGAGTCCGTTTGATCAGATTTGCTATCCCTTGATTTGCAGGGCTTTTGTTTTCTTATGCAGGCGATAACCCACTATTACTTTAAAAATATCGTTGTCAGTAACGTTGGTGAAACCAAGGCCATAGCCGGCGTTGAACTCCCAGTCGGGATTCCAGTCGAGATCTATCACTGCAAATAACTGGTGTTGTTGTTGCTGGTAGGTGTCGGGCATATTGATCTTGCCTATTGCGCCGTAATATTCAAAACCAGCGGCTATTACTTTTGTGACATTGTAGCTTGCCTTTACATTCGGTGAAAAGCTGAATCCGTTATGCTGGTTCAGTCCATGCAGCGATTTGTCAAACACAGGGTTGAACGCGACGTAAAACTTCGTCCATGTCTTATCTACTATAGGGCGAAGTTCCAGGGTCCAGTCGTCGGGGCTATACTGCGGTTTCTGGTAGCCTACTTCGGCACTCATGCTCACCCCAACCGGCCATTGCCAGCTCAGCGGTACCATTACCCGTGGGCGTATATGGCTGCCTACATAAGTGGTGCGGTTATCAGACCCTATGGCGTTAAAAAAATAGAATCCTGTCTCAAACCAGTCGTTGAAACCATGGGTGATCTCTACCGTCTCATGGAGAATATTGTGTGTGGGCAATACGCCATCCTGCGCGTATACCTGCCCGCCAAAGGTGAAGTTGCTGTGCAACTCCAACATGGTGGCATCTTTGGCTACTGTTTGGGCGCCGTATACCTGTATCTCGTAGTTGTCCTGCGCAACTGCGCAGTGAAATGTTATGAGGCATAAGCAAAACAGGAAGGATCTCACGGAGTGTAAATATACGGCTTCAAATGAAGAAGCCCCTCGAGAGGGGCTTCAGTTATTATGATTAAATTGTTACTAATTATACCAACATGGTCACCGGGTTTTCCAGGTACGCTTTCAGCGTATTCAGGAAGCGGGAGCCAACCGCACCGTCTACCGAGCGGTGGTCGCAGCTCAGGGTCAGTTTCAATAACTGGCGTATTTCTACTTTGCCATTCTCCACTACCGGGGTAGCTGCGATCTTGCCTACTGCCAGTATGCAGCTATCCGGCGGATTGATGATGGCAGTAAACTCATCAATATCCATCATCCCGAGGTTAGATATGGTAAAGGTATTGCCCGTGAATTCCTGTGGTTGTATCTTCTTGGTACGTGCTTTTTCTATCAGCTTGCCGGCTTCCTCTGCTATCTGTGACAGCGATTTCTGATCGGCAAATTTCACTACAGGTACTATCAGTCCTTCTTCTACCGCTACCGCGGTGCCTATGTGTATGTGGTGGTTCTGGCGAATGAAATCACCCATCCAGGAGCTATTCACTGCCGGATGCTGGCGCAGCGCCATGGCACATGCTTTGATGATGAGGTCGTTGAAAGATACTTTGACCGGGGAGAGGTCGTTGATGGCCTTGCGGGCTTCAATAGCCTTATCCATGGTCACCGTCATACGCAGGTAGAAGTGCGGCGCGCTGAATTTGCTTTCGCTCAGGCGCTGCGCGATGATCTTGCGCATCTGGCTCAGTGGCGTGTCGGTATAACCTTCCTGCCCGGCTGGCACAAATGCCAATGCGGCTGCTTTTGGTGCAACGGGTGCGCTTGCAGCGGCTGGTGTATAGCTATCTACGTCGCGCTTGATGATGCGGCCATTGTCGCCACTTCCTTTTACGGCATTTATGTCCACGCCCTTATCTTCAGCCAGTTTTTTGGCCAGAGGCGAAGCTTTTACCCGGTCGTCGTTTGATACGGCTGGAGCAGGTTGTGTCGGAGCAGGTTGTGGAGCGGCAGGGGCTGACTGAGCCTGCGGAGCAGGTTGTGCGGGTGCTGCTTGCGGTTGTGGTGCCGGTGTAGAAGCAGGTGCGGCCTGTTCGGCAGGTTTGGCACTTCCTTCGGCAGCCAGTATAGATTGAAAATCTTCGCCGGCCTTGCCTATGATGGCCATAATGCCATTTACGGGCACGCCTTTGCCTTTTTCTACGCCTATGTACAGGAGGGTGCCATCTACGTAAGGCATCACTTCCATGGTTGCTTTATCGGTCTCTACCTCAGCTATCACGTCGTCAGACTTTACGGTATCACCAACTTTTTTGTGCCATTCCGCTATTACCCCTTCCTTCATGGTATCACTTAGCAAGGGCATACGTATCGCTTCAGCCATATAATTCTTCTATGTTTTGAGTGTCAAAAGTAATGCTAATCGGGTAAAATGGCAAAGGGTTAATTTAGTAAGGAAACAAGTGCGTTCCCCGGTACAAGGTTCCGCTGTGCGGCGGGAGGGGTTAGGGCCTCGTGTTTAATACTCCAGATTCATACCCAGAGCCTCTTTCAGTCGGCCAAGGTTGGGGTTTTTAGCGGTCATGGCATCATATATCTCACTTTTGCTCAGTACCATCGTGTTTTGCGAGGCTTTTACGGCTTCGTCTTCCCTGATCTCGGTAGTTATCCGCACGATCATTTTTGCCTTATCCCTGTAAAAATCAATGAGTTGGGTGCGTTGCTCCCGTGCATAGGTATCAGTAAGTTCGCTGGGCGATATTACCTTTACTTCATCAGGAGGATACACCTCCAGCTTCATGAGGTTGAACTGGGCATGGATCACATTTTTGAGAGCGGCTTGCAGGGTTACCTTGTAGTCTTCGAATAATTGCTCGGCGGCTTCCTGGGTCAGCACCTTTTTCTCTGCGCCCTGGTTGGCTTCGGCTTTAGTAACCTCGGCATCAATATCAGAGAGCATATCCATGCTCAGCCTGCGGCCTGCGGGTGCGGGCCTGGGTGGGGAAGCAGATGCAGCCTGTGGCACGGGTGATGGCGCTGGCTGTGCTGCCTGCGGGGCAGTATAAGCCTTATGTTCCGGCTGGGGAGCGGGTGACTGTGGCGTTTCTATAACCGGTTCACTCACTGTTGATGCGGCAACAGGCGCTGAATTGTAATTGTTTTCAGGTTTTTGCTCATTTATAACAGGAGCAGCTACCCGACTATCGTTTTTTTTTAAATCATCGTTTTCGGCAGGGGCCATAGTGCTGCCTTTGACTGACTGCAGCAGAAAACACAGCCTTACCAGGCATAACTCCACATGGAGGCGCTTATTGGTTGCCTGTTTGTATTGCAGTTCGCTCTCGTTGATCACATTGAGTGCAGAAAGGACAAACGAAGGCGGGGATTGGTTAGCTTTCTCGTTATATAGCGGGCGGAAGTCGTTTGGTACATCCAGCAGCTTGGCCATGCGCGGGTCTTTGCACAGCAGCAGGTTGCGGAAGTGTTCAGCGAGTCCGCCTATGATCACGTCCCCTTCAAATCCTTTGGTAAGGGCCTGATCCAGTTGCAGTAGTGTACCCGCTACGTCCTGGCTGAGCAGGCTGTCGGTTAGTTTAAAGTAAAAATCAGCATCCAGCAGGTTCAAGTGCTCCATGGTATTGCTGTAGGTGAGCATACCATTGGTGAAGCTGGCTATCCTGTCGAGCATAGAAAGGGCATCGCGCATGGCACCTTCGCTTTTCTGGGCTATTACGTGCAGGGCGGCTTCCTGGGCTATCATGCTTTCTTTTACCGCAATGCTTTGCAGGTGCGCTACCACATCGTGCGTGGTGATGCGTTTAAAGTCGAATACCTGGCAGCGGCTGAGGATGGTAGGCAGTATCTTATGTTTCTCGGTAGTGGCGAGTATGAAGATGGCGTAAGGCGGCGGTTCTTCCAATGTTTTCAGGAAGGCATTGAATGCCGCGGCGCTCAGCATGTGCACCTCATCAATGATATATACCTTGTACTTACCTTGCTGCGGGGCAAAGCGTACCTGGTTGGTGAGTTCACGTATGTCGTCTACAGAGTTATTACTGGCAGCATCGAGCTCGAAAACATTGAATGAATTATTGTTCTTAAAGCTCATGCAATTCGTACATACGCCACAGGCCTCGGTATCGGCAGTGGGGTTTTCGCAATTGATGGTCTTGGCCAAGATGCGCGCGCAGGTGGTTTTGCCCACACCGCGTGGCCCGCAAAACAGGTAGGCATGTGCCAGGTGCTGGTTCTTTATTGCATTCTTAAGGGTAGTGGTGATGTGCTCCTGCCCTACAACCGTATCAAAGGTTTGCGGGCGGTATTTACGTGCTGATACTATATAGTCGCTCATTAGATAAACTCCAAAATTTACAAATTCCAAATCCCAAAACCGAAAAATTTGCAAGCAGTTCGGAATCTACAAACTTAACGGAAAATGGGGGATTAAAAAAGTTTCGTGTTTAGGCTGCAACTATCTGTAATTGCCTTTTTGCAGGATCATTTAGTCTCTTCATATTTCGGGTAATTTGTATATTCAGGGAATGGTATTGTGGTATGGTCGATCGGGGTAAATACGTTGCCCCATATTTCATTTCCCATGTTATTAAATAGAAAAAACGGGTCGGTTTGAAATTTAGCCCAATCCTGTTGTAATTGCCGGTCTATATTATTCACGAGCTCTTTGCTCTCCTGGCTGAACCCTTCCCATACATCGGCTGCTTGTTTTAATGCTGCAATGTAATCTATGAGGTTATAGCATGTAGTAAATGCACCTGTAGCAATAATGCAGGCCATAGAGTGTGTTTCTGTGCGGCTTTGCACATCAAACCACAGTGTAGTACCCATGCAGCAGGCAGTTTCGGCCACTATCTGTACAGGCTGCGAGGGGATAGGTGCATCTGCGTTCCTGTTTTCCCTGTTAATATTATTAGAGAAAGAGAGGTCGTAGATGTGGTTGCCCTTTCGCCGGTTGTCCCATATCGGGTTGGCATAAAAGCTTTGATAGAGCATTTGCCTGATACGCTTCATAAACACATCGTTGGTAAGGATCATTATCGAACTGAGCCTTGATTTATTCACCTGCTGCAATATACCCATTGGTGTGTTTCGCATGAATTTGATCAATTTCTTAGCGATCGTTTCAGAGAATGTTTGTTCCAGGTTCAGCCCGTGTTTCCTTTTCTTATCGGTCAGGTGCCTGTGTAACTTGTAAACCGGGAACAATATCAATGCCGGGAATACAATCGCCAATCCGCCGGCAACGGCAAGCCATGCATTGGCATGTTGCAACCCGAGCGCGAACACGACTATTCCTGCCAATAAGATAACTGTAAGTAATAAGCATATCCTGTCCACACTCAAAAGTGCAATGGGCTTATCTTTCATTTCAGGCACAGAGTACGGCGACATATAAAAGCTACCTACGTCATTGACCATGATGAGGTCGAATGGCCGGAAAGAATTTGTTGCCAGTTCGCTGCTTAGTTGCCGCCTGCGTTCGTCTGCTTCCATCAGGCTTTCCAGCCCCTGGTTGTCGGTAATGCCTCCATCCATAAGCCCTAACCGTCCGGCTTTAAGGAACGCTACTTCTTTTTTGCTGTTCTTCTGTGGTTCGATCTTCAGTTGCGCACCCAACATTTGAGGGGTAAGGCTGTCATAGCAAAAATCATTAGGCAGTACTATAGGCTCGTACCCGCCCGGAAAACAGGAGGAAGCTGCCAGTAGGTCGGCCAGCTTTAACCGGTCTGTAATATCGCCCTCAATTTGTACGATGTGGTTACCGAATTTGAAATATTCATCTTTTTCACCGGGCCAGTTCTGCATTTTCGTTTGTTGCTTGTATGGCAATCCGCTAAAAAACTCAGTGGAATTGAAGCAGACCTCTTCCAGATGAGATTTACATTCGGGTTGGCTCAGATCCTTAAGCGTTGCTTTATTAAACAGTAGCGGCCCGTCGTAGGTTATAGAAAAGGCATTGATAATATTCCTTGTTTTAAATGAGTTCTTCCATACAGCGCTACGATTGATATTGTCCAGCGCTGCGCTTAGTATATGTTCTCCATCCATAGCCTCAAACAATAGCTTGTAGCATGAATTAAAATTCTTTCCTTTTGCTTTGTGCAAGGCATATAAGGCATTGGTGAAAGTGCCCCCTGAAGAAGAGGATATATAAGTTACATTTTCTAAAAGCCGTTTGGATGCATCTTTGCCCGTCTTTATGTTGTTGAGATACGCAATAACACCCAGGCTAAATGAAGCGGCCCTAAAGCCTCCTCCTGAAAATGCAAGCGCTATATTTTCGAACGGGGTCGTTAATATTGCCGGTTTTTGCTTGTACAGATCCTTGTTTATGGGCATAGCAGATGGCAAGACTTGGTTGCCAGCTTAAAAATAGAAAAATGCGACTAATATCCTATGTATTTCGAAGTGTTTGGCATTTATATGATGCCGGTATTCCGAAAGGAACATTTCTGATATATGGGTGTTTATCAGTTGTTCAAAAGTTGTGTATCTTTAGCCCGTTATTATGAAAAGAGTTGCTGCATTTCTCTTGATTGTTTGCCTGCTGTGTACGTACATGCCTGCGCAGGCATTCCTGTTTTGGGGAAAGCACCACAAGGAAAAAAAGAGGGAAAAGCAACATAGAAGAAGGGTAGCAGCCATACAGCACAAACAGGCCTATCGCACTCTGCCATATAACAGCAGCACAGGGCACAACGAATTCTCCCTGCTATCTGAGAAGGAGGAGAAAAAGAGGGATGAGTATCACCTGTATCCCCGTACCCAGGAGCAGTTGAAGCACATAAAAAGAATGAAATCGCCTGAGATAGGTAATAGTAAGGGTGATAAAGGAGACGGTAAGGACGATGCCGGCAAATCAGATAAGGCTGCCGGTGATGATAAGGCCGCTGACAGTAAATAGCGAATCTGCTCAATCAATAATTATGGCATATAACGAACTGCTGGCTGATCGCATCCGCGAAGTTCTGGCCCATTTGCCTGATGTGGAGGAAAAGAAGATGTTTCGCGGTATTACCTTTATGGTCAATGGCAAAATGTGCGTGAGTGTAGGCGGAGATGAAATGATGTGCCGCATAGGCCCTGATTTACATGATACTGCTATAGAACAAAACGGCTGCCGAGAAATGATACATGGCGGCAAAGTGATGAAGGGTTTTGTGTATGTGCAGGAAGATGAACTAAAGACGAAAAAGCAACTTGCTTACTGGATCAAACTGGCACTTGATTTTAACGGCAAAGCAAAGGCCAGCAAGAATGGTAGGTAAAACAAAAGCCCTGCGTTTGCAGGGCTTTTGTAAAATGAGTTTGTGGTATGCTTATGGTAAATTGCCCACCATTGTTTTGAAGTCAGACGGAGCTATTTGCGTCAGGGTCACTTGGTAGTTGGCATTATTGGTAAGTTGCGGCACAGCAAGGATACCCGCATAAAAATAACCATTGACAACGGTCATTAGCACAAAATGCAGCGGGATGGGACGTACTTGTGACTCTGTGAAAATATGATTACTATTCACATTTTGCATCAGCCACATACTGTTGTACCCATCATAAACGGCAAAAGCAGCAACTGTATCAGACAAAGTAACACCAGGTATTACCGGTGTTACAGAGAAGGTAGGGTAATGCGTCTTTGGATCATCAATTGACTTATCTGCAGCTACAAACCCGGTTTTATTAGAGGTGATACTGATAGTGTCTGCATTATGCCCCAGCATATAGGTAATGCTACCTACATTACTGTCCAGATCGGCGCTCCAGGCCACGTCCTTAGAACTGGGGATCTGGCCGCCAACAAAAAAGGACAAGCCTTCAGGAGGAGTGCCGGCTTGTGGTATATTTATAGTATACCTGAGATCTGTGGTGAAATTAAGTGTATTCAGGTTTTGGTCTAATGCGTTAATATAAACCTCTCCGGCCGTAGCAAGGTTATTTGAGGGGTTGTACGGGAAAATGCCTGAAAACATCATGTCTGTTTTAGTGAGGAATTCTGCCGAGATGATCCCGATAGTACCGGTAACAGCACCGCCACCAGATGTTTGAAACGCATTCTGCGGAATGATGAACCGGGAGCCGCTTTTGCCATAGTAGGTGCCACCTTTAGACGCATCTACAAAAGTCGTTTCTGCTGCGCTTGTTATCGTTGCTACAGCAAATTCAAGATTAGAATATGGGCCAACAGTAGGGGTGTAACTTTTACTGCACGATCCCATTATTGCGGTGATCGTGATCATAAAAGCCGGTAAAAGGTATTTTTTCATTGTTTTCATATTATCCATCATCGCAATTCTATAATTCAGACACATACCTGCAAATAATGTGCCAAACACAGATTGACGCTACGTTTTTGTAAAAAGCTTGGCAAAAGTACAACAAAATATACTATTAATCATATAGACGTAGTGAAGACCAAAAATGTTTGATATACTTTTGATAAATATAATATAGGGTAGATGGCCCGGTGCATAAATGGGATGAGCAACGTTTAGTGTAATTCCTATCTTTGCGGCTATGGAACTCAACGCACTCACTGCCATTAGCCCTATAGACGGGCGTTACCGCTCTCAACTTGCTGTACTTGCGCCTTATTTCTCTGAATTCGGGCTTATCCGTTACCGGGTAAGGGTAGAGGTGGAGTATTTCCTGTTTTTGGCCGAAAAGAAGATCATTTCCCTGCCGGCAAAGGTAAAACCTGCCAAATTGAGAGCTATTTATGAAGATTTCAGTGAGGCAGATGCCCAGCAGATCAAGAATACCGAAAAGACCACCAACCATGATGTAAAGGCAGTGGAGTACTTCCTGAAGGATAAATTAGAAGCACTAGGCGCAGGCGATAGCGTGGAGTGGATCCACTTCGGCCTTACCTCGCAGGATATCAATAATACCGCTGTGCCATTGTTGTGGAAGGATGCACTGGAGGAACAATACCTGCCAGCCCTGCTGAACCTGCACTTGCAGCTATACCACCTGGCTACCGAATGGAATGGTATACCTATGCTGGCACGTACGCACGGACAGCCGGCATCACCCACTACACTGGGTAAGGAGTTTATGGTATTTGTGGAGCGTATAGAGGGCCAGATAGACCAACTGCTGAATATTCCGTTCGCAGCCAAATTTGGCGGTGCTACCGGTAACTTCAACGCCCATCATGTCGCCTTCCCGCATATTGACTGGCCTAAGTTTGGGAACGACCTCCTGAATAAAAAGCTGGGGTTGGAGCGGATGCAATACACCACGCAGATAGAACATTACGACAATATAGCTGCCCAGTTCGATACCCTGAAGCGCATCAACACCATACTTATAGACCTATGCCGCGATGTATGGCAATATATATCTATGGAGTATTTTAAACAGAAGGTAAAGGCCGGTGAGGTAGGCAGCAGCGCCATGCCGCATAAGGTAAACCCTATAGACTTTGAGAATGCCGAGGGCAACCTGGGCATAGCCAATGCCCTGTACGAGCACCTGAGCGCCAAGCTGCCCATCAGCCGCCTGCAACGCGATCTTACCGATAGCACAGTATTGCGCAATGTGGGTGTGCCATTGAGTCATAGCTTCCTGGCGCTCCGTTCATTAGAAAAAGGGATCAGTAAGCTGCTGCTGAACAAGCAGAAAATGACCGATGACCTGGAGAACAACTGGGCCGTGGTGGCAGAAGCCATACAAACCGTATTGCGCCGCGAGCATTATCCAAAACCTTATGAGGCACTAAAAGAGCTGACGAGAGGCAAAGTAAGTATAGGCAAAAAAGACATCCACGATTTCATAGAAACGCTGAAAGTGACAGCCAAAGTGAAGAAAGAACTGAAGGCGATCACACCGCACAACTATATAGGCGTGGCGTTTGAACTTTAGCGGCCTTACTTCATGCCTAAACTGCTGCGTAAAGCCGGCCAGTAATCTGTAATCGGGTATTGGCTCATGTAGCCATGGTTCTTGCGGTCGTAAAGCACCATAGTGACGGTGCAGCAGAGAAAGTAAACAGGCAGGAGGTAAAAATGTTTTTTAAGGTTGGCGTTCTTGAGCGAGAGGCCAATGATGATGCCGAACAGCGGCAGGAAATCGAGCATAGTCCTTGCCCCGAAGGATAGCCCATAACTCCAGCACCACCACGAGCTGTGTATGTATGCGGTAACAAGCATTGTGATAAAAGCTCCTGCAATCAATGGTTTATCTGTCAGCTTGTACCATGCAAAAAGGAAAACGAATGGAAGGAGCAACAAAGGCGTATAAGGAAACACCCCATTGTCGTAGCTGAACAGAAATTGCCAAAAGTGGGGATGTAGAAAATCAAAGCCTTCCTTGTCGTATGAATAGATAAATAAATGCCCCGTGGAGATATGGTAAAGATCAAAGAGTATGCACGGCATAATGAGGCCCGGCAGCAGCGCCAGCAGTACGGATGGTTTTTGGCGCAACACATCCATAAGCATTGTACGGCATTCCCAAAGCAGGAAGGGTAGAATGAGCACTATAGATACATTCACAGGGCGGGTGATGAATATGAACCCTGTAAGAAAAGATAGATAAGCGAGGTGTTTTGCTGAAAAATGTTCCCTGAGGCAAATGGCATAGTAGAGGAATGCCGCGATAAGAACAAAAGAATAAATGTGTGAGTAGGCAGGCTTATCGGCAGTAAAGTAAAGCATATTGGAGCCGAAAGTAACCAGTAGTATTGTTAGCGACTGTTGTAATATATTCAGTTGTAGCTTTCGCAGAATAGCGAGGAATATCAGCATGCCCAGCAGAAAATAGCAAATGCCCGAAATACCTATCATCTGGAAATAAAGAGGAGAGTAACCCGTTGTCCGGTAACCGCCCATAGACTCGGTTATATGCGCCCATGCAAAGAACGGTAGCATCATAAATGCCGTACCCGGGTAGTACTTGTTACAGATATGGCCGTCAAATGAATTGCGGTAGTCTTGTATGCAGCCGCCGATGGCGCCTCCGCATGGGCTGGTCTTTAATTCTACTTGCTCAAAAAAGCCGAAATTCAGATCGTGGTAAATGAATATAGCAGGTAGCCATGCATAATAGCCACGGCCATCGGAGCAAATGTTCATACATACATCGTCGGGAGCGCCTAAACGCTTATTGAACTGGAGCTTTGCAAACACCAAAGTGAGGAGCAATAGCAGTATAAGTGGTATTTTTGTAGTGAGCTTTGCTTTCATAATGGTATCGCGAAAATAAAAGTAACTTTTATCTTTTATAGAATTGAATTTGCGGCTATGTTTGCCGATCGGAATGAGACAGATACCATCCTCTATACTACAAGACCTGCACGGCATAAAAGGCTTTAATGAGCAGGCTTTTCTTGAAGCCCATGATCAGCCTGCACCCGTGTCTGTACGAGTGAACGGCGCTAAGGACATTGGTTTGTTTGCGACAGAGGAGAAAGTGCCCTGGTGCGAAGGCGGGGTTTATTTGCCTGAAAGGCCGGTATTCACGCTCGATCCTGCATATCATGCGGGTGCATACTATGTGCAGGAGGCTTCTTCTATGTTTCTTGATCACCTTCTACGACATGTAATACAAGGAAGGACAGGGTTGCGCGTGCTGGATCTGTGTGCTGCGCCGGGTGGTAAGAGTACCCTTATTGCGTCTTTGTTAGATAAGGACAGCCTGCTCATTTCCAATGAAGTGATCCGAACCCGTGCTTCTATACTGGAAGAGAATATGACCCGCTGGGGGTATATGAATACCTGGGTAACGAGCAACGACCCAAGGGATTTTACAAAACTTACAGGCTATTTTGACGTGATCGTTGTAGATGCGCCATGCAGTGGTAGCGGGTTGTGGCGTAAGGATGCGCGGGCTATAGACGAATGGAGCGAAGCGAATGTACAAATGTGCGGAGATCGCCAGCAGCGTATACTTGCGGATGTTTGGCCGGCATTGAAGGAAGATGGTATACTTGTGTATGCGACCTGCTCGTATTCACCAAAGGAGGATGAGGAAGTTCTGGACTGGCTGGCAGAGACCTATGATGCTACTTCGTGCACGGTGCCGCTCAAGGAAGAGTGGGGTATAGCCGAGGTGCAGTCGGGCAAAGGGATGACCGGTTACAGGTTCTTCCCCGGTAATGTAAAGGGGGAGGGTTTTTTTATAGCGGCAGTACAAAAAAAGGAAGAGGCTGATGAAATGAGGATGGGAAGATTTAAGACATTCAATGATAGAAAAATGCAGGAAATGGCAGGATTCCTGCTGCGAGATAATGATTTTGTTTGTATACAGGGTAAGGAGGATTTTAGCGCATTGCTGCCCGCTCATGAAGGCGACCTGAACATCCTGAAGCAGTGTGTGTACCTGAGAAGAACAGGTTTGCCTATGGGCAATCCCTCGGCAAAAGATTGGTTGCCATCGCATGATGTGGCACTGAGCATTGACAAGAATGAACGTCTGCCTGCTATTGAATTAAGCCGAGAACAGGCTCTTTTATATCTGAAAAGGGAGGATATGGGCATTGAGGGGGCGCAAAAAGGCTGGCTTTTGGTAAAATACAATGGGCTTGGGCTTGGCTGGGTAAAATCGCTTGGAAACCGCATGAATAACTACTTGCCAAAACATTGGCGCATTCGAATGGAACTGCCGGAGTAGAACACATACTACAGCTTAACATGGAATTATGACTTTATGGTAAACAGTAGTAATTTTGGGCATAATTGTTGTACTTTTCGTGACCAAATCCGCTGACTATGTTAAAGCACTTCCTGGTAGTTATATTATTTATATTTTCTTTCAAAGCTGATGCTCAAATTGTCGATAGTCTTTTTGTGATCCATAAAGGCACCGGCTGGATAGTGAAGTACCAGGTGAAACCGGGAGAAACGCCGCATATGCTCGCACAGCGGTTTTATATTACAGACCCGGTTTTGGCTTATGCTAATGAAGTGGAGAGTATAAAGTCGCTGGCACCTGGTGCGATGATCAATATTCCCGTTAAGCCTGAAAATTATTATACTACAAGACAGCCTCTTGCCGACAGACAGGAATTGTACTATCATGTAGTGCCAAAAGACGATCTTCCTCTTTTAAGTACCTATGCCGGTGTTACAAAAAGCGATATGAGAGCTTGGAACAACATGAAAGGCAATACAGTGACACCCGGCCAAACTCTTTTTGTAGGATGGATAAGGATAATCACCCGCGATACCGCAAACCCTGCCAGTGAATTAGTTTATCCGGCACCTGTGAAGGAAGGAAATGCCGTTGCCGACCCTCAGGTTGTGCCGGGTGGCCTTGATATAGCCTATGACCGCCAAACCAACAATGGGACAAATGTGTTGACGGAAAAGGGTACAGCGGTGTTTTTTGAGAAGACGGGTAAGAGCAATATCTATTATGCTTTTCATAATTCCACACCACGGGGCAGTATCATTAAGGTGACCAATCCGGGTACAGGGAAAACCATTTATGTGAAGGTGCTGGGCCCTATACCTGATACCAAGCAATATGCAGGGAGCATCATAGGTATAGCTACTGCAGCAAAGGAGGCCCTCGGCGTCACGGATAATAAGGCATGGTGTGAACTGTCCTATTCGCCAAATTAGAGTCAACAGGTTAATCAGCCTAACTGGTTAAAAAGGTTAACTGGTTAAAGGGTTAACAAGTTAACTAGTTAACTAGGTGTCCCCCAAATACCTTAACGTATTGCTCTTATTTGCCTAATTAACCCTTTAATTAAATAACCTTTTAACTAAGAAATGAAGATACTGGTCATCCGTTTTTCTTCCATTGGCGATATTGTACTCACTACACCCGTCATCCGTTGTCTGAAACAGCAGCGGCCTGATATACAAATTCATTACCTGACCAAGGCCGCATATGGGCCTTTGCTGATGAACAGCCCTTACATAGATAAGTTGCATTACCTGTACGATGATCTGAAGCCGGTGACCGAGGAATTGAAGCAAGAGAAGTTCGACCTTGTAATAGACCTTCATAAGAATACACGCACTATGCGGGTGAAAAAGGCTTTGGGCGTTAAAAGCAATTCCTTTGACAAACTGAACATACAAAAATGGCTGCTCGTCAATTTTAAGATAGCCGCTATGCCCGACAAAAGCATTGTGGAGCGGTATATGGAAACCGTGAGGGATCTGGGAGTGAAGAACGATGGAAAGGGCCTGGATTACTTCTTTGATGACCTGAAACGTATCAGTAACAAAGACATACCCATGAGCCATTGGGGTGGCTATGTAGGCTGCGTGATAGGTGGATCGTACGCCACCAAGAAACTACCTGTGGAGCATTGGAAACAATTTTGCGCTACAGTGCCATACCCTGTGATGCTGCTTGGCGGCCCTGAAGATGTAAGTGCGGGTGGAGATATAGCACTGCAGGACCCTATAAAAATATACAACTCGTGTGGCAAGTTCAGTATCAATGAATCGGCTGAACTGGTGAAGATAGCCCGTGTGGCGGTGAGTAATGATACCGGACTGATGCATGTGGCAGCGGCCTTTCAAAAGCCGATCATATCGCTATGGGGTAATACGTCGCCGGAGATGGGTATGTTTCCCTATTACGGTTTTAATAACCTTAATGAGCGTGTATCACCATTATCCGTTATAATGGAGAATAAAGGTTTAAGTTGCCATCCGTGCAGCAAACTGGGCTATAACAAATGCCCTAAAGGACATTTCAAGTGCATGAAAGACCTGGATATGAATATTGCAGTGGAGCAGGTGAAGAAATTTTGGGCGCAGACTGCACCCAAAACAACTAATTGATATTCTCAAATAACTCTTTAAGGTCCATAGTGAACCCGGGCAACACCGCAGTAGTAACTACATCGCCGGATACCATAGGGCGTGATGTAACATAATGGCCATTGGTCAGTATATTCACCAGGAAAGTCTTATCCTGTGGCGATACGATCCAGTATTCTTTTACACCGGATTCTTCGTAGATGTCGAATTTGTTCTTCATCTCTTTTTCATTATTTCCGGGAGAGAGTATTTCCACGACAATATCCGGAGCGCCAATGCAACCTTTTTTGTCGAATTTAGAAGGGTCGCAAACTACACATACATCCGGTTGAAGTACGGTATAAATAGCATCATCTTCTATTGACTTTCTTGGCAGGCGAACATCAAATGGCGCAATGAAAACCTTGCAAGGTTGCTTTCGTAAAAAATCTCTGATCGTACCATATATCTCGCCTGCCAATACCTGGTGATCGAAATTGGGTGCCGGACTCATTTTAAATATCTTGCCTTTTATTAATTCCACACGCTCTTCAAATTGCCATTTGAAGTAATCGGCATAAGTATAAACCTGGTTCAAATCAAGATCGGCTAATTTCATTTTTGCGCTCTTTTATGCAAATTTAAGAATGTATCATTAAATTTTAAGATAAATATTTCCCAACAATAGGCACTCTTCTGCCCACACCAAAGGCCTTTGGCGATACACGTATGATAGGGCAGAACTGGTTGCGCTTATATTCGTTGGTGTTTACGAGTTTCAGTATACGGTTTACGAGGGCAGGGTCGTTGCCCAGCGCTACTATCTCCTTGGGGCCTTGCCTGCGCTCGATGTATTGATAAAGTATCGGGTCGAGAATATCATATTCCGGCAGGCTGTCGCTGTCTTTCTGGTCGTGCCTCAGTTCGGCGCTTGGGGCTTTGTTAATTATGTTTTGCGGGATGATATCTTTGTCGCGGTTGATGAAGCGCGCCAGGGCGTACACCTGCATTTTATACAGGTCGCCCAGCACGCCGAGGCCTCCGGCCATGTCGCCATACAATGTGCCGTAGCCGGTAGCCAGCTCGCTTTTATTAGAGGTGTTGAGTAGTATGGAGCCGAACTTATTAGAGGCTGCCATTACCAATGCCCCGCGTATCCTTGATTGCAGGTTCTCTTCAGCAACGTTAAACGGTAGTCCCATAAATATTGGATCGAGCGCCTTTTCGAACGATTTGAAAATATCTTCGATGGCGATGATGTTGTATTTTCCACCCAGGTTTTTAGAGAGCTGCACAGCATCGTCAACCGAATGTCCTGTAGAGAATTGTGAGGGCAGCAGTAATGCGCTTACATTTTCTGCACCCAATGCCTCACAAGCCAGCGCCAAGACCACTGCGCTGTCTATGCCCCCGGATGAGGCTACTATTGCCTTCTTAAAGCCCATCTTGCCGAAGTAGTCACGAATACCCAGCAGCAGTGCCTTGTGTATCTGGTCAGTGCTTTTGTTCGGTTCAAATTTTTCGGGGGTAAGGGCTACCGGTGATATGGTGTTTGTATTGCGTACAACACCTTGTGTAAAACTACCATCATCCTGCCAGTCTACGCTTTGCAGTGCTTCCGTGAAATACGGCAACTCGGTGAGTATATCGCCGTTAGGGCTCATTACCAGCGAGCCGCCGTCAAATATGATCTCAGTTTGTGAGCCTATGGTGTTGCAATACACCATGGGTAGTTTGTACTTCAGTACATTCTGTTTCACTATACCCTTACGGCCATCGGCATGTACATAATCAAACGGCGATGCACTCAGGTTGATCATGATGTCCGGCTGCTGCCTGATGAGCATATCCATGGGCCGTAAACGGTACAGCGGGTCATCTACCAGGTCCCAAATGTCTTCGCAAATGGTTACTGCCAGCTTCTTGCCTTTGAAGTTCAGTACATTCCATTCAAATGCAGGCTCAAAATAACGGTACTCATCAAATATATCATAGTTGGGCAGCAACGATTTGTTTACTATCCCTTTTATTTCTTTTTCGTGCAGCAGGTAGGCGCTGTTGAATAGGTCTTTGCCTTCGGGCCTGTCGTTGCGGGATGGGCAACCTACCAGCACACCTATGGTATCGGCGGCCTCCCTTATCTTCTCAATTGATGCGAGGCATTGTTCTATAAAATCATTGAACTCCAAAAAATCGCGGGGAGGGTAGCCACACACAGCCAGCTCTGAGAAAACGACCATGTCGCCACCTTGTTTCTTGGCTTCCTGTATAGCAGCAATGATCTTGGCGGTATTGGCCTCAAAATTGCCTATGTGATAGTTCTGTTGCGCGAGGAATATTTTCATTGATAGTTCTGCAGTTCTTTACAAAGTTAGCTGAATGACGGCATTTACAATCCACACAAAAATGCCATGGTATCTACACCATCGGCATAATCGCTTAGTGAGGGTTGTTGGGACTGCCCGAATGGCACAAATCCATCGCCTATAATGGCCTGTATGTCTTCATTATTCTTTAGTTGTTCTATCAGCGTGCTTTTGTCATCATAAAACCGGTAATGCAAAACACTCACCGCCGAGAATGGCAGGTCATTTTCTACCATCAGCAGCGATTCATTGCTCATATAGGGTACCCGGTTCAGCAAGTATATGGCCAGGTGGTAGTCGTAGTTGTTCTTGTACTTATTCAGGTCGGCATACTCATTGTTCTTATTGAAGGCGTTGAGCAGGCGGGCAAAATCATAATCGCGGGGTACGCATACTTGTGTGACATTGCGGCAACCAAGCCCATAATACATATACACATCGTCGGCCAGCAATGCCAGGTCGTCATCAGTTTCTGCGCCATCCAATATGGCTACGGAGGTGCGGTTCTTGCGAATAATATGCGGGTATTTGCCAAAGTATTGCTCAAAGTATCGAGCGGTGTTATTGCTGCCCGTTGCAATATACGCGTCGCAGTTGTTCAGCCGGTCTGCAATGGTTACCTGCTCCTTAATTGCGGGCTCCCATTCTTCAAGTTTAGCGATGAGGTGTTTCATCAGCACTTCATCTTTTGAGGAGAGTTTCAGCATCAGTCGATGTCCGCTCATAAATCCGCACAGGAAATCATGAAAACCTACAAGGGGTATATTGCCTGCCATTACTATTCCCACTATTTTTGGGTTTTCAGGGAGGGTATACCCGGCCAGCCATTTTTGAAGATTCTCACGTTGCAGGTATTGTTCCGCAATGGTCTTAGCTGCATGATCTATATGTGCACGTGTAAACCAGGCATTTCCTTGCTCCGATCTGTAACAGGCTTCCTGCCAGGCTTCGTCATTGAGCGCTATATAAGCACCCAGGTTGCTGAGCAAATCAATTCTTCTGTTTACAGGAATTAAATCTTTATCGTACATAAATTGATATATAAGTAATATTTCTTTCTTTAGCGGGTTTTTGTGGTAGCAAAATTAGATGCGAAATTGTAACTTTGTGCGCACATAAACTAAATTAAAAGACTTCTATGGCTATTAAGATCACGGATGAATGTATCAATTGTGGCGCATGTGAACCCGAATGTCCGAATAACGCAATTTATGAGGGTGGGGTAGAATGGACTATTGCGGACGGCACATCGGTAAAAGGAACTTATGGATTGATGGATGGTACTGTGACTGATGCAGAAACACCACATGAGCCTGTTTCTGTTGATATTTACTACATTACCCCTAATAAATGTACAGAGTGCCAGGGTTTTCATGAGGAGCCACAATGTGCTGCTGTGTGCCCGGTAGACTGCTGCGTACCAGATGAAATGTACAGGGAAACGGTAGACGAGCTACTGGCAAAGAAGGAAAAATTACATCTCTAAGATACTTTAAAAGAAACAGCCCATACCAATAAGGGCTGTTTCTTTATTATTTTCCGTGATTGCTGATCTTAGTCCAGCTATTATCCACTTTTTTATTGACCAGTCCATCCATAGTTTCTGCCAGCTTTCTGAACATAGCAGGCCCGAAATTGGCATTCTGTATCATCTTTGTCGAATCCTTGTACTGAATGGTGTACATGAGGCCCGGCAGGTCCTGTGCGCGGCTTTCATAGCGGTTGCGGCAGGTGTCTATACGGTAAGCAGCGGCTTGCGCCAATATTTCCATTGCTTTTGCCGTGCCTATCTTCTTTGTAAAAGTACCTGTATCCTGGTTAAACATCCTGGCGGTATAGGTAGCGGTGCCGTCCTGGTTTACCTCTATCGAGTAATCAGGACAGCGTCCGAAACAGGCAGTGCGGCGCATGGCCATAGAGGTGATCCCATTAGTCTTTGCTTTTTTCTTTTTGTGCTTATGCTGTTTTGCCGACACAGAAATAGCCAATAATAATAGGATAACGATACCTGCCTGCTTCATTTTGTGGAGTTTGATAGCCTCAAAGATAATCTATGCCTTTAATAAAATTCAATTTGTAGAATCGCAGGCAACTTTATATTTTCGACATCCCAAAACTGATCGCCCAATCAAGATGAATACCAGCTATAAAGACGAACACGAAGAACTATTTTATGAATTAGCGCTCACTTTTGTGCCGGGTATAGGCGCTAAAATGGGCCGGGCATTACTGGAGCATTTTGGCGATGCAAAGGCGATCTTCAAAACGCCGCTCAAGGAACTAAAGAACGTAGAAGGCATAGGTGAGGTAAAAGCAAAAGGTTTCAGGGACGAGGAAGTAATGAAGCATGCGGAAAAGGAACTTGCATTTGTCGTTAAACACGACATCAGGACATTCAGTGTGAACCGGGAGTATCCCAAGCGCCTGGCCAACTGTAATGATGCACCCCTGGTGCTCTTCCACAAAGGCAATGCCGACCTTGATACGACGAAGATAGTAGCCATAGTGGGCACACGAAAGAATACAGATTACGGGCAGAAACTGTGTGAAGAACTGGTAGAAGGTCTTCAGGTACTCGATAATGTATTGGTGGTAAGCGGGCTGGCGCTAGGTATTGATGCGATAGCGCATAAGAAGTCGGTACAACTGGGTATACCTACGGTCGGTGTGCTGGGTCACGGGCTGGACCGGATGTACCCGCATACCCACAAAGGGTTATCAGAGCAAATGATGGAGCATGGGGGCATACTTGCCGAGTTTCCATCAGATACATTGCCGGATAAAACGAACTTCCCGATGCGCAACCGCATAGTGGCAGGTATGAGCGATGTGACTGTAGTAGTGGAAAGCCATGCTACAGGTGGCTCGCTCATTACCGCGCACATAGCCAGTGGCTACAACCGCGAGGTGGCCTCCTTCCCTGGCAGGGTGAACGACAGCCGCAGCGCCGGCTGCAACGAGCTGATACGCACCAACATTGCCGCACTGATCACTAATGCCGATGACCTTATAGAAATGATGAACTGGAAGGACGGCAAGCCCAAGGCCGTGCAAAAGCAACTATTCCTGCACCTTACCAATGATGAGCAAAGGATCGTGGACCTGCTTCAGACCAAGGACAGCGTACATGCCGATGAACTCTTTCACCACACCGGCCTGCAAAGCTCCATGCTCGCCGCCACCCTCCTGCAACTGGAAATGCAGGGAGTGATCAAAACACTACCAGGGAAATTTTATAGGATGTATTGAGGAGGTGAATTCTTATCGCTTGTACTTTTTTTTAGGATTGCGACTGTGATGAAAGATAGAAGAGATAATTACGCAGCTTTCCTTTTCATTAATGAGATACACTATGCTGTAAGGATATTTTTTAAGGATCGCTTCATGAAATCGCCTGTATGTTTTCTTGAAATTTTCAGGTTGTACACGTAGTGTGTTTATTTTATCTGTAACTTCTTTTTCAAAATTTTCAGCAGCGCGCTCACTCTTTTCCCTATACCATGACACGATAGCTTCATAATCTGCTAATGCTCGTTCCTGGTATGCAATAGTGTAAGACATTACTTTCCTTTAATGATCTTACGAATACGCTTATTGGCTTCTGCCTCACTGATCAATTTGCCGCCACTCATGTATTCTTCATACCTGCTATCTAATTCTCTCTTAAATTCATCGCTATATCCGCTATCATCAGTTTCTTCAGCAAAGGTTTTGGCTACGGTTAGCAATGCTTTTTTTTGGCGGGTATTTAATACCGCCAGGTAACCATTTATTTGTATATCCAAAGACTTTATTGCTACACCCATGCTACGATGTTTATACAAAAATAAGAATTCTTGCCGATTTAAATTGATAATAGAAAGTGTCTGTAGATACTTACGCATCTTTCTTCCCCGTTGCCAGCACCGCCACACCCGCCAATACCGCAACACAACCCGCATAAGCAGGCCACCCAAAACGATGATTCTCTTTCTTGTCTATTTTTATAGGGCCTATATCCGCTACCCTTTTTCTGTTTGATAATTGATGCCCGTAAAGACAAACATCAGGATGCCGATAACGATGAGTACTATGCCAATTATGCGCATGGTTGTTTTTTATTGGATACTTACAAAAACCAGGCTAACGCAATCTGGAAAATAACTATTTTAAACAACCTCACCTTCGAGGTCATAATCAAATGCTTTGGTGATCTTTACGTTCACAAAGTCACCTATAGGCAATGGCTTGTCAGCCGGTATCACTACTTCGTTATCCACTTCCACGCTGTCAAATTCCGTGCGGCCCAGGTAGCGGCCTGCTTCTTTCTTGTCTATGATCACTTTGTAGGTGTTACCTATTTTCTCCTGGTTCTTTTCGTAAGATATCTCCTGCTGCACTTCCATTATTTCCTGCGCGCGGGCTTCTTTCTCTTCGGCAGGTATGTTGTCGGCAAGGTCGTGCGCAGTCGTATTCTCTTCGTGCGAATAAGTGAAGATGCCCACGCGGTCGAGTCGGGTATCCACGAGGAACTGCTTGAGGTCTTCTACGTCATCACGCGTCTCTCCGGGGAAGCCGGCTATCAGTGTGGTGCGTACGCAGATGCCCGGTACACGGTCGCGCACATTGGCTATAAGGTCAGTTATCTCTTCCCTCGTTATCTGGCGCTTCATAGCCTGTAGCATATTATTGGATATGTGTTGCAGTGGCATGTCCAGGTAGTTGCAGATGTTATCGCGCTCGCGCATTACATCCAGTATCTCCAGCGGGAATTTGGAAGGGTAGGCATAGTGCAGGCGTATCCATTGCAGGCCGGGTATGTCCGACAGATGTTTCATCAGGTCTGGCAGTGCACGTTTCTTATAAATGTCGAGGCCGTAGTAGGTAAGCTCCTGCGCTATAAGCATGATCTCCTTAACGCCCATGCTCACCAGCTTCTTAGCCTCTGTTATTACTTCTTCAATGGTCTTGGATACATGGCCGCCCCGCATCAGCGGTATGGCGCAAAAGGAGCAGGTACGATTGCAGCCTTCTGATATTTTCAGATATGCGTAGTGCTTTGGTGTGCTTAGTAGTCGTTCGCCTATCAATTCTGCCTTGTAATCGGCATTGAATTGCTTCAGTATCATGGGCAACTCCATTGTGCCAAACCATGCATCCACCTCGGGTATTTCTTTCAGCAGGTCATTGCGGTAGCGCTCGCTCAGGCAGCCTGTTACATACACTTTGTCCAGCTTGCCTTTGCGCTTCAGCGCCACTTGTTCCAATATGGTATTTACGCTTTCTTCTTTTGCTTTATCTATAAAGCCACAGGTGTTGACTACTACTATATTATGATCCAGCTTGTTGTTCTCATGCGTCACGTCTATGCCATTAGCATTCAGCTGGCCACCAAGCGCTTCACTATCCACCATATTCTTAGAACATCCAAGGGTAATGATGTTTACTTTGTCTTTATGTAGTGTCCTCGTTTTCACAGTTTATATGGTCTAAAGTCTTAAGTAGAAAGTATAAAGTCGTGGGTATTGTTACTTTTTTCTGAGGAATATACGCACTGGTACGCCACTGAAATTAAAGTGGGAACGGATCTTGTTTTCCAAGAAGTGTTTGTAAGGTTCTTTTACTGAGTCGGGGTGATTACTAAAGAACGCGAACGATGGCACCGCTGTAGGCACTTGCTGCACAAACTTGATGGTCACATTATATCCACGCGCCATTGGCGGCGGGTAGCGCTCTATTTCCTTTAGCATGATTTCGTTGAGTACTGACGTAGCGATGCGGCGATGTCGGTTCTCATTCACCTCCAGCGCCTTCTCCATTGCCTGGAATATCCTTGTTTTTTCAAGCGCAGATACAAAGATGATCGGCACATCGGTGAATGGCTGTAACTTCTCTTTGATCTCTTTTTCTACATCGCGGGCGGTATTGGTCTGTTTGTTTTCTACCAGGTCCCATTTGTTCACCAGCAGCACTATGCCCTTTCCCTTGCGGGTGGCCAGGCTGAAGATGCTTACATCCTGCGCCGTAACGCCATTCTGGGCATCTATCAGCAGCATACATACATCAGCCTCGTCCATGGCCCTTATGGCACGTATTACCGAGTAGAATTCCAGGTCTTCATGTACATTCTTCTTCTTGCGGATACCGGCTGTATCTATCAGCACAAATTCTTTACCAAACAGTTTGTAGTGCGTATGTATAGTATCCCTTGTTGTACCCGCCACATCCGATACAATAGTACGCTCCTGGCTCACCAGCGCATTCAGCAGGGTAGACTTGCCTGCATTTGGCTGGCCTATGATGGCAAATTTAGGTACCGGGATGCCTTCTGCATCCAATACCACATCAGCGGCATCATCTTCGTCTTTTATGTGCACTACTATCTCATCGAGCATCTCACCTGTGCCGCTGCCTGATATGCAGGACAGAAAGAAGGTGTGGTCAAAACCAAGCGAATAAAACTCGGTGGCATATAAAGACCGCTCATGGTTATCAACCTTATTCACGATCAGCAATACAGGCTTGGAACTGCGGCGCAGCACATCGGCCATATCCTCATCATAGGTGGTGATGCCAGTGGTAGTATCTGTCACAAACAGTATCAGGTCTGCCTCGTCAAGGGCTATAAGCACCTGTTTGCGTATCTCCTTTTCAAAGACATCGTCCGATTTGGCTACAAACCCACCTGTATCTATTACATTAAATGTTTTACCATTCCAGTCGGCTATGCCGTACTGCCTGTCGCGGGTCACCCCACTCTGGTCATCCACTATAGCCTTTCGCTGCTCTAATAAGCGATTGAATAAGGTGGACTTCCCCACATTCGGCCTTCCCACAATAGCAACTGTAAAACCTGGCATTTTTATTTTTTTTTAAGCGTGCAAAGGTACGACTTATATACAACAGATTACTATTTTTTTTAAGCAATATTGTTAAAATAGAAAACCCGTACCTTTAACGCTTAATATATGATACAGATGAAGAAGACGTTTATTTTGTGTGCTTTTATCATGGGCTTTAGCTGTTTTGTAAAAGCTGCACCCGGAGATACTACATGGGTACAGGCCAATATTACGAACCTGGATGGCTATGGCAATTATGACAGCCTCGTTTCTTTCCCCACAACAACGGGGATTACTTACCGAAAAATTTACATGATCTTTACTTTGGGCAAACACATGTGCGGCGGTTCAGGTTATTGCGGCGATTGGGATTACACAGTACAAAACTATCTGATGGTGCCCGGAGGCGATACGTTGGAGATAGGCAGATTGATCACTCCATACGCCAATGCAGGTGCACCCCGAACACCATGGACCTGGCAGCAGCATTATGTATATGATGTTACGGAATACGCTACACTTCTGCATGGTGCTGAGTTTATGCGTATTTTCTATTCAGGATATTCGGGTGGATTTACGGCTAATATCAAGTTTGCATTTATCGAGGGTACTCCTGATCGTACACCTATTGCTGTACACCGCCTGTGGGACGGTAGTTGGGGCTATGGTGGCACTCCGGATATAAATACACATTTTCCTGCTTTGACGGAGACGGCGCCAACTGGTACGCAAACTTCCACGTTGAAATTTACAGTGACCGGCCACGGTAGTGATGCCAATGGCTGTTGCGAATTTGCATCGCATAATTACCAGGTGATGCTGAACGGTACATCAGTAGCAACGAAAGCTATTTGGAGAGACAATTGTGGTAGTGCCGAGCTATATCCGCAGTCTGGAACCTGGTTGTACCAGCGCGGCAACTGGTGCCCTGGGGCAATGGTTTATTCCAATTATCACGACCTTCCGGGTATTACTGCCGGTTCGTCTTTCAATGTGGCCATGATGTTTGATGCCTATACAGGCGGAGGTAGTTATACTACAGATGGCACACTTATCTACTATGGGGGTATGAATAAAACACTCGATGCATCTCTTGATGATATTATTGCTCCTACAAACAATGAGAACCACTTTAGGGAAAATCCTACTTCTGGAAACCCGATAATTCATGTGAAGAATACCGGATCTACAAGGATAGATTCTATAACTATTCAGTACGGAATCAAGGATTCTGCTACACAGACTTATACGTGGGTAGGCACATTGAATTCATTGGAGGAGACAGATATATCGCTTCCGGCACTTTCCCAGAATCTGACTATTTCCGGTACTGCGGGTCTATATACCTTCCAGGCACAGATACAAAGCGTAAATGGAGTCGCAGACGCAGACGCTACTAATAATACTATGGCATCTCAATTCATGGCTGCGCCGCTATGGCCTCAAACTTTCAAGGTGATATTTAAGCCAAATGATGAACCGTCAGCAACGGGCGGTTCTATTAGCGAGACGGCATGGGCCATATATGATGCTAATGATAATATCGTCGCTTCGCGTACAGGTGCGTCTATTAATGCAGTGGGGGCTATTCCTGTTATTTACACTGATACGATCACCATCAATAAATCAGGTAGTTATAAATTTGTGATCAGCGACAGTAGTTGTGACGGGCTTCATTGGTGGGTTTGGGATTCCAACCCAAGTGCAGGTATTAACGCCGGCTACATAAACGTAAAAAAATTCCCGAATACTAACATTGCAATGAATGGTTATCAGTATGCAGGTACATATAATAATGACTTCGGTTGTGGGTATTCACAGTATTTCTATGTTATTAATGCGACTGAAGGTATCAGCAATATCAATGAAGGAGGGGTATCTATAGATGCCTATCCTAACCCTGCGCAGAATGTGGTGAATGTGGACATCGCAGGCATCCAGCAGGTAAGTGGTACTTTGCAGGTAATTGATGCATTGGGCAGGGTGGTTACGCAAACCAATTGCCATAACCCGCACGAAACACTTGACGTGGCTCAATTGGCTACAGGTGTATATACTATATTGTATGTCAATACCGCATCAGGTAACAGGTTAACTGCCAGGTTGCTGATCACTAAATAGATTAATACAATGTGTAATGATGAGCCGGGGTATATATGCCCCGGCTTTTTGTTGCTAATACCGCCAAAGGCGTTACCTCTGATGACAAACATTATGTTACTTTTGTTGCTTCTCAGACCAGCATATATTAATGAAACGACTGCTATTATTAGCTGCAATAGTTATTTGCCCCGCTTTTTCCTTTGCACAAAAGGATTCCGTCCAAACCATCACATTAGATCCACTGGAGGTAACAGCTCATGCCGGAGTCCCGGAATACCGGACGTCGGCACCCAGGATATGGGATATAAAACATACGCGCATAGCCCTGACATTCGATTATAAATCGAAGACAGCCGATGCCCGCGAATGGATCAGCCTTCGGCCTTACTTCTACCCGGTAGATACGTTGGGCCTCGATGCCAAAGGAATGCGCATAGATAGCGTGCGGCTTGTTGAAAAGAAAGAAAGTACGCACCTCAGCTATACATATAGCAATGACCGCTTAGTGATACACTTTAATAAGACCTACGCGGCAAAAGATAGTGTGCTGCTTTACCTGAAATACACTGCAATGCCCTATGCACAGGCATCGGGTGGTGGCGCTGCTATTACAGACGACAGGGGATTGTACTTCATCAATACCGACAACGCTATACCACACAAGCCATCGCAGATATGGACGCAAGGGGAGACCGAGTCCAATTCGCACTGGATGATCACTATTGATAAACCCAATACCCGCTTTACCACCCAGGTGGAGCTTACTGTGCCGGATACGATGACAACACTTAGCAATGGCGCTATGGTAAAGCAAACAAGGGGTGCCAATAAAACACGTACAGACATCTGGCACATGGACATGCCTATACAGGCTTATGTGGTAATGTTCGCTATCGGTAAATTCAGTGTCATTAAAGATCATTGGAAAAACAAAGAGGTCAACTATTATGTAGAGCAGGAATATGCTTCTTCAGCCTCGCTGATGTTCGCACATACTCCTGAAATGATGGACTATTTTTCCCAGAGAACCGGTGTGCCTTTTCCCTGGAATAAATACAGCCAGGTAGTTGTTCGGGATTACGTATCGGGGGCAATGGAAAACACCTCGGCAGCATTGTTTGGAGAATTTATGAATGAAGATGCCCGTGAACTGGCCGATAAGAACCAGGAAGATGTCGTTTCGCATGAGCTATTCCATGAATGGTTTGGCGATTATGTGACCTGCGAATCGTGGAGCAATATTACAGTTAATGAATCATTTGCCAACTATGGAGAACAGCTATGGCGTACGCACAAATACGGCAAGGCATATGGCGACGAACTCGCTTACGAAGACCTGCAGATATATATAGGTAGCTCTACTTTTAATGATCCGCAACTGGTGCGCTTTCGTTATGACAACAGGGAAGAAGTATTTGACGCAATCTCCTATAACAAAGGCGGGGCGATACTGCATTATCTGAATTCGATAATAGGAGATGCAGCTTTTGATAAGGCAATGAATATCTACCTTACTAAAAATGCGCTGCATAGCGCCGAGGCTCATAACTGGCGCCTCGCAGTAGAGGAAGCTACCGGGCTTGACTGGAATTGGTTTTTCGATCAGTGGTATTATCATGCCGGGCATCCCGTGCTTAAGGTGGTTTATAACTATAACGATACTACGCAGAAGTTAATGGTGACTGTAAGCCAGACGCAGAGTGATACGGCCTTTGTGTACAAGCTGCCGCTCAAAGCAGCAGTTATTTACGATAACGATAAGACGGTAGTTGACTGGAACATCAAAAAGAGGAATGATACTTTCACCTATGCCTATCGCAATGGTGTGCGGCCGGTGGTGATACCCAACTATACCAATGTACTGCCCGGCGAGGTAAGAGATACTAAGAAGCCTGCACAGTGGCTGGCGCAATATGTGCATAGCGATGACTACATCAGTAAAAGGTTGTGCATAGATGCTGCCGGCAGATTGATCTCTGATTCTGCATCACAGGCTACGATCACCCTTGCTTTACATGACCCGTTGCCCGCTATCGTCCGATACACTTTACTTGCCGTAAAAAATCTACAGAGTGACAAGTATCACAAGAAATGGACAAATACAATTGAGGATATCGCAAAGAATGATACCAGCCGGCTGGTGCGTGCGGATGCCTTGGTTGCACTGGGCAGTTGGAAGGTGAAAGAGGCCAAACCCATTATGCTCAGTTATTTAAATAATAACAGTTATGCCGTTTCCGGTGCAGCGCTCGAGGCATTGTCGCAAATAGACAAAGACACTGCGTATACCATCGCCAGGCAAATGGTAAGCACCCACCCAAAGGCTTCTTTGGAAAACGCCATCTGGACCATCATTGGTAAAAACGGCGCCGATGCTGATGTGGCCCTCTATGAACAGCATGGCCCCTACATTCTTGGTCAGAAGAAGTTCTCTTTCGCTCTTTCTTTGACTACCTATTTGAAGAATGTGAAGAGCGATGAGGCCTACCGCCGCGGTGTAATGGTATACAGCATGCTGGTGAAAAATGAAAGCATGAAATCGTACCGGTCCGCATTGGCGGGTTTTATGATACAGGTAGCTGTTGATGCCAAAGACGACAGCAAATCGGATGTCAAAGAACAGGCCGCATCCGGCAAAAGCAGGCTGGTTATCATTAAGCCGGTACTACAAGACGTAGTGGCTGCTGAAACTGATCCTGAATCGCTTAAGGATGAACAAAAGAAAGTGAAAGAAATATTTGAGTAATTTGTTTTGCCAATGGGTCGGAATTATCCTTATTTTTATGGATGATCCGTTTATTCAAAGTCGCGTTCGTTTTGCTTGCCATTTTTTTGTTGCCATGTGCTGCTAAAGCCCAGTCGTTAAAGCCTGGTTTTGATCCTGACGAATATACCGGGGTGTTGGAAAGAAGTGCGTTCAGTATGCCGGGTTCAAGGCCGGATGTTACTTTGCCTAAGCAGACAGACTTTCACAAAGTATACAGCTCGCCGGAGGTGGGTATGCACAATATGTGGAGCCTGTGGCTGAATAAGGACAATTCGGTGATGATCATTCACCTGCGCGGCACAGTGCCAACCCCTGATAGCTGGATCGAGAATTTCTATTGCGCAATGATACCGGCTACAGGCTCCTTGCAACTGGATGATAAGACAACGTTCAATTATCAGTTTGCTACAGATCCAAAAGCGATGGTACATGTAGGATGGGCTGTAGGTGTTGGCAGCATGGCGCAGGATATAACAGAGCATATAAAAAATGAGTACGCGCTTGGTGTTAAGCAAATACTTATAGAAGGGCATAGCCAGGGCGCTGCTTTATCTTTTTTGTTGCGCTCCTACCTTTACTACCAGGTGCAGGCTAAGTTGTTGCCTCAAGATCTTACTATAAAAACCTATTGCAGCGCCGCTCCCAAACCCGGCAACCTCTATTACGCCTACGATTATGAATACATCAACAGGGGAGGATGGGCTTATACTGTGGTCAACGCCGCTGACTGGGTACCGGAATTGCCATTTTCTATACAGTCGTTAAAAGACATTAATCCTACCAACCCGCTCACTAATGTTAAAAAAGGCCTGAGAAAGCAAAAGCTGGTGGCGCGGCTGGCAGGCTCATATGTTTATGCCCGGCTGAACAATTCTACCCGCAAGGCAAAACGCAAGTATGAAAAGTATCTCGGCAATATGTTATACCACCAGGTGAAAAAGTACATGAAGGAATACACGCAACCTCACTACAGCGGCAGTTTTGCCTATGCCCGTGCAGGTACACCTATAGTGCTGGAACCCGATGCTGATTATTATAAACACTTCCCTGATACTGGTGCTAATATGTTCAGGAACCACATGGCAGAGCCTTATTATTATTTATTGAAGAAGGCGGCGTATAAGTGATGATAAACAAAGAAGCCCTCCTCTAAGAATAGAGAAAGGCCATTGTTTACTCAAACCAATGAGTTGTATATATTGTACCGTTGGTTGGCGGTATATATTTTATTAGTTATAGTTAACTGTTACCGGAACGGCGGTAGAGTTAGTGTAAGAGTTAGGAGCCTGTGCAGCAGATACTGTAAGGGTTGCACCAACATTGAGTGTCTGTGTACCGCCGGTCAGTACACCTGTACCTGAAGGTGAGCTGGTGAATGCGCTCATACCCATTGTATGTGAAGAACCATCGTTCAAAGTAGCAGTCGTAGGCAGGGTGATAGCGTAAGTGTAACCAGATGCACCTGATACAGTGAAGCTTGCTGCGGCAACAGTACCTGTAGTAGCAGGAAGAGTGACACCACCTGTACTGGTGCGGCTGCTTGCAGGAGCAAGAACCACTGTACCGCCGGATGTAGGAGATACTGCAATGTTACCGAAGTTCATGTTGGTAACAAGTGCTATAGTTATTGGGGTAATGATGTTTGCAGTTGCAGAAGCAGTTGCTGTAGCCTGTGCGAAAGAAGCAGTAGATGATGCACCTACGATGATTGCTGCTGCTACGATTACTTTAGAGATGATGTTTTTCATTTTGTTTAGTTTTTTGAGTTTGAGTTATTTGTTAGTTTGTCTGTTTCGTTGTTTGATAGGTATATAACCAATGACGTGCCAAACTTTTAAAGCATTGATAATCAATTATTTAGTTAAATATCGTTTGTGCCAAAATTCCATGAGGTGGAATTATTTTCTAAAAAATGGATGATCTCTTAGATAATTATTACGGAGAACGGGTGTTTTATTAAATTTGTATATATATCGTAACTATGAGGGGAATACTTATAACGATCATCTTATCTGTGAGTTTAGTGGCCCGGGCACAAATACACAAGAATGAACTGCTGGATATAAAAAAATGTATCCGTATCGGGCAACTCAATTTGCCATTGTATACTCTTAACTATCATGACCACTCGCAAGAGCAGGATGTGAATTCTATTATTAATGAAACAGAGAAACATATTGATTCTTTACCGAAAATCAGAACTGCAGGGGATCAAATGCTGCTCAAATACTTTGCTCCCCTAAGGCACTTTTTCCTGACCACTGCTAACAAGACATCTGTAGCCACTAATTTTCTATCGATAGATGCACCCTATATGTTCTGCACATATAATGATACCGCAACTGCCTTGTATCTATATGCCTTAAAGGATGGCGATGTTTACGACCTCAGTAAAACCACAGATCACAAGATAGCAGTAAAGGTACTTACCGATTGCCTGCTACCGGCGCTAAAGGCTTTGGATGAATTCAAGGAAAGCGATATTAAGTATGTCGGCCTAAGTGTTTATTATGGCTGTAAAGATGCCAGGGACGGTGCCCCAAAGACAGGTGTTGCGCCTTATTGTATGACCCTCATCGCCCGGCTGTCTGATATACAGCAATATAATACAGGTATACTTACCGCTAAAGGATTATTGGCAGTTTCAGCAACCTACATCTGCGATATGGATTCGCACCTAGAACTTTCAAAGACACAGATCAATATTGAGTGACAAAAAAAAGAAAGCTGCTCCTTTCGGGAACAGCTTTCTTTGAAAACCACATACACATGGTTACTGCCTGATGTCCATTTCTTTGATCAGGTTATCAGCATGGCCTACTTTATCAATAAGGAACAGTATGAAGCGAACGTCGCACACTATTGTCCTTTTGTATTTTTTATCAAACGCAATATCGCCGCTCATAGCTTCCCAGTTGCCGTCAAATGCAGCACCAATCAGCTCGCCATTAGCATTCATCACCGGGCTGCCCGAATTGCCTCCGGTTATATCGTTATTGGTGATGAAGCAGGTATGCAATTTGCCGTCTGCATCAGCATAACGGCCATAGTCTTTTGCTTTGTACAGGTCTATCAGTTCTTTTGGTGCGTCAAACTCCTCACTGCCTGGCTTGTATTTAGCTATCAGTCCATCAAGTGTAGTGAAGTAATTGTCGTGTACGCCATCCTGCGGATCGTAGCTAAGCACCTTGCCGTAGCTGATGCGCATAGTTGAGTTAGCATCGGGGTACATCAGTTTATCTTTGTTCTTCATCAGCAGCTCGCGTACATACTCTCTGCTCAGTTCTGCTTTTTGTGAAGCGAACGATTCAACCTTCGGCTGGTAATTTTTCGAGTAGTTATTTACAAAGCTCAGTGCATATTTTACGGCCTCATCATTCTTCAGCTTTTCGTAGGAGGGCTTGTTGCAAAATTCATTGAATTTATTGCTGTCTGTAAGAAATGTGTGTGCAAATACAATGTCGGTATATGCAGCATAGGTACTTTTATCAACGGTCTTTTTGTTTTTAAAGATCACATTCACATAAATATCCGGCAATTGCTCCTTAGGTACATTCTGGTAATATAATTGTGTCATTTCGGTCATCATATCCTTTTCTGTACCGGGGTCAAAATCTTTTATGTTTGCCCTATACGCCATCTTTGCGCTGGCTATGTATTTTTTTATGGTATCCTCGCTCATGGTATATACCTTCTTGCCTTTTATCGTACTAGCATTGCGTTCGTAGGCATCATACAATGGTTTCAACGCAGAGGCCATACGGGCCAGTGAAGAAGCCCTGAAGCCCTCGCTGTAATAAACCGAATGTTTGGCATAAGGGGTGTAGTCGGCATATATCTTACCAAACTTACCAAGTAGCCCTGCATCCAAATGGTTATCTATCTCCCATTTGGAAAAGGCATCCTCTTGCTTCATTTTCTTATCTACCACGTTCAGCCGTTTCAATTGTTCGGTCTGGCCGATGTAGTATTTCCAATAATTGGCGATACGCGAATAAAGTGAAGTGAGCTGCAAATAAGTACCCTTGTTCATATCCATGTGGCGGTGCATGATGGAAAGGCGCAGATCGCGGCAGGCAACTATTGCAGGATTGGTTACATTGATGGCAAGGTCTACTCCATAAGACACTTCATACCTGTTGGTGCGGCCCGGATAACCAAAGATCATAGCATAATCACCTTCCTGTTCTCCTTTTATAGATACCGGTAGAAACTTCTTTGGATGGTAGGGGACATTCATTGCATTATATGGCTTCGGCTGGTTGTTGCTATCCGCATATACCCGGAACATGGAGAAGTCTGATGTATGGCGGGGCCATACCCAGTTATCTGTATCACCACCAAATTTGCCCAGTGATTTCGGAGGTGTACCTACAAGGCGCACATCGGTATAGCGTTTATAGATGAGCAGGAAGAACTGGTTGCCGTTGAAGTAATCTTTTACATTAGCTACATACTTACCTTTCTCGGCAGCTTTTTCTTCTATTTGTTTGCGAATGGCGTCGAACTTCTTTGTGTATTCTTCGCCCGTAGCACTACCTATCGCCGCCTTCACCTCATCGGTCACGTCATCCATACGTTGCAGGAACAAGGCTGTTACGCCATTGGCCGGCAGTTCTTCCTGCAGGTTGTGCGCCCAAAAGCCGTTATCCAGCAGGTCTCTGTCTACTGTACTCAGGTTAGCGATCGCGTCATAACCGCAGTGATGGTTAGTAAGCAGCAGGCCGTTGCCGGAGATCATTTCGGCAGTGCAGCCACCGCCAAATTGCAGTATGGCATCTTTTATGCTGCTATGGTTGATGTCGTACAGGTCTTCTTTTGATAAACGGAGGCCAAGGCGTTGCATATCTTCATAGTTCTTGCCTATGAGCATCGGTATCCACATGCCTTCATCAGCCCTTGCCGAGGTCATCATCAGGCCTGCCAGCAATAGTAAAAGTGTTTTTTTCATCCTTCGTTTTTTAGAAAGGACAAATGTACTCTTACAATCCGGTTATTTATAGGGGAGAAATGGGGGTAGGGTATATAAACCGATAACCACAGTAAGTATTTACTGTGGCTATTACTGGTATCATTTGAAGGCGATCTATTTTACTTTTTCTTCTTTGATTTGTGCTTTATCACCTTTTTTTACTGCTTTTACTTCTTTCTTGTCTGCTTTGCGTTCGCTGCCTTTGTGAGCAGCCCTGTCCATTTTCGTTACTTTTTTGTCCACTTTCTTTTCTTTTTTCTCGGTTTTAGGGCCTTGCATGTCTTGTGCCATTACACTTGTAGTGCCCAATACTCCGATCGCTAAAAGCGACATCAACATGTACTTTCTCATTATTTTGTGGTTTTAAGTGAATAAATTTCTTTACCGTAGAATCAATTAAAAAACCATGCCAGATATTTCGAGTTATAACACAAAGTAGTATACTTCACTGTTTTTTAAACATTTCCTCTGCGAATTACTCCTAAAAGAAAGGAGACTACTGCCAGTACAAGCAGGATATAAATAATGTTGCCTGCATGCCAGGCAAATTCGCCTAATAGCCAGCCGATAATAAGGATAACGGCGATGATATACAGTAGCGATCTCATAATGTTGTGTTTTAGTTATGAGACTACTAATAATTATTGTGCCAGCATATTTTGGCTCAGGGGTAGTTGGCGGGTTCGGCTTCGCTCATTATTTGCGATATTTCAAAATAATGATGATGGCCCTTGTAGATATAACTTAACAATGCTACCCCTTTATAAGGCTTCGGAGGCTGCCGTTTATCTGCCTCCTGTTTCCGGGGCGGTTCATTAGGATTGTAATAATCGTTCCTGGTGATATTCTCATTGATCTCAAAACTGATCTTGTTTTTTGATCGTATCAATTTAGCATTCCCATTTTTAAATGAGTTATTCTGGCCAACCTTCACTGCAAATGGATCTTTGCCTATCCATAGCGTATCAGGAACCGGCTCCTTTTTATAATGGGAGAACTCAACGGTAAAGCCATACCTGTCGCCATGCCTTCCGGCAACACCGCCACTCCAGCGTTGATGTGTGGATGCAATGAGTTTCACACTTTGCGAATATGCTTTGTCCGAAAAAATCAGAACAATAATGACAAGAAAATAGAATGATTGTTTCACTGTTTGTTAGTTTAGATCAATGCCAGTCCCATTTGTATCAGCCCGATCACAAAGCCAAGCACACAACCAATAAGCTCAATGAAACGGAATTCCTTTTTCATCACAGAGAGTAGTATTTGCTCCAGCTTGTCAGACGAGAAATTAGATACTTTTTCGGTTACCATTTTTTCGATGTCTATCTTACTGCTCAGCGAGTTTGTATATTGATTAATGATCTCCGGCAGAAGTATCTCTATTTCCTCCAGCATGCCTTCCTTGATCTTATCTAATGTGCCTGTACCTACGAACATAGAGATCACGGGCATCTTTTCTTTCAGTTTCACCTGCAGGAAATTGTCGAGGTGTTTCTCGATAGTAGGGGTGAGGCCACTGAGCATATCTGGGTTCTTTAATTGCTCCGCTATCTCATCAAAATGGATGAGTTCGGAGGCTACCATTACTCCCAGTTTTTCCGCCACCTGCCTTTGCCTCTTGGGGAATATGCCTTGTATTTTTATGCCCAAAAAATTGATGGGCTTGCGGGGATGGAACAGCATGAATATCGCTATCCATGTAGTGAACCATCCGGTAAATGCCGCAATAAATGGTTGCAGCCAAAACATAATTGTATTCATAGCCATTGCACAGGTTCAAACAACTTAAAGATTGCCTATCAGTTTCTTCAGGTACACGCCATACCCGCTTTTCAGGTACAGGGTAGCCAGTTTGTCCATTTGTTCGTCATCTATCCAGCCATTGCGGTAGGCTATCTCTTCTATGCAGCCTATTTTCAGACCTTGTCTTTTTTCGATTACTTCTATGAATTCGCCTGCTTCTATCAGCGAGTCAAAAGTGCCTGTATCCAGCCATGCAGTACCTCGGTCTAGCACACCTACTTCCAGTTTTCCCTTCTCCAGGTACACCTTGTTGATGTCTGTTATCTCCAGTTCGCCGCGGTGCGATGGTTTGATGGCCTTAGCTATCGGTACTATATCATTATCATAAAAGTAAAGCCCCGGCACAGCAAAATGAGATTTCGGATGCTCCGGTTTTTCTTCTATACTGATGACTTTATTGTTCTTATCAAATTCTACTACGCCATATCGCTCTGGGTCCTGCACTTGGTAGGCAAATACTACTGCGCCATCGGGGTTTGCTTTCTTTTTCAATAACGTACCCATGCCCGATCCATAGAAAATATTATCTCCCAGCACCAGCGCCGCAGGGTCATTTCCTAAAAAGTCCGCACCCAATATAAATGCTTGCGCCAGGCCCTCAGGGCGGGGCTGTACCACATACTCAAATCGGCACCCTATCTGCGAGCCATCGCCCAGCAGTTTCATAAATGCAGGCTGGTCTTCGGGTGTGGTAATGATCAATATCTCGTTAATGCCGGCCAGCATCAAAGTAGAGAGTGGGTAGTAGATCATCGGTTTATCAAATACCGGCATCAACTGCTTACTCACAGCTATCGTCAACGGGTATAACCTTGTGCCCGAGCCACCTGCTAAAATAATTCCTTTCATTATAAAGTCGTTAGTTGTTGGAATACTGCTTGGTATAATATTTCTGATAGTCGCCTGAAGTAACGTGGTTCAGCCACTCTTCATTTGCAAGATACCAGTCAATCGTTTTACTTAATCCTTCCTCAAATGTAACTGAAGGATACCAGCCGAGTTCTTTATTTATTTTGTTGGCATCAATCGCATAGCGGCGGTCGTGTCCCGGCCTGTCTTTGATGTAAGTGATCAGTTTGGCCGATGTACCGGGTTCCCGGCCCAGTTTCGCATCCATTTCAGTACACAGTAATTTTACCAGTTCTATATTCTGCCATTCATTGAAGCCGCCTATGTTATAGGTCTCACCATTCCTGCCCCCATGATATACCATATCTATAGCCCTCGCATGGTCCACCACATATAGCCAGTCGCGGGTGTATTTGCCATCACCATATACCGGTAGCGGTTTATTGGTGCATATATTGTTGATGAACAGAGGTATCAGTTTTTCTGGAAAATGATTCGGGCCATAATTATTGGAGCAGTTAGTGATCACAAACGGCAGGTCGTAGGTATTGCCGTAAGCGCGTACCAAATGATCAGATGCAGCTTTAGAGGCAGAGTAGGGTGATTGTGGATCGTAAGGTGTGGTTTCTAAGAAGAAACCTTCAGCGCCCAGCGAGCCATATACTTCGTCTGTAGATACATGGTAGAAGCGTTTACCCCCGGTATTGCCTTTCCATGCCGCGCGTGCTGCATTTAGCAGGGTAGCAGTGCCCATTACGTTGGTCTGTATAAATGCATTGGGGTCGGTGATAGACCGGTCTACATGGCTTTCTGCTGCAAGATGGATAACACCATCAAAGTTGTATTTGTCAAACAGGTTGGTGATATGTGCCGCATCCGTGATGTCTGCTTTTTCAAAAATGTAGTTAGGTTGGTGCTCTATATCTTCCAGGTTCTCGAGGTTGCCTGCATAGGTAAGTGCATCCAGGTTCACAATAGTATAATCAGGATATTTATTCACAAACAATCGTACCACGTGCGATCCTATAAAGCCTGCACCCCCTGTTATGAGCAATGTTTTTTTCATGCTGCGAATTTAAGTTATTATTTTTCAGGTATGAATTGTATAATTTGTTATAAAATGATTAGTGAGCATAAATACTGTCCATGATGCGGGTGGCTACTGCCGGCCGGTAATGTGCTGCTTCGTAATAATTATGCTTATTTTGTGTAATGTCATTTATTCCGGAGAAATCAAAGATGTTCTGTTTGCCAAACAACGAATCCATTATTGCCATGTCATCCCGGTTAAACTTCAACTGATCGTATATCGGGCTCATAACTATACGGTAGCTGGTATGGTTTTCATCAAATATCCTTTTTATGTTCACCAGTTCTTTCATTTGCGCTTCCTTTATTGTTTGTGGTGCATATTTTTGAACTGTGTCCCGTATATAAAATACTTTTTCTTTCGATGCGTAAAAGGAATCTGTTTTACTATCTATCATGTGTTCTATCTTCGGAAAGCTCACCTCATTGGTCGCTACTTCATAATGGTGTGGCACATCATTCAATGAAAGCTTATCAATACCTTTGTGTGTTACAAGATAATGGAGATAGGAGTTTAGAAAACTAATGTCAAAAAACGATTTCAGATAATCTATCTCGTAATCAAATCTGCTGATGCCAGCAAGTAAAGGATGCTTCCTGTAGATGAGCGCATCCGGCTGATCTTTGGATATAGCGCATGCCTGCTCATCGAATATGATGAGTGCGTTTTTTATCGGAACATGGCGCTCATGCAGCATATTGATTTTTCGTTCAATCCCATACAAACTTTCTCCGCTCGCGTCAAAATGAAAACAACGGGTTGAGTTAATATGCTTTTCCCATTCAGCAATTGAATAGTACATAGACCGTGAGCTGCCGAAAATGTACGAGTCATAATGATACTTAGGATAATTATTAATAAAGGTTTCGGTAGAAACGAAATCTTTATTCAAAACGACCACTTGCAGGCCATCTTTTGAAAAATAACTATCATAATGATAAAGTGTTTTAAAAGGATCGTTATAGAAATAGATACCCAACAAGATGAGTATGGGAAATGTGGCGAGCAATATTTTCAATAGTATCTTTTTCATGGATCAGAATTGAAAATAAATGAACTGATGTTTTTCATAAACGCCTAAGTAGATAAGCGCAGCCAGCGCGCTATAATATAACGTCCATCTGAATAGCGCAGGCCTTTTACTGAATGTATCGGGTAGGTTGTATTTTACCTGTATGATGTGTGCCAACTCCAGGAATACTACTAACCCGAGGCATGGCAATAACGTATTTAATAGACCGGGTAGGTTCAGAAATGCGATCTTGTGTGTTTTCACTACGAGGGCTATCTCATGGGGGATAGCGCCTAATTTTTTTACAATAAAAAAAGCGTCGTGGATATTGTTTGCCCTGAAGAATATCCAGGCAAAGGTCACCAGCACAAAGGTGATGAATACATCAAGCATATTATTGAACCAGTATATTTTGCTGATGCCAGTCTGTTCACTCAGTTTTTTTCTGCTGCCTTTTGTCAACATGGCAAAGATGCTGTAAAAGCCATGCAGCATACCCCAGATGATAAACGTCCAGTTGGCCCCATGCCAGAAGCCGCTCACCAGGAAAACAAAGAACAGGTTGAAATACATGCGGGGTATCGTCACCCTATTACCACCCAATGATATATACAGATAGTCTTTGAACCAGGTAGAAAGAGAGATATGCCACCTTTTCCAGAATTCTGATATGCTGCGGGCGTGGTAAGGTTTATTAAAATTCGTCATCAGTTTGAATCCCATCACCCTTGCGGCACCTATTGCTATATCCGAATAGCCCGAGAAATCACAAAATATCTGGAAAGCAAAAAATACTGCGCCTATCGCAAGGGTTATTCCTGAATACTCCCTTGGATGATTAAAGACAGGGTCTGTAATGATGTACAGTCTGTCGGCTATCACTACTTTTTTGATCATGCCCCACAGCATCAGCCGCAAACCTATAGCTACATTGTCATACTCTAACTTATGATGCTCCCGAAACTGGTGCAGCAAATTTTGAGGGCGCTCAATAGGACCGGCTACAAGTTGCGGGTAAAACATTACATACAATGAATAGATGCCAAAATGCCTTTCAGCCTTTTGATGCCCCCTGTATACCTCTATGGCATAGCTCATAGCCTGGAATGTATGGAACGATAAACCTATTGGCAATATGATCTTCAGCAGCGGGATGTTAACCTGCGTATGAACCAGGTGAAATAGTTCATCAATATTTGAAGCAAAGAAATTATAGTATTTAAAGAAGGCAAGTACGCCCACGTTGGCCACTATACTCATCACCAGGAACGCCTTTCTTTTGTTACCCTCCACATTCTCTATCATGATGCCTGCTATGTAGTCGATGATAATGGTGAGTAGCAGGATGAGAATGTAAACGGGAATGAATGCCATGTAAAAAACACAACTGGCCACCAGCAGATGAAACCAGCGAAGCTTATGGGGCAGCAAAAAATAAAGAACTGTGACTATAGGGAAAAATAGTAAAAACTGGAATGAGTTGAAAAGCATGAATACTATATGGAATTATTCCCGGTTGCAAATGTAATTACTATCTCTTTTAAGTAAAAACATTTTGCCATGTAATTTACGTTTGCTCATTGTAAATAAATGGGCAAACAGGTGATTCATTATTAAAATGATCAGAACCTGGCCCCGAAGCCGACATAGATAGTGCGGCCTATAGAAGGTATGATACCCGGGCCAGGGTATTCAACTGTCCTGAATGTGAAATACTTCGCATCAGTAAGGTTGTTCATGCCAAATTTAATGCTGTAGTTTTTGACCTTCAGTGTACCCGACCAATCCATCACTGTGTATGCAGGAATAATACCCACCTCTGCATCAGGGCTAAAAATTGTGTTGTTGGCATCCGAATAGGATCGAGCGGTATGGCTGAACAGGAACGTTGTGGAGAACCTTTTGATAGCATAAGTTACGCCAAAGCGTTCAATTGTTTTTGGGGCATATTCTGCGGTATAACCATTATACAAGCCGTTTATATATTTGGCATCGTCATAAGCAAAGGAATTGAAAACAGAAAGTGTACCATACCGGGTACTGTGAGTAAACAGTTTCACGATGTTAAGCTCAATGTAAGATTCAACGCCTATGTGCACTGCGTCACCTACATTTGTTTCAAAGTAGGTTGGGGTAGTGTTTGGGTTAAGCGTTTCCACTGCTATGTTGTTCTTGTGGGCCATGTAGAATGCACTTACGTCAAACGTCAGATACTTTTTTACTCTTCCTCTCCATCCCAGGTCTGCATTATAGCCATTGATGTCTTTTAGGTTAGGGTCTATCTTAGCATCTACATCCAGCCCCATTGGGTACAGGAAAGAATAGGATATAGGGGTGTATGCCTGGGTCAGATTGGCATAGATGTTGGTAGCAGACGATGTTTTGTATTGGAAGGCTATCCCTGCCAGCGGAATGTACCTTGGCTTGCTTTCGTTTACGTCAATGTTGTAACTACCTGTACTATCCAGCACATGCCCTGTGGCGGTGGACTTAATATACTCAAATCTGAAGCCGGGGGTCACCGACAGCCGCTTGCCAATATGGAAGGTGTTTTCAATAAATGGTGCCACATTTAGTGTAGTGAATTCAAGATCGTTCTCATAGGCATTACCGGGGTTATAGTTGGTGAAATCCGGGCCGCTTTCCACTGAGCCCAGGCCACCTTCCTGCCTCTTCATCCAGCCATCAAAGAAGCGCACACCTGCTGCCAGTGTCTGGCTTCTGCCGCCTATTTTATAATAGCTCAGCAACCGCAATTCTGTGGTGGAGCTTTTGAAGTATTCATTTTCTACCTCGCGGGGTACATAGGTATTTGTTGTTGGGTCTATTGCGTCGGGGGCTTCTGGGCCGCCATCTTCACTTCTCCATACTATCGTGCGCTTGCTCACATTTACAGCAGATTTTAAGGTGAGCGTTGTATTGGCTGAAATTTTGTACTCCGCAGTCAATGCGCCTATATTCCATGGGGTGATCAGCCAGTTCCTGGCACGTAAAGACTGGTTGGCATCCTGGTTGAATGTAGCATCATCCAGTCCACCGGGCATGTGTAGCAGGTTGCGGAGCAATGAATACTCTACGCCTATTTTGAACTTGTCATTCGCTGTATATTCCACCCTGGCAAAGCCTGTGGCCTGCTGCAATTGTGAGTTAGCCCTCGCGCCGTTCTCATACTCGTATTTAACGAAGGCGTAGTAGTTCCATTTGCCCTTGGTGCCGCCAATAGAGTTAAAGGAATTCATCAGGCCATAGCTGCCACCGGTCTGTGCTGTCGTAAATTCAAAAGGCTTGTCTTCCGGCCCTCTTTTTACGATGTAATTGACAACCCCGCCAAACTGCGGGCCGAATTGTAAAGAGGACGCGCCCCTGATCACTTCTATCCGGTCTATAGCATCAAGAGGGGTTAAGTAATAGGATTCAGGATAGCCATAGATGTCACCGGCAATGTTGTAGCCGTTCTGCCGTGTGTTGGTTTCTATGGACTGTGTCGGGTTTAGCCCCCTGAATCCAATACCATTTGACGGAAATCCATTTCCTTCCGTCTCTGAGTAGTTGGAGCCTGGAACCCGGCCTAACACCTGGCGCGGGTTATCCTGTGCTGTATTGGCATCCAGGCTATCAAGTATGATGACCTCATTTTTCTGGCCGGAGTAAATGATGTTATCATGCACTTCGTTCAGGTGCCCCATCCCTGTTATTGTCCTGAAGCCTTTTACGTGTATTTCCTTAAGCGATACAGATGTGTCGGCTTTTTGGGCGAATGTGGATACTGTTGCAGCTGAAAAAAGTATAGAGAGTATGGTTTGCTTCATTCTTTGATTTTGAGCTGCAAAGAACCATATTCGTTGCTCATGATCATTCTAAAAATAGGAATTGTATTTTCACAAAAGGGAAAAAAATGGTTCATTCAATAAATAAACAGAATAGCCTGCAATGTGCAGGCTATTCTGTATTATATTTTTTTAGAGGCCTTATTATTTCTTTGCCGCAGGTTTTGCTGCCGCTGCTGCTGCGGGTGCAGCTGCTTTAGCGCCTGGTGCTGCTGCCGCTGCTGCTGCATCCGTATCTGCCTGGCGCAGCGCACGGGTAGTAACTACTGATGCAATAGGAATACGTGGTGAGTTGAGGATCTCCATGTTAGGAGCTACAACGTCTTGCACACGGATGTTGCCATGCAATTGCAGGTCGTTAATATCTACTTCGATATGCTCAGCAAGATGTTTAGGATAAGTACGAACGTGAAGCGATTTCATCTTCAGTTCCAGGCGGCCACCGTCTTTAACACCTTGTGGCTGGCCGGAGAATTTCAAAGGCAGGTTAGCGATCACTTTCTGATCTTCAACCAGCTCCAGGAAGTCAATATGGTTCAGTGCATCTGTAACCACATCAAACTGGATGTCTTTCATGATCGTCCTGTACGTTTTGCCATCCAGCAGGATCTCAGCGATCTGGAACTCCGGTGTGTACACCAGTGTGCGGAATGACATAACAGGCGCGCTGAAATGCAATGTTTCTTTACCGCCGTAGATCACAGCAGGTACTCCTTCGTTAGAGCGGATCTGGCGTGTAGCTTTTTTGCCCAGATCGGTCCTCTTTGTTCCTTCAATTTTTACACTTTTCATTACTTAGTTTTTTGTTGATCCGGTGCAGTGCGTATACCCACCAAACATACTGCACGGGTTCATTGTTTTAATAAAGGTTGCTCCTGATCGCGGAGGGCGGATTTTTTTGTATAAACAGTCGTTTTATTGATTAGCTGATGAGCTAATTGTAAAATATTTTGTAAGTACCAGTAGCTAATTAGCTAATCATCACATCAGCTAATTATTTCCTGTTACTATGTATGAACAAAGAACTTATCGATTTATTCTCAAAAGTATTGCGGATAGCTACTGAAAACAATTCACCGGTTGGCACTACTTTTATTTTACTGCTCTGCTTCTTTAGTGGTATGGTGTCGCAAACAACCAGTTCCTCCAGCATAGAGTTTTCAATGTTCTCATATGCATTGCCACTGAGAATAGGGTGTGTGCAAAATGCACGTACAGATAATGCGCCTCTTTCCATCAGTATCGCTGCGCTTTTGCACAGGGTACCTGCCGTATCACATATATCATCTATCAGCACCACATTTCTGCCACTCACATCACCTATTACGGTCATAGCTGCTATCTCGTTGGCACGTTTGCGCTGCTTGTCGCAGATCACCATATCGGCCTCAAAATACTTGGCTACTTCGCGCACCCTATTGGTACTACCCACATCGGGGGCGGCAAAGATAATGTTTTCTATCTTCAATTTTTCAATATAGGGGATAAAAATTGCAGAAGAATCAAGGTGATCCACGGGTATATCAAAAAAACCTTGAATTTGAGGGGCATGGAGGTCCATCGTCATCACCCGGTTTGCACCCGCTGTGGTGAGCAGGTTGGCTACCAGCTTGGAGGCTATAGCTACGCGGGGCTTGTCTTTTCTGTCTTGCCGGGCCAAGCCGAAGTAGGGAATAACCGCAGTAATATAGCCTGCCGATGCCCTGCGGGCCGCGTCTATCATCATCAGCAGCTCCATCAGGTTGTCGGACGGGGCATAAGTGGCCTGCACCAGGAACACATAATCGCCCCGTATAGACTCGTTATACACCGGCTGAAACTCACCGTCGCTGAATTTCTGAATGTGCAGCGCACCGAGCTTTTTGCCGTAGCTTTTAGCGATCTGGTCCGCAAGATGAAGGGATGCGTTGCCCGAAAATATCTTTACTGAAGAATCCATGAGTGTGAAATGGATGGCAAAGGTATTGAAAGCATAGTTAACCCCAAGCCAATAAACAGCCTTTTTACCCCCACATTGCTAACAATATTTGCGCCATTTGCACCTTTTTCATATTGATTTGTATTTCGCCTGAAAACCATATACTGTTAATAAAAATGGAAAAATATCTCTTTTGTAGTGGCTGCTGGTTTGGTATATTTGCCACCCATGGCCACGCAAACGGAAAACGGTTTTTTTATTGACGAGATGTCTTTACTAAAGGCATTTCTCGATTATAAAACGCTTTCCTACAACGACCTGCAGGACAAAGGCATTGTGCCCAACCTGGACAAGCAGGAACACAGGGCACTCTTTAAAGCCAGCATAGACAAATTCAAGAACTGGCAGTTGATAGAGTCTATTCCCGATAGCCATCCCCGCGCATGGAAGGTGCTGCAAGAGCGGGCAAAAGCTGAATATGAGCAATTGAACAGGGACATAGAGCGCAAGCAACTGGTGGAAAAATACTCTTTCGAGAACCTGATCAGCGAGGTGAACAATAATGCTCACAAACTGAGATGGATAAAACTATACCGTAATATGGCCATTGCCGGTTTTAGCCTTTCGCTTATTGTCTTCATCACCGGTATGGGTCTGCCACAAATGTTTATAGCGGCAAAAAACATAGTCCATCATCTGGTGTATCACGGCAATTAGCTTGCCGTGTATAAAAAAAAATGCTTAAAATCTGCATTTCTTAATGATTTGTTATTAAATTTGCAATAGGAGTTAAAATCAGCAGATTATGACATTCGAAAACAAACTAAATGAGGGCATGCGGTTTGGGTTGTACGAAGGGGGGAGCATTTGTTATTTTGATGATGGAACACATGTAGACCAAAATGAACTCTGGCAACTGGTACGCAATCAGAAGCATCTGGATGCTACCAATAATAAAACTCTTACCGAATTATATCCCGATACCTATATCGGTGTTTTCAAGCATAAGTTCTCTACTTATCGCATCAGCCGCAAATTCTTTGGGTACATCTTTGGGGTGATATAAGAAATTCTAAATCTGAAATTCGAAACGCTACTCATTGGAGAATAGAGAGCGTCTATATCGGCATATACCCAAATATCGTCCCCCACGCCGTCCCCTTTCAAAAAACAAAAAACCACAAACAATTGATTTGCAATTATCTGTGGCTATTTGGTTGTAGGCTCGACAGGGGAAATGTCGAACCAAATCATTGAGGATTTGATTGAAATTTATAGGGTGGCGGCGAAATTGAAACTATGAGTTTGGAGTGAAATTATATGAGCACTTTATACCTCTAATACTTGGTTGCCATTTTCATTTATTATAATTTTCTGGTAATTGAACTTTGTTACTAAAGCAAGGCCGTTATAAAATGGCTCAACAGCTAAATACCTTTGGCTGTATAATTCAATCCCGCTCTTATCAATATGATGCCAACCGGCATTATCCATTGCTGTTGCATAGTTTTTATGGAAAATCCCCAAGTCTAAAAATTCTATTTTATTAAGGCTGTTGCCGTTGATATTTATGTGACACCATAGTCCACTACTCTTTTTTACACAGGCATAGCCGTCTTTAAAGTCGCCACAATAAGTATGGGATTCGGAATAAATTCTATTCCCATGCAGGTCAATATGAAAGTAGCCGTTCTTGTCATCACGAACAGTACAAATATTTTCCTGATAATTGCCAGCCCAAGAAAATACATTTGAATAGGCATGTTCGCCCTTTTCATTCAGATGCAACCAATTCCCATTTTTTATGACGGCTGCCCTATTGCAGTAATACCCGAAAGTCCGTTGATACCTGTCAAAATATAATGGATTGCCGTAAGTATCAATGTGGTATGCTCCGGTGATATCTTTTACTGGAGCGATACCGGGAGCATGAAATTTTAATACCTCACTAAAATATTTGCCTAAGATGGGTTGGTCGTTAAATATAAAGTGCGTGTTATCTGCCGATACTTTTATGTCTTGCCAATTCATTAGTTCAATAATTTTTGTTTGAGTTTTGAAATTTGGTTTTCAGATATTCCACAAGAAATTAAATAAGGTTCAATTCCACCGCTATTACTTATTATGTCAAGAACTAAGTTTAAGCGGGTAAGGCTTACATCAACTTCACTTGCCAAATAATCAGCATAAATAAATTCCATTGGAGTGCCCACAAGCAAATGTAAAATTGATATAAATATTCCGGTTCTGTCCTTTCCGGCAAAACAATGGATAGCAACCGAACCGCTATCCTCATTAATAATTGCTTCTAATGCATGTTTGATTTTATCATTGCATCCAATTGCAAAAAAGCGGTAGGCAATCTCTTCATTTGTCCCCTGATTATGATTTTGTTTAAACCAATCCGGCTGATTCCACGGGTCAAGCTGTGCTTTTATGTATTTGAATTTGGTCAGGGTTTGCTCTGAGTATGGTTTTTCGTCAATTTCCTTATCTGCTCTTAAATCAATTACAGTTTTGATATTCATTTCTTTGAGTAAATCATCAAATCTATTTTCATGTTGAAAGAGTGTCATTGTAGCTGTTCTGAAAATTCTGCCACTTTTTATTTTAGCATTGTGCGTACTTATATCTCTGAAATTCCAAAGGAAATCTCTATTGTACAGCCATTCACAAAACTCTTGAATTTTACTTAGCTTTTCTGGTGTAACTAATGGTTTAATAGCTGAATAAAAGAAATCAAGCAATTTCCTTTTCTGCTGGTTAGCATCAGGCAAAAAAAGTGTACCGTTCAAATCGTAGAAAATCTCTTGTTCTTCTTTGGTCAAAACATTTGCAATAAAATACTTGGGAAGGAAATTGAACTTGCTGTATCCTTTTGAAATGTGATTTAATTGAATGGCAATTTGCAGGGAAATATTGTAAAAAAAATAAAATTGGTAACCATCACTTCGCCTATGCATACAGGAACAACTTTCAAATTCGTACACAAACTTGTCGGTTAAATCAACAATCATCTTTACAGTTGACTTGCAGTTTTCTTTATGCTCTTTGATTATACGATCCAGGTAACGTATAATATCATGGCTTGCTGCTTGCTTTTCATAAAGAACTGTTTCTGCAATATTTGTAATTTCCGAACCTATATAATTCCTGTCAATTTCCAAAAGGTTAGTGCAAATAGCAAATTCAATTTTGGGTTGTTGTCTGAAATAAACAACAACTTTATTTCTCAGAGTTACCTCCATGATGTATTGAATCTCATCTGCAAAAATCAAATGAAGTTCATTTATAAAGGCAGTTGTACTAAAATCATCGTTTACTAAAAGCTGAATATCAATGTCAGAATTTGGAGTTGCTTCCTGCCTACCAAATGAGCCATACAACAGTGCTACTTCAATTCCTGTTACCGTAGGCATTATGTTTTTTAGCTGGTCAATAGTTTTTATCTGTTTCATTTGTTTTGTTTTTGAAATTATTTGAAAGAAGGGTTCAGCTTTTACTTTGAATGTGGCTTGCGCATATTGCATGTCATACAAAGCGGTTTTGATTTATAGTTTTTTGCGAGTTCCCTGTAGGTGGTACTTTGCAATACATCTTCTATGGTTGTTTCATTAATATTGCCAAAATCGCCTAATGATTTCCTTAGATTGTCAGGTGCGCAGCAGGGAGATATTTTTCCGGTTGCAGAAATCCATAATTCTTTGTTGAGGAATGGACATTCGTAATTATCCGGTACTTCTTTGTTTTCATTGCAGGTAAGCGGGATAATGTTTTCCAAAATCACCTTCTCCCCGTTCGGCTTCCTATATTTCTCTTGTGCATCGTATGCCTGTTGAACATACAAATTCCAACGATCAATACTGTCATTTGATGTTTTCATTGAAAGGTTTTTTATTTCATCAAAGTGTGCCCAAAGCTGATGCCCTTTAACCCTGTCAACGCCAAGCGATGCAGCCAGTTTTACCATATCAGCCAATTCGTGCATATTGTTTTGCATAAACGTTAACTGAAATGTTACCCGGCAGAAATAGCCGGTATTTGCAAAATATTCATCCCGACATTTGATAAATTCTCTTAAATTGGCAACAGCCTTATCAAAGTCAACGCCAAGCATCACCTTCTCTGCGGTTTCTTTTGTTGCACCGTTCCAACTAATCTTTACATCGGTTGTGTTAGGTACAATTAATTTTGCCCATTCTGCAACAGTTTTCTTTGGAAATGTACCATTTGTAGTAAGGTTAATTTTGATATCCTTCATTTTTGCTAAGGCAAATATTTTGCCAAACTCTTTATAGAGCAAGGGTTCTCCCATTGTAGATGGAATTATTTCTTTTACCCCCAATTTTTCTGCTTGTAGAAAAATATCTTCGACAATCCTAAATTCCATTCGTCTCCGTTTAACGCCTGTTTCTTTGAATAGTGTCGGTATGAAATCGCTATAAGGACTGTGTTCTTCGCACATAATGCACTTCAAATTGCAATCTTCAGGGTTGGTATCAATTGTGATTCTCCAGAAGCTTTTCGGAGCAATCAATGATTGGTAGATGCTTAGTAATTCTTTACAATGGTCAAAGATACTCGGCACATTTCCGTTCTCGGCTAATAAGTAGCCTCTTTCACCAAACTGCTTTAATAAATCAGGGTTATTAATAGCAAACCTCAATTGTTCAGCCAAAGAATATGTATCGCGGTGTTCAAACAGTAGCCCATTTACTTTATGCTGAACATATTCTGCCATTCCACCAAAATTTGCTGTTATAACCGGAATTTTGCAAGCCTGCGCTTCATGTATAACAAGTGGTGAATTTTCAACCCAAATAGATGGGACTACAATGCAATCAACCTGTGAGAAAACATCATTTGCCATGTTGTGGTTGATATATTCTCCGGCAAATTCAATTCTGTTTTTAGCAGTTGCAGCCATCTGTTTTAAAGCATCTGTACTTTGTCCATTATTCCTGCCATATATTTTTAGGGTTGCCGGTTCCTCTATTTGCTTAAATGCTTCAATTAGTTGGTTAATCCCTTTTGCCGGAATGTGAGTGCCGATATAGCCGAATGTAAAATTCCTTTTCTTTTTTGATTGCTCGGTTGGTGTCAAATACTCCGTTGGAAAACCATAATCCAAATAAATAATTTTGTTATCAGGAATAGAAAAATCGTTGATAAAACGATTGCGTAAGTAGTTTGATGGGGCTATGAATAAATCCACTTTATCAATTATAGATTTCGTTTCGATCATTCTTTGGTGAACCCAATTACTCCATTGTTCAATATCCTGCTGTATATTTTCTTCCTTACCACTGAAATATACTTTGTAGCAGTCCGTCGCACATTTGGCATTTTGTTGGCCTGAGCATAATTGAAAATTATTTTCTTGCCCAATGCTGCGAGTTAAAAATTGTCCTCTTGGACACATCAGCCAAAAGTCATGTAAAGTGAAAACGATTGGAATTTTACATCGGTTGAGTTCATCCACAATTCCGGTTGAAAGGTGGTTGAGATGCCCGATATGAGCAACATCCGGCTTTAATTCTTCAATGAGCGCGGCGAAATTTTCATCAATTTGTTTATGCCGGTATCCATCTTTGCCCTGCGGATTATTTACAAAGTATAATTCAAGTTGATCTCTCTGTTTTTCATACCTGATGCCGAAATCAGGTGCATAAGGGTTTTCTTCTCGTGTAAATATGGATACCTGATGCCGTTTTGAAAGTTCGTTGCAAACGGATTGGCTATAAACTTCTGAGCCAGCATTGTAATTTTGTGGGTAGCCATGTATGATCTTTAGTATGTGCATTAGTATATGATTTGAAATTCAGATTGTTTTTCTTTTTTGAACAAATAGTTGGGGTGGTCACACCAGTAAGCTGTTTTTAGTAGATTTTGTACGAGTACAATTACTAAACACTTTTCTTCTTTCGGCCGTATTCCTTTTTGAGAAAGGAATGACGGCATTACTATTGCAAGTTTTTTGCCTTCTTTACTGGCTGAAACATAAGGCAAGACTTTATAGAGCACTGCTTTGTCAATACTTCTATCCCAACCCTGAAGCATAAAGTGATGCGTTAAGTAGAATTCTAGAATTTGGCTTCCCATATTTGTATGGTATTTAATAACTATTGCAAATGTGAAAAATAAAGGAATGCACTTTGAACATGGTGAAATAATTCCCCCTATATTTGGTAAATAATTGACAATATAAATGAGTGAATTGGCATTTAACGGAGGTACAAAAAGGATTTTGGCTTATAATAAATTGAAAGTATTTCTTGCAAATCCAGGAAAGTTCTGCTTAATCGTCCTTGGGTCACGTGGTACGGGTAAACACTTTGCAATTGAACAGGCTTTTGCTCAGATAAATTCAAATGCTAATAAAGAATTATGCTTAGGAAAATTAGAGTTTATTTCTTCGTCAAATTTCCCTACCAATGAGGGTGAAATAGATAATTTATTCAATGAACATAGCTACCAAACAATAGTAGTAGAAGATGTCGAAAATCTTACAGAGGAGCAACAATTTTTACTATTTAAAGGACTTTCAACTACTGATGGAACATTTGGAATAAGTAAAAAAACCAACTTACGTGTTGTTTTTACATCGTCAATGGATATTGAAGCACTTCGTGAAGACAAAAACCAATTGCAAGGTTATTTTTGGGATAGAATTAGCCAATTAGTAATTGTATTTCCTTCCTTTAGTGATGAGGATAATGTAATAAAAGATTTTTATGCGACTTGGGATAAAATGAGTTTTCAAAAGACAATGGGCTTTGAACATTTTGCAAATGCCCCACAAAACACCGATTTGCAAAAATTTCTTGAAGATAATGTAACTAAATTTCAAGGTGGGTTTCGTGATTTGGACAAATTGGCTTGCATGTATTTTAACTACCGTATTTTACATTATGGTGAGACTAAAAAACTATCAGAAAATATAGAAAAGCAAATTGTAAAAGATATAAAAGATGATTTTTTTAGCAAAACACAACTGCATAACAATTCTGGTAACGAGTTAAGCCTGTTCCAAATTCAGCGTGGTTTTTCTATGCTTGATCTGAATGCCCAATTTAGAATTCAAGTAAGAAAATGGGCAATCAAGGAATATGGCACTATTTTAAAAGCCGAAAAAGCATTAGGATTAGGAGCAGGTACCATGAAAAATTATATTGCCAAGAATTCCCCTAAATCTAAGGGTAAGAGAGCAAAGAGCACTCGGCACAATGAGGATATAAAAACTATTTGATTGGTATATTTACAGGAATTTTATAGAAATTCACGATCTGTTTTTTATAGACGTTTGCCAAGCAGGCGGACCGCATACCTGACGAATATAGACGATGTCATAGCAGCTATTATATAGTGATCTATATTTGGCATCAACGTTCTCTAATCTATACATAAAATAGCATCTATTTATTTGAGGTCAATTTTCTATAAATCTCTACCATCGCTAATGTATCCAATTTGCAGTATTCCAATAAATGTTCCCGGTGTTGGCTTTGCACTTCTGGTGTATGTAGTTTTAATTGAGAATATATTAAACTTGCAGTTCCACCTTCCTGAATAGTTAAATCACCATATGATAATTCAGGAACCAATACCGGTAAAACTGCCTTTAAAGAGTAGGAATCATTGAATTCCGGCAGGTAATACCATTTCCGTCTAAATGGAACCATCAAATCAACGACACGTTCCAGAACATGCTGGATTTCATCAGCGTATTTCGGGAAGTCTCTGGCGATTTCCCTGAGCCTTGTCATTTCAAATGTTTTATTCCAAACTACAATGCTACCATGACCTTTAAGCTGTTGCAGCAAAGATATTATCAATGCTTCTCGAGGATCTGTTAAACCATCGCCTAGGAACTCGACGTGCTTAATTTCGCTGTTTTTTGTGTCTTGCGTATGCAAGGAATACTGAAATGGAATTTGTTGGTAGGGGCGACTATGGTCAAATTCGGGAACCGCAGGCATAATTGTTTCGAAGTCAAAAAAGCATAAAGGGTATTCCCATTCATCCAAAAAAGTTTGGATTGATTCTATGTTAACGTATTCTTCAGAAGTAGAAACTTCCTGCTGAAAGTTTGCCCAGCAATGACCTGTGAAGTCGCATTCATAAGGTTTAAAGCAGTGGTCACCAATATCAATAATAGGTTCTTGCTTATCCTTTAGTAGTTGTTTTAGTTCTGCTATTTTCCCTGCAACAAAATTTTTGTTTGCAACCACTTGTTCATTTATAGATTGGTTGGCAAACAATTTTTGTATTTCGAGATCGCCTATTCTAATATATTGATTGTTTAGGAAAACAATGGATATATCTTCTAATGGCACCCCACAATTGCTTATCACATAGTGTTGCAGGGAAGCATCCAATATAAATGGCTCCTTAACTTTAGTGCTACCTTTTACTTCAAACGCATACCATTTTCCACCTTTGTTAACCAAAACATCTATTGCGCATAATACTCCTTCAAAATTGAATGCAGCTTCATAAATGACAGAATGTTGTTGTTCGATGAATTTTGCAGTCTTCTCAACTGCAATATGATATGAAAATGGATCAGGTGGTTCTGCACTTACTCCCCCTGGGAAAAGTTCTCTGGCTAACAATCCAATATTAGTTCCTGCTGCAAATATTGATGTTTGTTCTTCTTCTTCAGGATTTCTAAGGTCCCGTTTGAATTTGTGCATATACAGCCGTTTTGGGCATTGGCAGCCATACATAAATGTCGATTTGGAAAGGATGTGTTTAACCATTATGATTGTATTTTCATTGTTGTACCTGAATAACATCGTATAAATATGATGATATGATTAGTTGTTTTTAAGCACGTTTGTTAACTTTATTTTCCTAGCAATACTTTTACAGCACTCTTATGTATGGCTACCATTTCATCAATGAGTATTTTAGGCTCGCGTACTTTAATGTCTTCGCCATAAGATAAAAGCTCCATCATAAAGTCATGAGTTATCTTAATGAATAACTCAACCGTTATTTCATCGGCTGTTTCCGTCACTGTCTGCGACTGATGAAACGGGTAAGACTTAATATACTGCCCCTGAAATTTACTAAATGACAATACTATTTTTTGCGGCTGTGTATGTAGTCAAACTAAAGTGGACTTATTGTTAGATAGTGTTTCTTGATTTTTTAAAGTTAAAAAAGTTTTTTTTATTTTCAGGTGATAGGGGTTAATTTCTGTAATAGATACCTGCTCTTTCTTTTGTTTAAAGTCATC
>CAIRES010000039.1 GCA_903877645.1 uncultured Bacteroidota bacterium | reverse complement strand
TATTCCCGGGCAATAAAACGTATGAATGAAATATCGTGACGTGGCCCACGACTGCCTTTTTGACCTTTCCGGCCCTGATCTTTACTTAGCTTTTCCATTTGTTACACTTTTTAAGTGTAAACTTTTTTCAGGACTAGACAGATTGCGTTCGGGTAGGGATTTAAAACGAATACACGAATTTCACGCATTGTTTTGCAGCATATTAGGGTAAACAAATGCCAAAGTAAACTACAGGAAATTGCTGCAAAAGGTTAATTTATCTTCCATTTTCTTGTCTGAATCAGAATTTACAGAATTATAGAATAAGCAGAATTGCATTACTATGTTTTGTGCGAACACCTGTTCTGAGATGAGGGGGAGAATCAAGATCGTGGGGGGGGGAGAAGATGCCCTTTTGATGGCACAAAGGTCGGAAGGAAAGAAATACGCTCCAACACTTTTTAACTATGGCGGCTTTTATAAAATAGATATAGTGTGTTTTGTGATTCGATACATTATTGTGACCTTCTACAGTACCTCCTTATTGCCTGCGGGATCAGGTGGCAGGGTGAAGTCTATTTGTTCGAGTTCGTTTTCGGGAATTTTACCAAAGTCCATGATGGTAGTTTATCTAAAGATAAGAAGTCATTCCGACCTATCGATAAATTTATTGCCCATAGGAATTAACGCGCGGCACTTAACGGCGCCATGGTTCGACGGGGCTCACCATGACACCTACGTATTCATGTCGAGCATGTATAGATTCAAACCAATGTTCATCAAAATCATTCCCATTCCCACATGATCTGCCCATGGTAGTAGGATGCCATTTTTCCATCCTCGTGTTGCAGTTCTATGGCTCCGTTTGGCAATACCCCAATAATGGTTGCCGTCCATTTACCCCGATTGTCGCTGAATTGCTGTTTTTGGCCGCGCTTGTATAGTGCATCATTGTATAGCTTCATATTGCTTTCGGCGGGTACAAGGGCATCAATATGCGCCATTATGCCCCCCCTTATCTTATCCCTGATAATGGCCATGTCGCCGTCCTGCCCGGTAGCGGCGAATAAGGAGGTGGCAAAGGGCAACTCCGGCGGGAAACCGGCCTGCTTTACGTTGAGGCCAAGGCCAATGATGGCATACATCCAGCGGCTGCCACGGAGCACATTCTCGATGAGGATGCCCCCTGCCTTTTTGTCATTGACTATTATATCATTGGGCCACTTGATATGTATTGGCGTATTGTCATATAATTTTCTCAAAACATTAGCAATTGCCACAGCTACAGCGGCATTGAAGCTGAATTGGTCGTGAATGGGCAGTGTGGGCATGGCAATAATACTCATGGAAAGGCTCTGCCCGGGGGCGTCCGTCCACGTTTTGCCGCGCTGCCCCTTGCCCCCCGTCTGGCTGTGGGCGGTAATTGTCAGGCCATGCTGTGCCTTATCGGCATCTATAAGCTGCATGGCATAGTTATTGGTGCTATCTGCTATATCAAGTTCTATTATAGGCTGATCGTGAAAAGGCATATGGTAAAATGAGAAAAGTATTATAATTTTGATAAGTTGTAAAGGTATTACCAACAAAACTAAGCAAACAATAATTTGGAGAAAATAATCAGTGGATTACAGGAACGGAAGAAAGCGCCAACCCGCCTGAGCAAAAATAGCAAGCTATTTAAATCTATCATCAACGCCATACAGGAAAAGAAAGGAGAAAACATTGTTTCGCTTGATCTCAAAAAGATAGATGAAGCCGTGGCCGATTTTTTTATCCTTTGCGAAGCAAGATCAAATGTGCAGATAAAGGCTATAGCCCAAAGCATAAAGGAACTTGTGGAAGACGACTGCGATGAAAGGCCATACCACATAGAGCATGGCGACCACTGGACACTTGTAGACTATGTGAACATAGTAGTGCATATTTTTCAGCATGAGCACAGGGAGTTTTATAACCTGGAAAGCCTTTGGGAAGATGCACCCCGCACAGAGTTTTAATTGAAGCATTAATCATCACCATAACGCAGGAGATAACGATAAGATGGAAGATAACGAACAGCAACCGGTACCGAAGCCGGGCAATGAGAACCCCACACCACGCAAAGGCCCTAAGTTCAACATATACTGGATATATGGCATCATCACGCTGGCAGTACTGGGGGCGCAGTTGGTAGGTGGCAACTTTGGCGGTGCAACCACAGAGCATACTTTTCAGGATTTTAAAGACAACCTGCTGAAGGGAGAGGTAACAAAGGTGGTCATTATCAACAACGACCACGCAGATGTGTACCTGAAGCCAGGAGCAGCCGGCACACAGCCTGCCAGCAAGTCGCTGATCAGTAACGACAAAAACCCGGCCTACTCATTTGAGATCGGCACGGTAGACCAGTTCAATAAAGACCTACAGGACGCAGAAAAGACACTGCCCGAAACAGCGCGCATTACCCCGGATTACAAACAACAAGGCGATTTCCTCGCAAAAATGCTCTCTACATTCCTTTTACCGGTATTGCTGGTGATCGCTATGTGGTTCCTGCTGGTAAGGAAGATGGGCGGTGGCGGTGGCGCAGGTGGCGCAGGTGGCATCTTCAACATAGGCAAGTCAAAAGCACAGTTGTTTGAAAAAGGCACACGTGTCAATATCACCTTCAACGATGTGGCCGGTCTTGATGAAGCTAAGGTGGAAGTGATGGAAATAGTAGACTTCCTCAAAAATCCTAAAAAATACACTGCCCTTGGTGGCAAGATACCTAAGGGTGCATTGCTTGTAGGCCCTCCGGGCACGGGTAAAACCCTGCTGGCGAAGGCTATGGCAGGTGAGGCGCAGGTACCGTTCTTCTCTATGTCGGGCTCTGATTTTGTGGAGCTCTTCGTAGGAGTGGGTGCGAGCCGTGTGCGTGACCTCTTCAAGCAGGCTCGTGAGAAGGCGCCATGTATCGTATTCATTGATGAAATAGACGCCATAGGCCGTGCACGTGGCAAGAATGTGGTGATGAGCAATGATGAAAGGGAGAATACCCTGAACCAGTTGCTCGTGGAAATGGATGGGTTCAGTGGCGACAGCGGCATCATAGTGCTTGCAGCTACCAACCGCCCTGATGTGCTGGATACAGCCCTGCTGCGCCCCGGCCGCTTCGATCGCCAGATATCTATAGATATACCCGATGTAAAAGGCAGGGAGAAGATATTTGACGTGCACCTGAAGCCCATTAAGCGTTCTAAAGACCTCGACATTAAAAAACTGGCGGTACAAACCCCCGGTTTTGCCGGAGCCGATATAGCCAACATTTGTAACGAAGCCGCCCTCATAGCTGCCCGTAAAGGCAAGAGCGAGGTAGATATGAGCGACTTTAATGATGCTATAGACCGTGTAATAGGCGGCCTCGAAAAGAAGAACAAGATCATTATGCCGGAGGAGAAACGCATCATTGCGTATCACGAGGCCGGGCATGCTGTATCAGGCTGGTTCCTGGAACATGCGCATCCATTGGTGAAGGTGACCATTGTACCTCGCGGAGTAGCTGCTCTCGGCTATGCACAGTACCTGCCTAAGGAAGTATATATACGCACTACGGATCACCTGCTGGACGATATGTGTATGTCATTAGGTGGCAGGGCGGTAGAAGAGCTGGTATTCGGCAAAATATCCACAGGAGCACTGAGCGACCTGCAGCATGTAACCCGCCTGGCGTACGCCATGGTATCTATGTACGGCATGAGTGAGAAAGTGGGTAACATCTCGTTCTACGACCCGCAGAGCGAAAGCAGCTTCTCCAAGCCATATAGCGAAGAGACCGGCAAGATCATAGATGATGAGGTACGCAAACTGGTAGACGGTGCCTACCAGCGTGTAAAGCAACTGCTGCAAGATAAAACGGACTCTGTGAAGATGATAGCAGAAGAATTGCTGAAACGTGAAGTACTCTTCAAAGACGATATGGAACGCCTGCTGGGCAAGCGCACTTACGAAGATCCCATAGCCGCAGAAGACGAGCCCCTGGTGCCTGAGAGTGCAGTGAACCCGAACACATAAGAAACCTAACTCCTGAACGGGAGTATACGATAAAAGCAAAAAGCGATGATAAATTCATCGCTTTTTGCTTTTGTAGTTTTTTTGGGGTTTTACTTTTACTTTTGACTCAGCAATGCAGACATTCAAAACATCTAAAGCACGAGAGAATATTTTGAGCCGTATCCGTAAAGGACTGGGGGAACAGCCCTTGCCAATGCCCTACCCTGATGCGGAGAAAAATAATGAGCCTTTATACAGCAATGATGGCAGTGCACCCGAAGAACAGTTTGCGCAGGCATTTATTGCGCTCGGAGGTAAGTTTGTATTCTGCGATAGCGAGCAAGACCTGATGAACAACATCAACATACTGTATGAGAACAGGGGATGGAACCAATTGCTGTGTGCGGATGAGCGTGTCCTCAAAATGTTTCACAACAACAAGATAGATATACTGCTGCCGGCTGACCCTAAGACCGAGAATGCTGATGCCTGCATAACGGGGTGCGAAATGCTGGTAGCCCGCACAGGCTCTGTACTGCTGAGCAGCAAGCAGCCCCTGGGCCGCACTGCGCCGGTGTATTACCCCGTGCATATTGTCTTTGCCTACGCCGACCAGATAGCAACAGACATAGATGTTGCCTTCAATATGCTGAAGAAAAAGTACGGCAACGACCTACCCTCTATGATGAACCTGACCACCGGCCCGAGCCGCACCGCTGATATCGAAAAGACGCTGGTAGTAGGTGTGCACGGACCAGGGGAGATCTTTTGCTTTTTTATTAATGCGGAGGGGTAATAGTAATGTGAGGAATTCGACAATGTGGAAAATGTGATGCCAAACGCGGCTGTTTAATATGTTGGATAGAGAAAACACCTCTAAACTGCAACTACATCACGCCATCTCGCTCTTATACAAAAACTGTATCGAAGAATAATATCCCTGTGCTTCCTTAATATCCGCCAATGCCTTTTTACGGATCGTTCTGTCTCGTAAATATCCGCCATAAAACGTCAGTAAATATATAGCCAGCGACACTTCATTATATTTTTCAAAGCTCATATCGGGTATCAAGGCTACCCTTTCCAGTATCATACTATTACTGGTGTTACTTTTTAAAAAGATCTTGAACTCAGCCGAATACCTGAACAGGTTTTCCATATCCTCCTTATTGGCAGCACCATTAATTATCCTATCCATCTGCGAAAGGATATCTTTCAGTTGCCGGGCAATATTCCGTTGCGTTTCTTCTGTGGCCATTAATTGAGATCAACTACGACATCATATCACTTTTGTCTTTAGTTACTCCTTTAATAAAGTTATGAAAAGCAATCTGAACAAACAATAAAGGCTGCCCGAAAGCAGCCTCTAAAATTATTCAACATGCAATGTGCATATTTGCAGATTGCCGTTTTTCTCACATTACTATAAGTGTATCGCCTCTCCCAGCGCTGCTTCTACAGCGTCTTTGATGCCTTCGCTCATGGTAGGGTGCGGGTGTATGCTGTCCAGCACTTCTGTCCATGTGGTTTCCAGCTTGCGGGCAACAACTGTTTCGGCTATGGTTTCTGTAACGTTGTAACCAATGCTGTGTGTACCGAGCCATTCGCCATACTTGGCGTCGAAGATCACCTTCACAAAACCTTCTGTCTGCCCCACACCTACCGCCTTGCCTGATGCAGTGAACGGGAACTTGCCTACTTTAATTTCGTAGCCTGCATCCTTTGCCTGCTTTTCGGTAAGGCCTACGCTTGCTATCTCAGGCGAGCAATAAGTACAGCCCGGTACGTTGCCATAATCCAGTGGCTCAGGCATGTGCTTGTACTTGCCTTCCTTATTAGCTATAGCTTCAACGCAAATGATAGCACCCTTAGATGCCACATGCGCAAGCGCCTGACCAGGAGTGATGTCGCCTATGGCATAGATACCGGCAACATTGGTGTTGTAATATTTATCAACGGTTACTTTTCCTTTGTCTGTCTTAATACCCAGCGCTTCGAGGCCTATGTTCTCGATATTAGCAACGATGCCTGCTGCACTCAATACCACATCAGCTTCCAGCACCTGCATACCTTGCTCTGTTTTCACGGTAGCCTTTACGCCATCGCCTGATGCTTCAACTTTCTCAACAGAAGAGTTAGTCATTACAGTGAGGCCTTTCTTACGGAAAGCCCTTTCCAGTTCTTTAGATACGTCTTCATCTTCTACCGGCACAAGGCGTGGCAGGAACTCAACGATTGTGACCTTAGTGCCCAGGCTATTGTAGAAATAAGCAAACTCCACGCCTATGGCGCCGGAGCCTACTACGATCATTGTCTTGGGCTGCTGTGGCAGTACCATTGCCTCGCGGTAGCCTATTACCTTCTTGCCATCGATAGGCAGGTTGGGCAACTGGCGGGCGCGGGCGCCTGTAGCCAATATGATGTGACGGCCCTGAACGGCAGTTACTTTGCCGTCAGCACCGGTTACTTCTACTTCCTTTTTCGCATTGAGCTTGCCCATGCCCATGATCACATCGATCTTGTTCTTCTTCATGAGAAACTGAACGCCCTTGCTCATCTTGTCGGCAGCACCGCGGCTACGCTTGATCACCGCACCAAAGTCCACTTTGAAATCAGTGGCGGTAATACCATAATCAGCAGCGTGCGTGAAATTCTCAAATACGCTGGCCGATTTCAACAAAGCCTTGGTAGGGATACAACCCCAGTTGAGGCAGATACCACCGAGGTTCTCTTTTTCTACGATTGCTACTTTGTACCCCAACTGAGCTGCGCGGATCGCCGCCACATATCCACCGGGGCCGCTGCCCACTACAATTACGTCATAAGCCATATAAGAAGATATTTTTTGTGTTTGATGTATTGTGAGGGGCAAATGTAGTAAAAAACTGAAAAGGTTAGAGTAACTATATCATCATATAAGGTATCTATAGCTTATATCTACAGCAGGATGTTATTCAACTATGAATTTGTAGGTATGTGTGGGTAGCATATGACCCAAAACCTGCACCATTATTCGTAAATTGCATAGTATGAGCCGCTCGTATGCAGATATGCCGTTACACTATGGCCAGGTGCCGCCCTGGCTGTACCAGCGTATGAGCAAATTGGGTGTGGCAATTGTGGAAGCTATAGCCATGGAGTACGGCAGGGGGGCTGTACTGCAACGCCTGAGTGACCCGTTCTGGTTCCAGGCACTTGGGTGCGTGCTGGGTATGGACTGGCATTCATCGGGCATTACCACATCGGTAATGGGTGCATTGAAGCGGTCTGTTAATGAGCGATCAAAGGACCTGGGTATATACATTTGCGGAGGCAAGGGCAAATACTCCAAAGAAACACCTGCCGAGCTGATGCGTATAGCCGAGCATACGGGCCTTAATGGTGACCTGCTGGTGCGCAGCAGCAAGCTATCAGCCAAGGTGGATAATACCGCCATACAGGATGGCTTTCAGTTGTATCTACATTCTTTTATACTCACCAGTGATGGCGAGTGGGCTGTGGTACAGCAGGGCATGAACGATGCTACCGGTATGGCACGCAGGTATCACTGGCACTCCCCTACCGTTGCCTCTTTTGTAGAGGAGCCACATACTTTTATCTATGGCGCGAATCAAGGTCAGATCATCAACATCACAGATAAACTGGCTGATACCACACGCACAGGTATACTGCAACTGGCACAACAAGGACCGGAGAAATTGCTACCAGAAATAAAGAAGTTAATAATGCCATCGCACCACGATGTCCGCGCAAAAGACGTAGACCTGAAACGCCTGGGCAGTGTGCTGGCAGTAGCCTATGAAAAGGAACACCTGGATATGGAGTCGCTGCTGCTACTACAAGGGTTGGGGCCAAGAACACTACAATCCCTGGTACTCGTGAGTGAGGTGATACATGGCACACCATCAAGATTTGAAGATCCTGCAAGATTCTCGTTTGCCCATGGCGGCAAGGACGGCCATCCATTCCCTGTGCCTACGCATGTGTATGACGAGACTATAAAAACTCTGGAAGTAGCAGTGCAACGCGCGAAGCTTGGCAACAGCGACAAAAATGAAGCGATAAAAGGCTTAGCCAAAGCATCAAAACAACTGGAGCAAAATTTTGAGCCCAACAATAATTTCGAGCAGCTTATAGAGCGAGAAAGAAGAGATTCATGGAAGTACGGCGGGCGCACCGTGATGGGTAAGGCTAAACCACCGAAACCTGCGAGCGATCAGCTTAGTTTGTTTTAAAACAACTCACCCTGCCCCGTCTTACCAGAGTGCTTGCGCTCATGCTCCAGCAGCCATTTTTTTCGCTGCAAGCCACCGCCATAACCGACGAGGCTGCCGTTTGTCCCAATGACCCTGTGGCAAGGCACAATAATAGCAATACCATTTTCTCCATTAGCGCTTGCTACTGCCCTTATAGCTTTTTCATTGCCCAGGAATATAGATTGTTGTTTGTAAGACCTTGTTTCGGCATAAGGTATTTGTAACAGGCCCTCCCACACACCTTTCTGAAACGAAGTACCGACCAAATGCAATGGCAGGTCAAACTTCTGCCGCGTGCCATTGAAGTATTCTACCATCTGCAATTCCAGCTTGGCAAAGTGTGGATGCTCGCCTTCTTCAAACCTATCACTCAGCACTGTTTCTACCCTGTTTACAATAGCATCAATACTCTTCCTGTACTGAAAATCGAACAGGCAGATACCTTCATCGGTAGCGGCGATGCGCATTTTACCTACGGGGGTGTCTATGTATTTGCAGAGGATCATGAAGGAAAGTTACACTGTAAATTTACAAAATCATTGCAGCGTGTCCGCAATTATTTTACTGATCTCCACTGCCCGATCATAAACCATAATATGCGAACCGCCGTCTATCCAATGATCCGGATGTACATTATCCGGAGGGATTATTTTGTCGGCTGTGCCATGGATGTGTGTTATGTTCTTGGGAATCACAGCATTGTTCCAGGTGAGCCGAGATTTTAACGCCCATTTCATAAAATGCCCATCAGACCTGCGCATAATGCCACTGATCAATTTCTGCTCCTCTCCAGATGTTGCGCCAAACCTATCAAGTATTACTTTATTGGGTATCGTAAGAAAGCTTGCAGGCAATAGCCCACTTTTGATCACCCACTTCAAAAGCCCGGGAGGCTCACCCAGTTCATCCCTGCTCTTGGCGCTGGATACCAGTATTACCTTGTCTGTAGCGCGAACTTTGGCTATTTCCACTGCCAGCATACCGCCAAATGATAACCCTAATATTATTGGGTGTTCTTCTTTGATCTGCGCCGATACCTTTTGCGCATAACTGCATACGTTGTCTTGTTTATTAAAAGGCACCCAATGCACAGGTATCAACTCATAATTATTTACAGAGAGGTTCCGGAAAATGGTGTGATCAGCACCAAGGCCACTGATACAATATATGGGCTTTGCGGGCATTACTCTATTATTGCTTTTTCATCACTCCTAAAAAGAATGCCATCCATCCCATAATGAAAAAAAGGCCACCTATGGGTGTAAAAATACCAACCGGGCCGAGGCTTGCGCCAGTGATACTCAACAGACTCATGGCATAAAGCGATCCGCTGAATAACACGATACCCGCAATAAAAAATGTAGCAGCCAGTCGCAGACTCTTTGCCGGGAATGCGGGAAACACAACACCCGTTATCAACAAAGCAAAGCTGTGATAAAACTGGTAGCGCACACCTGTTTCAAATACAGCCAGTTGATCGACTGCTAATTTTTCCTTAAGCGCGTGTGCGCCAAAAGCGCCAAGGATCACGGCGAGCGCGGCGAACATAGCGCCTGCGGTCAGTGCCCGTTTATACATACGGAGATAATTTGATCAAAGGTAGTGAGGGAAATGTCTTTTGTATGTAAAATATGATGGGCCTGCTCATAAAAAGGCTTCCGCTTGCCCAGCAGGTCTTTTAAATAACCGCCCAGGTCGGCCCTTTTATTCAGCAGCGGTCGAACTTCTGTATCGTCTGTTATCCGCTGTAGCAGCGCGGGCATTTCTGTATCAAGAAAAATGACAGTACCTGCATTTTTCATGAGCTGCATATTCTCAAGAAAGCACGGTGTACCTCCGCCTGATGCTATGATCGTATCTTCTGCAACAGTTTCTATAAAGCGGGCAAGATGTTTATTCTCACGTTCACGAAAGCCCTTTTCGCCGTATTGGGCAAATAGAGCGGGAATACTCGCCCGTTCCTGCGTGGCAACATATCTGTCCAGGTCAAGAAATTGCAATTTATACTTGTGCGCAATCTTCTCGCCCCAGTAAGTTTTCCCGGCAGCGGGCATACCGACGAGAAAAATAAGCTTGCTATCGGACATAGTATAAAGGCAGTCTTTAAGACCTGTTATTAATGAACTTCCATATCATAAGCATACCCATAGAGGTAGCCATGTCTTTATTGCGCAGGCGATCAAAAGGAAAGTAGAATTTCTTTGTAACCACATGCTGCTTATCGGCCACAGCCATCCATACTGTGCCTGATGGTACGCCATAAAGGGCGCCATCGGCATCCAATATACCGGTCACGGCAAATGAATAATCAGTATCCAATACCTTGATGGCGCCTTTCGCCATTTCTGTTACTGTTTCTTCGCTTATAGCGCCATACTGGTCTATAGTTGCCGTAGCCACACCCAGCACCTGTTCCTTTATCTCATTGCTGTAGCTTACAATGCCGCCTTTAAAATATTCAGATGCACCCTTTATTTGCGTGAGGTGATGGGCCACATTTCCGCCAGTGCAACTTTCGGCAAGGCCAAGTGTTTTATGTTGTTCCCTGAACCAATTAGCTAATACATGCTCCAACGGAATATCTTCGAGCGCCACAACAATATGTTCTATCCTTGCTGCAATGGCTGCCTGAGCGGTGCTTAGTTCCGAGTCGAGCATTGTAATATCCTTGCAACGGCCGGTGAGCCGCAGGCGCACCATACCCGCACCGGGCAAGTATGCCAGCCTGATGTGCTGTGGCAACGCCTCTTCCAGATCTTTTATCTTTTCAGCAATATAACTCTCCCCTTCACCCGCAGTAATGATAGAACGATGCAGCAATGCGTCGCTGGTAAATCTTTCTTTAAGCCTGGGCAATGCCTCATCTTCCATGATGGAAACCATCTCGAACGGCACACCAGGCAGGGAGATGATGACCTTATCATCTTTCTCAAACCACATACCCGGTGCGCTACCCATTTTATTGAATAATACGGTGCATACATCAGGTACTTCAGCCTGCTTCATATTGCGCTCCAGTACAGGCCTGTTGCGCCTGATCATCATTTCTTTCAGGTGTGCCAGCACCTGCTCATTGACCATCATTTTGCCTCCGAAATATTCATTGAGCAGCGGTTTGGTAATATCGTCGGCAGTAGGACCAAGGCCACCTGTGACAATAACCAGCGATGCTTTTGCTAATTCCTCATCCAGCGCAGTGATGATCTCTGCCTTGCTATCGCCAACTGCTACGCGGCGCAACACATCAATGCCCATTTTATTGAGTTGTTGTGCTATCCATGCCGAGTTGGTGTCTATCACCTGCCCTATCAGCAGTTCGTCTCCTATTGTTATAATTGCAGCGGCTATGTTACCCATTGTTATCATTAAAAAACGGCGCTAACCGAGTGTGTAATTCTTGTGGCATATTGGTCTTCTTTTTTGTGGCGGGGTCAAAGAATACGAGTGTTGTCACACCCTTGTTCAGCAACATCCCCTGCTCATTATACAGCTCTGAATGAAATTGAATCTTAGGACCCACAGGCATTTCTTTGAGTATCGTCTTTACCGTTATCAGATCGTCATACAAGGCCGGCCTCAGGTATTGCGCGTTTAATTCTGCCACCGGCATCATAATGCCCATTTCCTCCAGTTGGCGATAAGTAAATCCCAGTTCCCTGATAGCCTCCGCACGCCCTACCTCATAATACAAAGCATAATTGCCATAGTACAGATAGCCCATCTGGTCTGTTTCCCCGTACCGTACTCTTATATGTGTTGTTGCTGTAAACATAAAATGCACCAGGTTATTGCTATTTATTTACGGTACTTACTTTTGGGATGTTTCTTCTGATGATGTATGGACGTAATGAGTATTATTTTTTCCTTTTTGTATATCTTGTATACAACAGTGTAGGGAAAGTCTTTTAGAACCGCTTCAAAGAATCCACGTTTTGATTTTTCACTAAATAATTCAGGATTATCACAAACTTGTTTCACTTTTTCATTTATCGCAATAAGAAACGTATCACCCAAGCCTTTTTGCCGATCTTCATACCAGGCATATCCATCATCGTAATCAGCGGCAGTTTGATGATGAAAAACCAATGTATACTTACTCATTTCTTTCGGGCTTTATATGCTTTGCGGGCATTATGCTCCATCTCCTCAAGTGTAAAGGTTTTTGCAGTACCCGCTTCATACTCTTTTGCACGTTTATCCATTTCTGCAAGGAAAGCAGTATCGGTTAATTCGTCTTCGTTTTGTTCTACCTCCAACATAGCGTAGATCATTTTCACGGTTTTATCATCCGCAATATCTATGTTCCTTTTTACTACTTTTCTTATATCCTTTATCGAAGGGCTATCCATAGCAATCTATTTATACAAAAATACTAATAAAGAGGCATTTACTTCTTCACTCTTTCTGCTTCCTTTATTGAATAAACACTATTGGCCTGGGTAAGACAGGTAACGGTGAGATCGTTGATGCAAACATGCGGTGGCAATGATGCACAATACCAGGCTATATCTGCTATATCGCCTGCCTGTAGCGGGTTGATCTCGGCATATACATTCTTTGCACGGGCTTCGTCGCCTTTAAAACGCACGAGCGAAAATTCAGTTTCTGCCATGCCTGGGTGTATTGCTGTTACCTTTATGCCGTAGGGCAGCAGGTCTATGCGCATGGCCTGGTTCAGCGCATCTACTGCAAACTTGGTAGCACAATACACATTCCCATTCTTATACACCACCTTACCCGCTGTAGATCCTATATTGATGATGTGCCCGCCTGCCTGCTCGCGCATCATGGGGGCTATCTGCCTGGTCACATACAGCAGGCCCTTCAGGTTGGTATCTATCATTGTATCCCAATCATCGGTATCACCTTCGTCAATGGTCGCCATACCCGCTGCAAGCCCGGCATTATTCACAAGAATATCTATGCGTTGCACTTGCGTCTTAAGTTCATCTATCGCAGCTTTTACCTGTGCCTTATCGCGTACATCAAACGCCAATGTGATCACCTTGCCTCCATGTTGTTCCAGTTCCTGCTTTACTACTGCCAGCCTTTCTTCTCTTCTGCCTGTGATACAGACGTCATATCCCTCTTTCGCAAAACGTAAAGCAATGGCCTTTCCAAAACCCGATGTAGCCCCTGTGATGAGAATTTTTTTGTTCATGTGTGTGTGTGTGTATTCTACGTAAAGATAATGCGGTTTGGGAGATGTGCGACACAAAAAGTGTTTGATTTATCAACGAGAAATGACCACCACATAGGCACATAGATCACATAGGCTATATGGTCTTCACTTAGCTTCTTTGAGTACACATAGATTTTGATTACTCCTGACTATGTGCTCTATGTGCCTATGTGGTAGAAATGGGTAACACGTAACTACGAAAGCACCGCCACCTTATTCTTTTGCAGGTACTGCTCCCAGTCCTGCAACTGCGCACCCTTCATCACCCTCGGAAATTTACTCATTGCCCCCTCTTTGCCTTTGGCTCGCAGGTAATCTATGAATACACTGTTCGGTATTATTTTTACAAATACTTCCTTTAGCGCCGATGTACGCTCTACTTCATAGTCGTCATTCAATTGCGAAAGAGTAGCATCCAGCAGTTCCTTAACCTGCTGTGCATCCACATCTTCTTTATCACACCCTATATACCATTGGTGGGCAAACAGATTATCGTGCTTCAGGCCGGCTACGGCAAATTCACGGATAGTTATGTTCAGTTTCTTTGATACTGTTTCTATTGCCTTGTTCATATTGTCTACCGACAAATGCTCACCACATAAGCTTAGGAATTGCTTGGTTCGGCCCACAATGGCTATCTCATACTCTTTGGCATTGGTAAACCGGATGACATCACCTATGATATACCTCCATGCACCAGAGCAAGTACTTAATACTACGGCATACTCTACCCCTTCCTGAACTTCATTGATAATGTAGGTTTGCGGGTCTGGCTTAGGATTACCATCTTCATCAAAATTATCTGATGTAAACGGTATGAACTCAAAGAAGATACCCGCATTCAGCACCAGCTTGATGCCTGCATCAGGCCGCGCCTGGAAGCCGAAGGAACCTTCGGATGCCATGTAGGTTTCTATAAAAGTAACAGGCTTGCCCCACAGCTTTTTAAAGCTTTCCCGGTATGGCTCCATAGACACCCCGCCGTGTATGTACACGCTCAGGTTGGGCCATATTTCATGTATGTTCTTTACGCCATAATGTTTAATGACACGCTCCAGCACTATCTGCACCCATGCCGGCACGCCGCATATAGTACCCACATCCCACTGCGTGGCTTTCTCAACGATCAGTTTTATGCGGTCTTCCCACTTATGGCGCTTCGATATTTTCTTGCCGGGTTTGTATAATAAAGACGACATCCAGCGGGGCATATTCTTGGCGCTGATACCACTCATATCGCCTTCATAGTATTCGCCCTTTTCAAAAAGTGATGTAGTGCCGCCCAGCATCAGTATCCCTTTCTCAAAAGCCACCGGCTTTATTTTGAAGTTGGCCATGCTGTACAGCTGCTTGAAACCAACCTTCTTTATGGACTTGATCATATCCTGTGTTACGGGTATATGCTTGCTTGCCGACTCTGATGTACCCGAGCTAAGAGCAAAATACTTCACCTTGCCCGGCCACGTTACATTCTCTTCCCCTTCCTGGCAGCGGTGCCACCATTGGTCGTGCATCTCGGTATAAGTACACACAGGTACCTGTTCCCGAAAAGCCTTTAAAAAATCTATCTCTTTGCTGAGTATGTCGCCAAACCCGTAGTGCTTACCAAACGCCGTGTACTGTCCCCTGTCCAGCAGGTGGCGCAAGGTGTGCCGCTGGTACGTGATCGGACTTGCAACCGGTAAGTTGAATTGTTTGCGGACTTGTAAGGAACGAGCTATCAGATTACCTAATATCGCCATTGATACCCTTTGCTTTGGTTTAATTTAAACGGCAAATTTACACATTCCTGCGTTAACACATAACAGGAACTTAATTCAAATATAGCAATAGGCTGTTGATTACGCCGCCAAATTTGCTACTTAGCTACCTTTTTCACAAAGAAAGACATCCATTTACTGCCACCAAACTTATAGAACAAGGTGTTTTTCATACTCATAGGTATCTCTTCGGGCATAGGAAAGCGGCCACCAGCTACCGGCGTAAGCATTAATGTATCACCCTTGTGTATATCGCCGGCTGAAATATTTTCTGAAACGTAGGCCTTTCCTGCGTTATCCTTATGCGCCTTTTCCATCTTGCAAGGCAGCCAGCCATTTTCCCCGCGCCAAAAGAAAGTTTCGGGATATTGCTTTTGTTGCCATACCAATATAAAATGAATGTCCTGGTAAGGAACATGCTGGGTATATGCAGTCAATAGCCGCAGATCGGCCTTATGCTTTCTCGTACATGGCTTCTTTGCCTGCGCGCTTACTGTTGTAAATAGAGACACTACTGCTATGCATAAAATATTACGTATACCCATGTTGTAAAAATACTTAAAAAGGTGATGAGTTCATCGTTCTAAAAGCCTGAATATTGCTTTACGGCTTACTCTCCTACCTGTTTTTCTCGTTCATCAATACACCAAGGTGATTATCCTGGTCTTGTAGATGGAGTGGGTTTACTACACTCATACCTAATACTATCGCGATCTCTGCAAGCAGTTTAAGACTTTTGCTGTTGTTGCTTTTATTAAAATAGCAGGCACAAGGTCGCTTTTTTCAAAGTTACGTTTTCTGTCATTATCCAGTCATTTTCAACTACCCGTACCATCCTTGCTATTAAGTTCTTTTCTTTGCATTTCATTGATGCATAATCTAAAGCCAAAAAATGCCTGATCAGAAAAAACGGGGGATCATATTAATGAACCTCGGCTCGCCCGATTCTACTGAAGTAAAAGACGTGAGAAGTTACCTCAACGAATTTCTGATGGACGCCCGTGTGATCGATTCACCTTATATAGTACGTGCATTGCTTGTAAAGGGCATCATCACGCCGTTTCGTGCGCCAAAGTCGGCAGAGGCTTATAGGGCCGTGTGGGGTGCCGATGGTTCGCCACTGGTGTCTATTACCTTTAAGCAGAAAGAGGCATTGCAGCAGATAACCGCAGACCCTATAGAGGTAGCCATGCGCTATGGCAACCCCACTATGAAAAAAGCCTATGACGACCTGCTCGCTCAAAACCCGGGTCTAACAGAAGTAGTGCTGCTGCCACTCTACCCGCACTATGCCATGTCCAGCTACGAAACAGCGGTGGAACATGCCAAGGCGATACATAAAAAATACAAGTATCCATTTACCATCAAATTTGTACCGGCTTTTTATAACCACCCCGCATTCATCAATGCCCTGGCCGACAGCATACGCCCGTGTATGGATGCCGATACGCATTACCTCTTCAGCTATCACAGCATCCCTGAGCGGCATATCCTTAAAAGCGATGTAACGAAAACACACTGCCTGCAAAGCCCCGACTGCTGCTCGGTGGCCTCACCAGCCCACGCGCAGTGCTACAGGCACCAATGCTTTGTAACCACACAATTAGTAACACAACAACTCAACATACCCAAGACCCAACACAGTGTATCCTTCCAGTCGAAGCTGGGCCGCTCAGAATGGCTGAAACCCTCCACTACCCTGCGTATGGATGAATTGCCAAAAGAAGGGATCAAAAAACTGGCTGTTATTTGCCCATCGTTCGTCAGTGACTGTCTGGAAACACTCGAAGAGATCGCCCTGCGTGAAAAAGAGAATTTCATGAACGCCGGCGGCGAATCTTTTACTTATATCCCATGCATGGATACACGCCCCGTATGGATCGAAGCCATGGCCCAACTGATCAACGAAGCATAAGATGTATAACTACGTAAAGGCGCTGCATATCATTTTCATTGTCACCTGGTTTAGTGGCATGTTTTACATTGTGCGCCTGTTCATCTACAACACCGAAGCCCGCGAAAAGCCGGAGCCTGAAAAAACGATCTTGCAAAAGCAGTTCACGATCATGATCCGCAGGCTGTGGCTGGGCATTACCTGGCCATCGGCGGTGTTCACCCTTATCTTTGGCCCGTGGATGTGGTATATGATGGATTCGCTGCCCACCTGGCTTGCAATAAAGCTTTGTTTTGTTGTGGGCTTATATGCTTATCACTTTACTCTGCATTGTCTTTACAAACAACAGTCTGCCGGGATATTTAAATACTCATCCACACAATTGAGGATATGGAATGAGATAGCTACTGTATTCCTGATCGCAATAGTAATGCTGGCTGTAGTAAAGCAAAGCCTCAGCCCGGTTTGGGGGTTACTGGGCTTGCTCCTGTTCATTATCCTCCTAATGAGCGCTATCAAGCTATATAAGCTCATCCGAACCAAGGGCAGCAAGTGACCTTCTTTATAAACCCTTGGTTAATATGACTTTCTGTGGAATTCCTCATTTTTGAGGATTCTTTTCTACATGTATAGACATACATCTAACTATAACAAAAATATCATAAACAGTTAATCGCGGGGCTATAAGAGGTATCGTCGCAGTTAATTTGTTTATAAATAATTCATTTTCATTTAGTTATAAATTATTTAGTGCCGCATAATACCAATTAGACATTAAAAGACGGCAAAGTAATTTTCAAGGTAATAGTCATAGGATGTTATAGATTTTATGGTTTCACTTTTCAGATCAACAATAATTTGCGATCAGCGCAGGGAAAGATCGTCGAGTGTTTTGAAAACTTCATTGGCAAGTCTGTCTTTGAAGTAGCGCCACAGTTTTTCGGCCGGATTCAGTTCGG
>CAIRES010000038.1 GCA_903877645.1 uncultured Bacteroidota bacterium | reverse complement strand
GCAGGTATCTATTACAGAAATTAACCCCTATCACCTGAAAATAAAAAAAACTTTTTTAACTTTAAAAAATCAAGAAACACTATCTAACAATAAGTCCACTTTAGTTTGACTACATACACTCAACAGGGAAAAACGTAAATTTGCGGTCCCTGGTGATCTTATTACTGCATTTGTTGGAAAAGTGACGTCCCGGGAATACAATTATGCCTTGCGACCATAAATTCAAAAGTTATCTCAACCTGGACCGGCTCGATTTCGAGCCAACAACCCTTATTGTAGGTACGTTTATCCCCCAATGGCCGGAAACCAATGCCGCCGAATGGTTTTATGGCCGCACAGATAAAACCAGTTTTTGGGATGTGCTGCCCCGCCTCTGCGGTGCGCCATCTTTGATAAATGCCACCCCTACAGAATGGAAGGAATTTTGCCACGGCAATAGGATCGCGATCACAGACCTCATCAGTGGTATAGATGATGCTGACCCCGAGAACAAGGAGCAGGTAAAAATACTTACAGGCGGCGATGATCAGGCTATAGCCTGGAATTTCGATGATTTCCAATTCGTCAATGTTGTAAAGCTCCTTCAGCAGCATCCCACCATCAAAAACGTATACCTCACCCGCGGGGTAACAGAAGCATTCTGGAGGCATGTATGGAACCAGGTAACGCAATACTGTAGCCTTCATCATATTCGCGAACGAAAGCTACTTACCCCTTCACGCGATGCGGGTTACCAGCATGGCGCATATAATACAGCCAATCCCGGCAATGCCATACCCCAGCTTGAAGACTATATCCTGATGAGGTGGAAGCAGGAGTGGCATGTATGATGGGTATTTATCCGGTGTGCCGGTGGCTATAATCGTGGCTGGCCGCTCTCCTGATTACTTTGATGATCACAGCAAGTAGGGTAGCCCCTGCAGTTGATGTGATGATATCATTGATCCATACGTTGTCTGTAATGTTAAGTTTGGTACCAAACAATCTGTACCCAATATAACCGCCAACTATACCGATCAGAATATCTATTAATATGCCTGGGCTGTCATAATTCACTATCGCACCTGCTATCCATCCCGCTATTGCCCCAATAAGGCAAATGATCAATATCTCTTTCATGAAAAATATGTTTTTGTTCAGTGAATGCTGCTCGTTTATTGGCGGTCGTACTGGTAAGCCCTGTATTGTTTGGGTGAATGATCCGTATTATACTTGTCTTTTCTGCGTTCTGTATACGAGCTTTCGTGACGGTACTTTATATCCCTATGGTCGGCATAGGCTTCGTGATAAATGTTTTTGTTATGATGGCGATGGTTGAAAATGCTGGCCGATGTTGTCTGAGAAATAAAGCAACCAATAGCAATAAATAGTATGGAGATGATCGTTTTCATAGTAACTCATTTTAGTTACTGCTCCTGTAGTAAAAACCTTGCCGTGGCGGGTTAGTGAATTGCTAAAAAAATGAAAAAGCAAGCAACTGGAAGTAGAAGCCACCTTTTACGCAACTTCTTCAGCCGGGTCCACTATAATTATCGATGGTTTCATTTTACTGATAACCCTTTTGCCTATTTTCATAAAAGGCCGTTCTACACCATAGTGCAATACCATTGCCAGCAGCACCGTAATGATCATATAGCCAATGATCATAGATGTCACAACAATATTTGGGTTTTTGGTTGGGATATTTTTCTCCAGCATGTTGTAGATCATACTGATGCAGAAAGGGTGAACCAGGTATATGGCGTATGACAAAGTACCCATGTACACCAATACCTTGTTCTGCAGGAATTTCTGTACCCTTTTGTTATAGATCATGATTACCAGGAATACGGCTGAGGAGATCGCTGTATAATGGAATGCATTGATGTTTAAAAAGTCTTCAAGATATAGGTATGTCCATCCGAAATGGGATAGCTTCTGGTAGTAACGTATCGGCCAGATGGCTATGGCAAATAGGATGATCAGGTACCTGAATTTGAACCACTTTTTTTCTTTGAATGTGGTCACATTGATCTGGGTATAATAGCATGCAATAAGGATGCCGAGCAAAAAGTGAATAGAGAAATAGAAGTTCTCGTCTAGCGCCACATAAAAGATCCCGATCAGCAGGGGTATTAGCAACTTATTTTTCTTAGCTATTAAAATATAAAAAGGCAGCAGGAACGATGCGCACATTTCTATTGTCAATGTCCAGCCGGGGCCATAATAGTTGTTGTGAAATTTTATAAGGTACGCTTCTTCCCAAAAACCATCATTATTTGAAATGAAAATATCACTGAGTTTGTGTGGTGTCAGCGATCCGTTATAATAAAACGCGTACACACAATCTACAATAAGTATGATAAAGAATGCTGGCCAAAGACGGAAGAACCGGCTCACATAAAATTGTTTGATGTCCAGCGGCTTGTTCAGCACTATGTGTTTGTAAGAAAGTACAAAGCCGCTCAATACAAAGAAAAAAGAGACTGCGTCTCGCCCGTTAAACAGTATAGACAGGTAGTCATTTATCGGTCGGCCTATATATTTGTGCTCGTAAAAGTGCATCACGCAAACCATTAAGGCAGCAATACCCCTTGCCGAATCCATGTAGCGGAAATGTTTATCAGGAGTATTGTTGCTCATAAGGGTCTGTTAACTGCAATTTGATGGTAAGTTATTATTTTTTTTCGAAACAAGTAAGACGTAAATTTACAATTAAGAGTTCTGGTTATACCAGTTAAACATTAAGAACTATGTTTTTACTAAAGCACTACTATATATTTTTCTAATGATACGAGCATTACATATTACGCTCATTGCCTGCCTGCTCTGCATAGTAGCCCACGCGCAACATGCGCCCAAAGGAAAGATCCTATATAGTTCCTTTTCCAAAGTTGGTAATGATCAATTGTGCCTTAGCAATAGCGATGGCTCAGACGTGACCACTATCACTGACGGCGATAAAGACATTGACTTCAGTAGCAACTTCCGCAACAGGGTAGTATATATTCAGCGCGTCGGCACCGGTCAGAGCTATGACATACAAGTCATCAACATCAAAGGTGGAGCAGCCAAAACACTGATTGCTAATTCGGGGATATGTAACCCCAAATGGAGCCCGAACGGCAAATGGATAGCCTATGAATATTACCACGATACTAAGCAGGAGATATGGGTTATGGACAGCAATGGCAATAATAAGCGCATGTTGGTCGCCAATGCACGCCACCCATACTGGTATTCCGATGGCCGCAAACTCCTCTTCACCCGAGATTACGAAGTGCATAGCAAAGACATAAAGACCGGCAAAGAACAGCAGCTCACACACCTGCGCGCGCACGACTATTCAGCCAAGTGGCCTGCTATCTCGACCGATGGCAAAAAACTCGCCTTTAAAGTGTACAAAGGCACCAGCCCCATGGATGCTAAAGGCATAATGGTCATAGACCTCGCCTCAGGCACCCAAAAAATAATACCCGACACCGACATGCCCTCCTGGACCGCTGACCCCAACTACATACTATGCAGCAGTCGCCCACGAGATTATGCCCCGTCACAGATACTGATGGTGAATATAGCGACTGGTGAAAAGACAGCTATTACCAACAACAATAAGTCGAACGATTTCCCCGTTTGGGTAAATGAGTAGTACTCGTGTTGGAAATTCCCCCTTGGAGCGTGGATCTGTGCAATGGCGAAGGGGTAAGGGATGTTTTTTAAATAACAATAGAATCCGGGATGACAGAACTCACCTACAAACGCATCAATACCGATCATATACCCCAGCTCATAGCCCTGCGGCTCGAGTTCCTTACATCATTGAAAGGAGCGCAGCCGCAGGAAAAGATAGATGCACTGGCCGCCAGTTTACAGCAGTATTACAGTAAGGCCATACCTTCAGAAGCATTAGTGGGCTGGATGGCCTGGGCAGGCGACAAGGCGGTAGGTGTGGGCGCGATGGTGATCCGCGAGCAGCCCGGCCATTTCGACTGGCCCGATGGCCGGTTGGGTTATGTACTCAATATGTACACCATGCCCACATATCGCAAGCGGGGCATCTGCTCGCAGATATTAGAGCAGCTTATTGCCTATGGCAAAGAGGCAGGCCTCAGCCGCCTTGAGCTGCACGCTTCATCCGAAGGTGAGCCCGTATATCGCAAATACGGTTTCACGGAGCATACCGAACCTTTTCTGATGCTCCGGTTCAAATAAGGAGCAGCCTGAATGGTAATGGTTAACCTGCCTAATCATCGCTCTCAGGTACCATATGGTCTTTACACAACACATGCCGTACATGTTCTCAATTATTGCCTATGTTTTTCTGTGTGCCTATGTGGTGGTGATTTTATCTTGTAATTTTGTAAAATGAATTGTTGAATAAAGCCAATGGAACAAGCTTATATAAAAGACGAAACAATAGAGCGGTTTGACTTCACCACCATCCCATTGAAGATGGGGGAGTACGAGTGCTGCACCTTCTCCGGCTGCGATTTTTCAAACACCGATCTCTCCGACATTAAATTCTTCGACTGCGTGTTTACAGGCTGCAACCTTAGCCTCGCAAAAATGCAGAAAACAGTGCTCAGGGATGTGCAATTCAGGGATTGCAAGATGCTGGGCCTGCGCATGGATGAGTGCAATAAGTTTGGTTTCGGGGTGCGCTTCGAAAATTGCTCGCTGGCCCATTCCTCCTTTTACCAGAAGATACTGAAGAAGACCACTTTCAAAAACACCATACTCCAGGAGGTTGACTTCACAGCCTGCGACCTCACCGAAGCCATCTTCGATAACTGCGACCTCGCCAACGCCACCTTCGATAACACTACCCTCGAAAAGGCAGACTTTCGCAATTCTTATAGTTACTCCATCGACCCCGATAAAAACAAGATCAGGAAGGCGAAATTCTCGCTGGTAGGTATCAGCGGCCTTTTAGATAAATACAATATAGACATCAGTTAAACCATGCAGCCAACAATAACAACATTAGAGGAAAAGAAACTGGTGGGCATCCACCTGCGCATGAGCCTGCTCAATAACCGCACGCTCGAGCTCTGGAGAACATTTATGCCCCACCGTAGCGAGATCACCAACAATGTGAACAATGACCTGATCTCCATGCAGGTATATGACCATGAGCTTTATTTCGCCGATTTTGACCCTGGTAACGAATTTGAGAAATGGGCCGTCGCCGAGGTCTCCAACCATGATGCTATCCCTGCCGGCATGGAGGCATTTACCCTGCCGGGCGGCATGTATGCTGTATTCCATTACAAAGGCACAGCGAGTGATGGGGCGCGTATGTTTCAGTACATCTTCGGCACATGGCTGCCGGCATCCGGTTATGCCTTAGATCATCGTCCGCATTTCGAGGTGCTCAGCGAAAAATACCGCAACGAAGACCCCGATTCGGAGGAAGAAATATGGATACCCATTAAGCCCATGGATAACCTCTAGTTCTGCTTCACTATCTTCCTCACTATCCTCGTATTGCCCGATTCTATTGTGAGGAAGTAAATGCCATTAGGCAGCGTAGCTATAGAAAAGGTTTGCTGAAGTGCGTTATCGGCAACTGCCGCATCTCGGGTCATTACCGGTTGCCCTACAACGTTTTTCAGCGTTACCTGGTAGGTGCCGTTATCAATATTCTTCATCTCCAGGTTCAGGGTATTGTTTGCAGGGTTGGGGTATACTGTTATCTGAGAAAGCTCTGTTACTGATGTTGCGCCCAGCGTGCCGCAGTTCACTGCAAAGTTCGTGGAACAAGTAATTCCGTTGTAGATCGTTTCGAACGTGTACACGCCTGTGAAGGAAGGCAACGTGCGTACCCAATACCAGTAAGACGCAATGTAATCTGTTGTGCTGTTGTGGGTCCAGGTATAGAAGGTAGAGCCATCAGGGTTAATAATGCGCAAATGTGCCGTATCACCAATAGTCTCATTTCTGAGAAAGAAGTAAAAGCGCACCGATGCGCCGGGGTTAAAACAAGTATCCTGGTTAGGGGTTTCGGTAGTAGGGCATGCTGGCAGTACAGGGGCTATTAGGTTCACCTGCGCTTTAAGTACTGCCGGCTCGGTATATGGCTTTTGTGTTGTCCACCAGGTCGTTGAGTTAAGCAGGTTGCAGGTGCCTGCATAAGGGTCATTCAAAGAACTGCTCAATGTATTGGCCCATACCTCAAAGTGCAGGTGCGGGCCTGTAGCATCGCCCGAGCTGCCTACCACACCCAGGAATTCGCCAACAGCTACTGTTTGCCCTACGATCTTGCTGGTAAGAGAGTATTTCTTCATATGCCAGTACAGCGCCAGCGACCCATCGGCATGTTGAATGATGATGTAGTTGGCTGTGTCGGTATTCATAACGCAGTTGCGGTCAAAGTATCCGTCCGACTTGTCTATGATAGTACCGGGAGCCGCCGCAATAACGTCTACCTGGTTATTATCCATTTTGTAGAAAGGGTAGGGGCCTGTGGCAATATCGGTGCCACGGTGGCCATCATAAGTCACTGTGCCACAGTTGTAGTCTTTAATGCCGGTAGTTGCGTCCTGATCTACATAATTGGTAATGAAGTAGTAACTGCAATCTGTAAAGCCGGCAGCCTCTCGCAGCGGCCAGCTGAATAAAGTGGTAGTAGTGCGTTGCTCATTATGCGGGTTCAGTTTCAGTAGTTGTATGTTATCAGCTACACGCCGCTCTATAGCCTTGTATTGGGCAGGTGATATGCAAGGATTACCTGCATCATTGCGCCCGTATGGGTACGCCCCGCCACCTTCTGCCGGCTCAGAGCTTATATTTTGAGCAATGGCTGTAGTGGAAAAGAAACATAGGATTGCTATTGCGAGCGAGCGTGCATCTTTTATGATCTGGTTCATATACCCGTATTGAGTGATTTTAAGAATAAGTAAAAATAGTCATTTTATTATGTAAAACAACATTTTGCCATGTGATACTTTGTTGTTACGCCAAAGAGAAATAACAGCATTCTAATAACAACCGGTGCTTCTTTTAACTTTTATCATCAATCTGTGGCACTATATTTTTAACACCCGTAATCGAACTAAATATTGACCTAAATCTCAAAGCCATGAAACCGATATTATTTGTTGCAATAGCATTTTCGACGACATCTTGTTTCGCGCAATCGCAGGCGCCTTGCTTTAATGTGCCGGTCACATTATCAGGCAATACCACCAAGGAGGTGTCAGTGACCGCCGATGCGTCTAATACGACCACTACCAATACATATGTATACTACCACCGCCGCAAAATGCACAAACGCCCGCTGGCATCCGAGTATGCTTCTCTTACAGACCCTAAGGCGTCCACACCCATCTTATTGCGTACCAATAAAGATATGGTGTCCAAACCTCAAACCTACAAGGTTACAGTAAGCGATCCCGATGGCACAACCACCGCATGTCCCGATTCCACGCTCAGCCTGCAGGCAAATATTGCAGTAGAGCAGGAGTCAGAATACACGGGTTTTTACCCTGCCACTAAGAATGACTATAAACTGGTGTCACACAGGGTATACAGAAGGACGGCGCGTAAAATGCGCAAAGCAGAGCGCCAGGAGAACCGCGTAGCAGACCTTACCGGCACCGATTGCAAAATGTAGTAAAGACCAAACTATAATGTAGCAAACAGGAAAGCCCACTATTGGGTTTCCTGTTTGCTGGTTTATTCCACCACCAGCTTTTGTGTGGCCACAGTATTGCCGGTTGCGATCCGTACTATGTATAATCCCTTTACTGCAATAGCCGTTTGGGGTATCAATATGCGTGCGTCATTACTGTTTACAACTTCGCTTATGGTATATACCACTCTCCCTGTAATATCAGTAACCACAATGTAGGCAGTTGTATTGTTTGCACCCTTTAGGGCCACATAGGCATCACCATTGGTGGGGTTAGGGACTACTGCTACATCTGCATTACCCGGTTGCACATTGCTTACACTTGCAGGCCATGGGCTGAAGTTGATGCGGTCTATATAGAAGTTGTTGCCGCTGCTGTAGGAGCCCGTAACCGTAGTGGAATCAGGCCCAACACCAATACCCGGCCTGTACCTGAAGCGAAAGATGGTATAATCGGTTCGTGCGGCTACAGGTATATTGATGCCCCTGTAGGCCCAGTCGCCGGGAGAAAACGGGGTATAAGGGACGCCAAACGCACCCTTATTATCTATATCCCTGGTGCCCAGCATAGCCAGGTTCACCCAGCTATCTGATCGGTCTGTAGAGTAATCGATCTCCAGTGTGTCGTTCCAGTCCAGCGGATTAGACGAGCGGGTAGCCCCCGAGTACATATAGTTGAGGCTGCAATCACCGGTAAAGCCCGACAGGTCCATAGGTATGCTGAACATATCATCAAAGTCGCCGGCGGGCATGCCGGTAGTGGGGTAGGTGTTCGTAGCCGGTACTATCCTGTTGTCGTACCCCACATATTCCATGCTGTTGTTGTCATATACACCTGCGCTTGAAGGTTGCCACTTAAACTCATTATTGTAGTAGTTAAAGGTCGGCCACTTTGCAGCAGTCACCCCGCTGAACTCTTCATAATACCCATCGGCCGGTATGCCTAAGGAATCGGCCACAAAAACAGCCTGCGATGAAATTAGAGTAGTGCCTGTATTGTTACCGGTTGCAGCAAGCCCGATACTTACCCATCCCGGTTCTGAAAATTTGTTTGTGAGGCTATAGGCCGCTGACGAAGGAATTGCAGCTTCGTTGCTGAAATTCCACTCCACAGAAGTGATAGTATCGTTCCAGCTTTCATTTCTAAAAGTCAATCCCAGCGGATGACTCCCTGATGGCGGGCAGGTGAAATACTGCACAGGAAAACGAGTGATGACCGTACCTTGCGTATTGCCTACCGAAAATTCAGCGATGGGTAGCATGTCGGGAGCTACCATAAAAGAATCGTCTGTATTGATGATGCCTGTAGATCGCAGATTGCTGATCGACCATAGGTTGTTGCGGTTAGCGATACTGCTGTTCAGCGAAGCATGCATGCGCTCGACTTGTCCTTTCGTGAACATTCGATCGCAAAAAGTGAAATCCATTATATTTTGGGTGTTCGCGGTGTCGGGATAGTTGACTAATGAGTCATTGCCGTGGATATCTAAATATATTTTGTAATAGTTTTCAGCGCATGCAGTATCATAGATGCTGTTTGAATTACTGCTTGGTAAGGAATAGGTACATCCCGAAAAAAGATGACCCTTAGTTGGCGGCGTGTCATCAACTTCATCATCGCCACAAGCTACAGCTGCACTGTCTGATAACCCCCATGTGTGATACAAGTTAAAAAAATGACCCAGCTCGTGGTTAATTGTTTTATATGAACCCGCATATTCGTAGAGGCATAAGGTGCCATCGTAATACGGAATGCTTGCCACATCAGTTGGTAGGTGAGTATAGGCATCATCAAAGTGGTGCACTCTGCTCATATTGTTCACCAGCCAAATATTTACATACTTATCAGACGGCCAGTCGTCATATTTGGCCTGCTCATCGCCTGTATAAGTAAGATAAGATCTGCGACGGGTGATACCCTTTGTGTGATTACCATTTGGGTCGATAGTAGCCAGGTGCAGGCGTATGTGTGGGTTGCCTATATAAGGAACGAAATTCGGGCAGTGGGTATATACCTCTGATGTATCGGCGTTCTGCTTTGCATAATATACGTTCCAACTTGCAAGGTCGGACAATATTGAATTGTCGGGCACGTATTCACTACCATAGTCATGTATCACATGCACTACTACAGGTATATCGTACCAAAAATTCTTATTGCCCGATTCGTCAATACTGGTGGTGCGGGCAGTTTTGCCCAGGTCTATGTTCTTCATGCCTTTGCGCACTTGTTCATTAAAGTCCTGTTCGGTTTTCAGTATTTCCGGGTGGGTCTTCAGCAGGCGCTGGCGGGCAGTGGCCTGGCCGCAGTGTAGTTGCTGCGCGTGGGCATGTATGGCCACGCTGATCATTGCAAGAACGAGAAACAGTTGTTTACTCATGGGGGTATATTTATACTTTCAAAGTTATAAAAATATACATTCAAAACGAAATGGTATCTGCCTCATAGCGCTAATTCGTTCAAATAATATATCCCGGAACAGACTTTCTACTTTCGACTATATACTTTCTACTGCCTAACCCTTACATTTGAGCCCTAAAACATAAACATAATGCAAGCCTGGAAAGATTATCAAGCTGAGAATAAAGACCGTTTCCTGGAGGAGTTGCTGGAGTTGCTGCGCATACCATCAGTAAGTGCCGACAGCAAGTATAAGGGCGATGTAGCCAAATGTGCAGAGGCCGTGAAGGAACACATGCTCAAAGCCGGTTGCGATAGCGCAGAGGTATGCCCCACGGCAGGCCACCCTATAGTGTATGGCGAAAAGATAATAGACCCCAAGTTGCCCACTGTGTTGGTGTATGGCCACTACGATGTGCAGCCCGCCGATCCCATCAATTTATGGACCAGCGGCCCGTTCGATCCGCAGATCCGCGATGGCAAGATATATGCCCGTGGCGCCTGTGATGATAAAGGACAGATGTTCATGCACATCAAGGCGCTGGAAGTAATGGCGAAGACCAATACACTGCCCTGCAATGTGAAGGTGATGATAGAGGGGGAGGAAGAGGTAGGCTCAAGCAACCTCGGTAAATTCCTCGAAGACAATAAGACAAAGCTGAAGGCAGACATAGTGCTGGTTTCAGATACCTCTATGATCAGCATGGAGCATCCGTCCATAGAGAGCGGCCTGCGTGGCCTTGCCTACATGGAGGTGGAAGTGACAGGCCCTAACCGCGACCTGCACAGCGGTGTTTATGGCGGCGCGGTAGCCAATCCGGCCACTATCCTATGCCAGATGATCGCCAGCCTGCATGATGAGAACAACCACATCACCATTCCCGGCTTTTATGACAAGGTGCAAGAGCTCACAGATGCCGAGCGCAAGGCGATCAACTCAGCGCCCTTCAATCTGGATGAATACAAGAAAGAACTGGGCGTTAAAAGCGAGTGGGGCGAAAAAGGTTATACTACTTTAGAGCGCACCGGCATACGCCCTACGCTGGAAGTGAATGGTATATGGGGTGGCTACATAGGCGAGGGCGCAAAGACTGTACTGCCATCAAAGGCCAATGCAAAGATCTCTATGCGCCTCGTGCCCAACCAGGTTTCGGGTGAAATATCGGATATGTTTAAAAAGCATTTCGAAAGCATAGCTCCCGGCTATGTGACTGTAAAAGTGACAGCCCATCATGGCGGCGAGGCAGTTGTTACGCCTATTGATTCTGTTGCTTACAAGGCAGCAGCAAAGGCTATACAAACTACTTTCGGCAAGGATCCTATTCCTACGCGTGGTGGTGGCAGCATACCTATCGTAGCGCTGTTCGAGAAGACGCTCGGCCTCAAAACCGTACTCCTCGGCTTCGGCCTGGATAACGATAACATTCATTCTCCTGATGAGAAGTACGACATCTTCAACTACTACAAAGGCATTGAGACCATACCATACTTCCACAAGTTTTTCGCTGAAGCAACTGTGCAAAAGTGATTAGCTTATTAGCTGATCAGGTAATAAGCTAATTATCCAAAATGAGTTGATCAGTAGCAACAATCAGAAGGCCAAAAGTCCCCACGACTTTTGGCCTTCTGAAATTATAAGTGCATTAGCTAATCAGCTAATCATCAAATAAGCTAATTACTCCGATACCCCATTCGCATTATTGAACGAGTAGTAATGTATACCGGGATAACCGGGATAGAAGCCTGCTATCTGTAATTCACTGTTGCTTGCCAGTGCCTGTTGCAGGTCATTGACGGTACTTATGGCTGCATTATTGATACTTGTGATCACAAAGCCTTTTTTGATCGGTGTTTTCTGTGCCAGTGTGCCTGTACCTTCGCTGGTCACTACCAGGCCATATTGTATGCTGTAGCTACGCTTCTCCTGGTCGTTTACCGGGCGGAAGGTAGCTCCCAGCAGTTTGGCGCTGCTCTCTGTTTTCAGTATATCAGTGGTGCCGTTCAGGTTAGTGAGTTGTATGTTGGCATTCAGGGTTTTGCCCTCACGGGTATACACGATGTTCACATTATCGCCGGGCTGGTAGCGGGCTATCTGCCCTTGTAATTCGGGTTGAGAATTTACCGCCACACCATTGATCTGCGCAATGAAGTCACCCTTTTTGATGCCTGCCTTGGCGGCTCCACTATTAGGCACAACACTTACCACGTATACGCCTGCTGTTTTATCCAACCCCAACGATGCGCCTTCTTCCTGTGATACATTGGAGCCATCTATGTACTGTATGCCCATGTAGGCACGCTGCACGGTGCCATACTTCATCAGGTCGTTCACTGCCTTGCGCACTATATTGGCAGGTATGGCATAAGAGTAGCCTGCGTAAGACCCTGTGGGCGATGCTATAGCCGAGTTAATGCCGATGAGCTGCCCGGCGGTATTCACCAATGCACCACCACTGTTGCCGGGGTTCACTGCCGCATCTGTCTGTATAAATGACTCGATGGCAGAAAGCGATTGTGCCTTGTTTACACCCAGCGAGCGGCCTTTGGCGCTCACTATGCCTGCTGTTACAGTCGCATCCAAGTTCAGCGGGTAGCCCACTGCCAGCACCCATTGGCCTACCTTTACATCGTCTGAGTTCGCAAAGTCCATAAAGGGGATGTTCTTTTCGCCGTCTACCTTCAGCACTGCTATATCAGTAGCCGGGTCTGTAGCCACTACCTTGGCCTTGGTGGTATAGCGGTCGTTAAATGTTACGGTCACTTCGGTGGCATCTGCCACTACATGGTTATTGGTCACGATATAGCCATCAGCAGAAATGACAACACCAGAACCTGAGCCCGTTTGCGCAGGCATGATATATTGTCTTGGCCCGAATAGCTGGCTGAACATATCGCCCATCCCACGGTCAGTAACAAGCCGTGCTCCCGTGGCTGTTTTAATATGCACCACTGCTTTGATCGAAGAAGCTGCCGCACTCTCAAAATTTACTGCGCCTATAGGTGCTGCTGCGTTGTTGTCGTAAGCCGTATAACTCCCTTTGGAGTTGACGGGTGTACTTGCTGCATTGAAATGAGGAGTTGGCTGGAAATGTGATACTGCGTAAAGCGTCAGTACAGATGTCAGTGCGGCTGTAGCAATGACAGAAAACGATGATGATCTCATAGCTGTTCCGATTTTTTTTAGTTTGTAATTGTACCTCAAAATTATTGCCTGAAGATATTAGAAAAGTGTTAAAACAGGTTGTAAAAAAGTTAAAGATGTTTGTACTTAGTAGTTACCTAAAGTTACTCCTTTTGTACCAACAAAAAAGTCCGGCAGCGCTGCCGGACTTTCCCACCTATTTCTTAAATGCGACTAGTCAATATCTATCAGCTCCACTTCAAATATTAAAGTGCTGTTCGGTCCAATGGTTGGGCCTACCTGCCTGTCGCCGTAGCCCAGGCTTGGCGGTATAAAGAAACGCCATTTGCTGCCCTGTGGCATCAGTTGCACGCCCTCGGTCCAGCCCTTGATCACCTGGCTCAGCGGAAAGCTGGCCGGTTTGCCACGCTGCACGGAACTGTCGAATATTGTGCCATTGATCAATGTGCCATGGTAGTGGCAGGTAACCGTATTGCGTGCCGATGGCTTGGCGCCTGTACCCTCGGTCATTATTTCGTATTGAAGGCCGCTGGGTAGCTCTGTTACACCCGCCTTTTTCTTATTCTCTGCCAGGAAATCCTGCCCTTCCTTCAGGTTCTTTTCTGCTTTATCGTTTTTCATTTTAAATAGTTTGTCTTGTAAACTCATTGTATTCTTTTGTACAAAAGTAGGGATAATGGGGGATTGGGGAGTTTTCGCTTTTAAAACTGAGTATTGGGTTGCCTTATCTTCTTTATCATTTCCTCGTGAGTAATGTAATGACCATTTTCAAATTCAGCTTCTGCCGCATCTAATTCTTTGTTGTAGTCTTCTATACTTATAATATCGGACACCTCGTTTCTAAGAGTTAGAAACGATTTTTGTATCTTATTATCTTGTGCCATTACTATTACGCTCTTTATTACAAACCTACATGAAAGGCCTGATATATTAAAACGTGTAGGGAAACGATACGTTAAAGTAATATTTGCCCCTGCTGTGCAAAGGGAATACGAGCTTTAGAATTTTACTAATTTCCACTTTCTCACTAAATTGCAATTCCAATTATGAAAAAAGTAACTATCCTCACCTTTTTGTGCGTGTTCGCTATCAGTTCTTTTGCCCAAAAAAGTAATAGCGCTATTGAGCAGATGATGACCAGGCATGCCCCGGACAAGTACGATGTAAATTATAATATCGCTTGCCTGGCTCCCGGCTTGTACAGGGATAATAAGATGGACACAGTAAGCGCTATGGTCAGTTACTGCGAAGATCGTTTTGGTTCCAGCTATATCAGTCTTCCGCTCCGCATACTACTGCAAGTAAAAGACCGATCTTTCAAAGAAGAGTTGAAAAAAGGCGATGATGGACCTGGCACTGATGGTGATTATTTTGAACAATACATTATAGCATACCTCGTGACTTACCACAATGTGCTCAATGGCACCACTACTTTGGGCAGGTACCAAGACTCCAAAAAGGATTACGATGCCTATTTTGCATTCATTGCCGATGTCGCCGGGAGCCTGATCAATAAGCCTGGCCTCACGCCCGAAGAGCAGTTTTTGGTACGGTATCTGCACCAACCATCCGAGACGATGATGGCCGAACTGGACAAGCCCGTATACAATAATACCCGGCTGCAAAAGGCGTGGCGGGCGTATGATCGCCGGAGCAGGCATTTTTCAGGTACCTCTTTAGGCCTTATCGGTGGCGTGTGGATGCCGCAGGGTAATCTTTCCATGCTGGGGGCGCACCCTTACTTAGGTTTTTTACTGGGGGGCAAGACAGATAAACTGACAGTGGATGTTAATATCAATTTCCGATTTTTGAAGTCGGCCAATTATTATTTTGTGCAGGTGGATGGCTTACAATACGCCAGTAACTATTTCTTTGGCGGCTATATAGGCCTTGACGGAGCCTATGAGCTATACCGCAATAAGAAGCATGAAATCGATTTACTTGCAGGAATTGCCTATTCCGGCTTCGACGCCTTTGCCGATAATAATAGTAACAACAATAATAACAGCAACAATGGTCCGCAAAAGTCTGTTAATTCCTTAAACCTGAATATAGGGGCAGGGTATAGGTACTATCTTACGCATCGTTATAGGAATAACGGGAGCATCTGGAACGGCCGGCATGTGGAAACAAAGCAAACCGAAAGTCTCAGCTATCTCGGCTTGCAGGCAAAGTATAATTTTGAGAATTACAACAACAGTGGTGGCACCGATCTTACCGGCAACTCCTTTACCATCTCCATTATCTACGGTGGTTTTTCCCGCCGTACCCATTATTATTTTAAGGTGGATAAGGATAAATAAACGCGACAGGTCATTCTTAGATAATTTTTTTGTTAGTTTCGCCTATCAATCGTAATATTGCAATTAATGGGCGCAACTAAAACAGATCTGTTTACCAAAAAGCAAAATGAGCTGGCTAATATGGCTAAAGCCATCGGGCATCCTGCGCGTATAGCCATTCTGCAGCAGTTGGTAAAGACCAATGCCTGTATCTGTGGCGACCTGGTAGATGAATTAGGACTCGCACAGCCTACAATCTCTCAGCACCTGAAGGAACTTAAAAACGCAGGCATCATCCAGGGTACTGTAGAAGGTACAAGTGTGTGTTATTGCATCAATCCCAAAGTATGGAAGCAATACCAACAGTTTTTTAATGAGTTTTTTACCGAAGTGATTGTCAGCGATAGTAAATGCTGCTGATTTTTTTTGATATGGATTAACGTAATATTGCAATAAACAGATTGAAAGAAACCGATTTTATGATGGCTATTAAACACAAAATATTATTCGTTTGCATCCACAATTCAGCCCGAAGCCAAATGGCTGAGGCTTTTTTGAAACAATTAGGAGCAGATAGCTTTGATGCAGAAAGTGCGGGTATTGAGCCCGGCAAACTCAATGCTAATGTGGTGAAGGTGATGCAGGAAATTGGCATAGACATCAGCAAAAATGAGACAAAAGATGTGTTTAGCCTGTTCAGGCAGGGAAAAACCTACCAGGCGGTAATAACGGTATGTGACGCGGCTAGTGCCGAACGATGTCCTATATTCCCGGGTACTACTAAAAGGATAAACTGGTCTTTCGCTGATCCGTCACAATTTACAGGAACGCAGGAAGAAATACTGCAACGCACAAGGCAGGTGCGCGACGAGGTGAAAAAGAAAATTCAAGAGTTTACACACGAGGCCAGCGAATTGGCCTATTGGATCTGATTATGATTAACTAAAAAACGCGAACATGAAAATAGCAGAATTGAAACAAAATCTGGCAGAAGTATCGGCAATAAATTTTAAACTACCCGATAACACCTATTTGCCCGTTCACTTCCATGTTACTGAAGTGGGGTTGGTTACCAAGCACTTTATTGATTGCGGTGGCACTGAGCGCAGGGAAACTGTTGCTAACTTCCAGTTGTGGGAAGCAGGCGACTACGATCACAGGCTCGCCCCGCAAAAATTCCTCCACATCCTGGATCTGTCGCAAAAGATATTAGGCAGCGATGATCTGGATATAGAGGTAGAATACCAGCAAGGCACGATCGGCAAGTTTGGCCTTGATTTTGACGGTAAAGACTTTCTGCTGACAGCAAAACAAACAGCTTGCCTGGCGCAGGATGCCTGTGGAATACCTGCTAAAAAGAAAGTATCCATGACTGAGTTAACCACGCAATCAGCTTGTTGCACACCTGGTGGAGGCTGCTGCTGATCATTATTTTATGAGAAATTACATAGCAGAGTTCATAGGCACATTTGCCCTCGTTTTTTGTGGCACCGGAGCGGTCATTATCGACCAGCAATCGGGTGGCGCAGTTACACACGTTGGCGTAGCTATTACATTTGGCCTAATAGTCATGAGCATGATCTATAGCCTGGGCAATATATCGGGCGCTCACCTCAATCCTGCCGTCAGTATTGCCTTTACCATTGCGGGGCGTTTTCGGGTAAAACAACTACCTGGCTATATCGTTAGCCAGTTGGCAGGCGCTCTGCTTGCCAGCCTTACCCTCAAGTTTCTTTTCCCTGCCAACGAATTTTTAGGGGCCACAATGCCCGCGGGTACAGAAATGCAGTCCTTCATTCTCGAGTTGATACTTACCTTCTTTTTGATGTTGGTCATCGTCAATGTGGCCAATGGCAGTAAGGAACAAGGCATGTTTGCGGGTATGGCCATAGGCTCAGTGGTTGCCCTTGAGGCCATGTTTGCCGGGCCAATTTGTGGCGCCTCTATGAACCCTGCCAGGTCCTGTGCTCCCGCCATCGCCTCGGGGCATACGGCACATTTATGGATATACATTCTTGCGCCAATAGCAGGCGCGGCACTAGCCATACCAGTCTGGAAATATCTAACTGCTAAAATAAAAACTGATCAATGAAAATTGCCTTATTCAGCGACATACACGCCAATCTCCCCGCCATTGAAGCCTGCCTTGCCGATATAGACATGCAGAAACCCGATGCCATATACTGCCTTGGCGACCTTGTGGGCTACAACATCTGGCCCAACGAGGTCATCAATGTCATCAGGCAAAGAGGCATACCTACTATTGCCGGCAATTACGATTTCGGCATTGGCCGCACCAGCGATGATTGTGGCTGCGCCTATAAAACTGATGAAGAAAAAGCAATGGGAAAGGTGTCTATTGCTTATACCAATGGAATTGTAAATGCGGAAGAGAGGGCCTACCTGCGTACCTTACCTGCCCACATCAGGGTAGAGTTCCGGTTAAACGATGATAGACTCAATCTACTGCTGGTGCATGGCAGCCCCCGCCGCATCAACGAATACCTGTTTGAAGACAGGGACGAAAAGAGCCTGCTGCGCATTATGAAAGACGCTGATGCAGATATTATGTGTTTCGGGCATACCCACAAGCCATATCATCGGATCATAGAGGAGGCAGAGGATGTCAAACAATACCGTCATGCCATCAATATTGGCTCTGTCGGCAAGCCCAAAGATGGCGATCCGAGAGGCTGCTATGTATTACTGCACATCGATGAGGGTAGTAGTATTGGCGCAAAAGAGTCCGTAAAGGTAGAATTTGTCCGTTTTGAGTATGATGTGGAAAAGGCGGCACAGGCTGTAGCACAAAGTCCGCTACCGGATCAATATGCGGATATGCTGCGCAAGGCATATTAGTGTGGGGCATTCCTGTATTTTTTTCGGATTTGTAGCCGGGGTTTTTATTTTGGCACAGAATTTTCTGTATATTTAATAAAATAACCCTTTATGACCGATAATCACTACCTCGTACCCGGCCTCCAGGCCCTTGATAAAGACCTTGAATTCGGCATCCTGGCCAGGGAACACGAAGATGCCGAAGATGGCTTTGTAGATGCCAAGGAACGCTTGCTGGATGTAAATAACTGGAGCCGTTACGGCAACTTGCCTGAATTTGTATTTTCCTTAAAAGATCATCACGGCAAACAATTATCCCGCCATGCCCGCAAAGGCGATGCGATAGGTATCAGCATGCAGGGGCAGGGTAGTGCGGCCTGGCAGGTGATAGATGCCATAGAATACGATGATTATCCCGACCTGGATATGGAGACCTTCGCTATCCGCCTGCATGGCTGCAATGAGCCTGAAAAAGGCAATATGCCGTCCAACTCGCTGATCGTATGGCGCAGGGGCAAGCGGTTATCTGCTACCTGCCACGTACGCCACGGGCACGAGGAAGAATGTGACGTGCTGCTGCAAATGCTCTCACCAGACCAATGGAACAGCCTGCTGAAGGGGCTCGTTGGGTAAAAAACATAAAGGATACACCGAAGTGTATCCTTTACTTATCCTCAAAAAAATAGGTTTATGCTTTTGCTGCGGCTGCTTTTGCTTTTGGCTTTGCAGTTGCGTGGATCTGCTTCTTTTCCTTGATACGTGCAGATTTGCCTGAACGCTCGCGGAGATAGAACAACTTGGCGCGGCGTACGCGGCCGGACTTGTTCAATACGATAGAGTCAATGTTTGGGGAGAACAGAGGGAACAAACGCTCCACACCTACACCATCAGACATTTTACGAACTGTAAAAGATGCGGTATAACCACGTCCTTGGCGCTTCAAAACATCGCCCTTGAACGACTGGATACGCTCTTTAGTTCCTTCTACGATCTTATAGTTAACGGTGACGTTGTCACCGGCTTTGAATTTCGGATATTCCTTCTTTCCGGTAAGTTGCTCGTGTACAAAAGCTACTGCTTCCATGTTATTTATGATTTTTTCGGTGTGCAAAGGTAACGATAAAGTAATGAATAAAAAATAAAAACTCGAAAAATCTGAAAAATAATCGATTGGCAACAACTATATTTATATGCAGAGTGCAAATTTCTATAAATTTGCATTAAGAACCTATTATATGGAGCATCTTATTCTAAATATTAAAAACAAGGGCAAAATGCCTTTCCTGATGGAATTGCTGAAACACATGGAGTTTGTTGAGGTAGTAGAGCCTAAAAAGTTTACGGCTAAGGAAAAAAAAATACTAGCCGATCTTGATGAGGCGGTTGAACAAGTAAATCTGCACAAAAAAGGTAAAGCCAAATTAAGAACGCTTCAAGAAGTATTAAATGAGCTTTAGTATTATCCTCGTTGATTCTTTTGTGAAAGAGCTTAAGCGGCTCAATAAAAAATACCCGTCTATAAAAAGCGACCTAACGCTCTTAGGTCAGCAATTGTTGGATGATCCTAAGTCAGGAACCCCGGTAGGTAATGACTGCTACAAGATACGTATCGCAATTACATCTAAAGGGAAAGGGAAGTCCGGCGGTGCAAGAGTTATTACCCACGTTCTTATACAGGAAGAGACTATTTACATGCTTTCAATTTATGATAAGTCGGACGCGGAGACTGTAAGCGAAGAAGATATCCTCAAAAGAATAAAAAGTATAAAGTAATCCTTTTAATCCTCCCTCAGCATATCCGGTCGGCGCTCTTCGGTGCGCTTCACCGATTCCTCGTGGCGCCATACTTCTATCTTCTTGGGATCACCGCAAAGCAGTATCTCGGGTACCGCCATCCCCCTGAACTCTGCCGGGCGGGTATAAACAGGCGGCGCCAGCAACCCATCCTGGAAGGAGTCGAAAAGGGCAGAAGTTTCATCGTTCAGCACACCCGGCAATAATCTGCCTATGGCATCCACTACCACCGCCGCTGCCAGTTCACCCCCGCTCAACACATAATCACCAATTGATATTTCTTTGGTTACGTACAATTGCCTGATGCGGTCATCAATTCCTTTGTAATGCCCGCAGATGATCATTATGTTTTCTTTTAATGAGAGGGTGTTGGCTGTTTTCTGGTCAAACAAAGGGCCATCCGGTGTCATGTAGATGATCTCGTTATACTTGCGGTATTTTTGTAATAACTCTATAGCTACTGCCAGCGGCTCCGGCATCATCACCATACCTGCGCCTCCGCCAAACTGGTAGTCGTCCACTTGTCCTTGCTTATAGGGGGTGGTGTCCCGCAGGTTATGGGCGTATACCTCCAGCAGGCCCTTGTCTTTAGCCCGCTTCATAATTGAGTGGCTAAAGGGGCTTTCCAGCAGTTCGGGTAGTACGGTTATAATGTCAATTCTCATATCAAATAGTATTCACTAAATATTGTAAATCAATAACTTGGTTAAGTGTTTATGCTTCAAGATAGATATCCAGCAATCCATCAGGTATCGTCACCTTTACGGTCTTGGCTTTGAAATTCACATGCTCTATGGTTTGGTCTATAAGGGGTATCAGCGCCTCTTTATTTTGGTACATCACCTTTGCCAGCCATTGATTTCCGGTATGTATTACGTCTTCTATCAGGCCTACTGTGCCGACCTTCTTATCTATTAAATTAAACCCAATCCATAATAAGGGAGAATCGGTAGGAAGTAGGGATAAAATATTTCCATCAACATATACATGTTTGGATATTAATCGTTTAGCTACTTCTACCTTCTCTACTTCTTCAACATTGATCAGGTATTCATCATTGCCATTTGCCTTAAGCTGTGCCACGAAGTAAGGTATGAAGTTTCCCTTTTGCACCTCTATCATCAACGCATCTCCTTTCTTCAACCATTTAGCGTTTCCTACTATATGAGAAAGAATAAGTGATCCATTTATACCATGTGTTGCTACTATTTTGCCTACTCTTACCATTGGCACAAAGGTACTTTGAAATTGCAGAATTCAGGAATAAATGCAGGCAAACGCTCAAATTAACATAGCCCACGGTTTTAACCGTGGGCAATAAATTATTAATATGAGTAACCGTTTCAACGGTTTAAACTACGTATACCTGCTTTAATTGGAGACCATTTTCAGCACTTTCGATGGCGCTTTCAGCCAGTTGATGTTCTGGAAATCCATCGTAAAAGATATGCTTCTTGCAAATACGTTCTTATGTCCATAGGCACCTGTGAGGTAGTTATCGAAGTCGCTGCTCATGATAATAGGCACATAAATACTCACCACATCTTTAATAATATGTACCTCTATACCACCATCATACATCAGTGTGCTGGTGCTGGAGTGCGTAAAACTTGGATTTGCATTAGGGATCAGGCCGGCATCAAAGAACAAGCGTATGGGCAGCAACCTTGTGATTGGTAGGTCTGTTTTTAGGTTCAGGGTAGCCATCCAGTTGTCGCTGCGGTCTGCGTTATTGAAAACGGGTATCTTAAAACCGCCTTCCTGCATGGATATTTGCTGTGCGGCCACGTTATTCTGTGCATTCCTGCCGAGGTAGGTACCATCATAAAGATAATCATCAAGGCCGCTATAGTTGGCATTGAGCTCATACCTGCCGTACACCGCCGGGTCGCTGTTGATCGGGAAGAATTTACCAACAAAGGCCCGTATGTAAAGCGATTTGTGCTTCTTATTGTAATCTATCCGGATATTGCCTTCCGCGCTTACTTTGGCAAAATTCGTACCCATTTGCCCTTCCACTTTGTAGTCAAACGGGTTATAGGTGCGTGTGTTTTTGTGGCTATAACGAATGAGGCCATACATATTTTGCTGGTTTACGAGTATGGGAGTTGTAGCCAAAGGATCATATCCCAAATAGACCACCTTTTCATTGATCAGGTATCCTTTCAGCAACAAAGTGCGGTGTACAGGACTTAGCGGATCATGTTCATTAAAGGTGAAACTGAGTGATGGTGCCACTTTGCTATAGCCGGGGTATAGATTTTTGAAGCCATTGTTCACCTGGTTATTATCATGGAATGTCTTACCATCTGCCTGCAACATGATCTCTTTAAACACATTCTCAGGGTACCACAAATACCCTATCGATCCTGCCCCAACTATTGAACTTGTAGGAATTGAATACAGCGGTGCAAACGCAAACCTGAACCTGTTCTCAGGTATGGTCAGGTTGTGCAACACCAGGCCGGGCATAATACCGTCATACTGGTTATAAGCCACCGCCGGAGATATGAACAGCTTGTCTTTGTCCGACATATTCAGCCCAACAAACGGCCTCACTTTTACGCCGAAGTGATGGAACAGCGCATTCTTGCGGTATTCATTATTGGTCGATTTGCCATCGGGTATCACATCATCTACCCATAGTGTATTCCAGTCGGTGCCGGGTAATGTGAGGGTAGTGGTATGGTCAAAAGGTGCACTCCACTGGCTTTCCGCCACCATGCTGTCTTTCTGGTAAGCGGCTACGCGCAAGGGAGCGGTTGCACCTGTATTGTTGCGCACGGTCACGTCTGTATTGCCGCCGTTGATATGGGCTTTTAGTATAGTAAAATCTATGCGCTTATCCGTAGTGAGTATATTGTCAAAAAACCAGCCTATTGGTTTGGAGGTATTTCGCTGCATACAGGTACGGAAATCCTCAGGGTAGGGGTGATGGAAATGCCAGGTATTGTAATAATCGTGCATGCCTTTCTCGAAATCCTCCTTGCCCATGTATTGTTCCAGCCAGCGCAGCATACCCGCTGTCTTGTAATATATGTCCAGCCCGTAGTTCAGCTTTTCAAAGTTGGCTGATGTCTGGTCTATGGCCTGATCCTGATGGGTAGCTACTTTCTCATAATAAATGGATGTTTCATCAAATCCTATAGACGCAACTCTATGGCTGGTGTCCAGTTCTTTTGATGTCTTTTGTTCGTAAAAGGTATTAATACCTTCATCCATCCAGGCATGGTCTCGCTCATTACTGCCTAGCATGCCATAAAACCAGTTATGCCCTGCCTCATGCACTATAGTAGTGCGCAATTGAGCGTTGGCGCTTTTATCTATAATAGTTACCGTTGGATATTCCATACCCCCACCAGCGTGCATATCGCCCAGCACAGCTTTGATGGTCTTGTATTGGTAAGGGCCTACCCACTTCCCATAATGCCGCACAGTTTCCTTGAGGTACTCTGTACCATGCTTCCACGATTGGGTGTAAGAAGGCATAAAGGCTGCCCAGGTGGTCACTATTTGTCCTGAACCCGGCGATACCACAGTGTCTT
>CAIRES010000037.1 GCA_903877645.1 uncultured Bacteroidota bacterium | reverse complement strand
TGATTTGCGAAGTAACGCTGTCAGTTCTTCTTCGGTCTCTTTGACCGTAACTGTTAGTAAGATTGCCATACTTAACCACAGCAAAAATCATGCCGAATTATTTAGTCTAATTGGTATAAGTATGCTGCAACAGGCCGACAGGGCTGTGTTTAATTATGTGTATACCCAATATGCGGCATCTATACTTGGTGTCATTTATAAGATAGTGGGCGACAAGCATACTTCGGAAGATGTCTTACAGGAAGTGTTTATTAAGATATGGTCAAGGATACACCAGTACGACCCCTGTAAGGGCCGCTTATATACCTGGATAATCAACATCGCACGGAATACAGCTAAAGACGTATTGCGCTCAAAAGGCGAAATAATGAAGCAAAAGATAGCAGGAAATGACCCGGTTATGGATCATTTACGGGTAAGTCAGGCGGATATTGATACCATAGGAATGAAAGCGCTTGTGTGCAAATTGCGCCCGGAGTGCCGCACCATTATCGAGCTTATCTACTTCAGGGGATACAGGATCATAGATATTGCCGAGGAGCTGCTGATGCCCGAGGGGACTGTGAAGACACGTATGCGCGAAGGAATAAGGATGCTCCGTAAACATTTTGAAGAATCTTATGCGCTCGCATAAAACATCGTCATTTTGTTCATTTAGTATTCCCGTCTTTTAGTGAACCATTTATAGAACAATACGTGGGTACTCCCCCTTTTTTCACCCCTTAAATACATGCCTCCGATACTATATCCCCCTTTTGGTGGTACACCGCTGTGTTTGGCCCTTAATAGATTTGTAGTACATCCTCAAAAAATACAGATCATGAAAAGACTCTTTATCCTTTGTGCATTATTTTCCGGCATGGCAAGTGCTAATGCACAAACTTCTGAACACGGCAAATGGGAAGATAACGACAACAGCCGCAAGGTGGCCCCTATGTCTGAAAACCAGTTTATTGGCAATGAAATAGCTACTACCAATCGTCTTGTCACCTTCACCGATCTGCCTGTGCTGAGTAAACAAATATGGGCAGTAGTTACCAATCCCGAAGGGGAAATAATGGCACAAAAGAAGGTATCGCCAAAAGACAACACTATAGATCTGCGCCGCCTCTCCAAAGGTGAGCTATACTATGTGACACTGGTGTACAAGAATAAAAGCAAAAAGGCATTCGTCCTGCATTTGTAAAGAGTGTCAGGGGAGGGGTGGTGCGGTCACCTTACCGTCGATCTCGCTCAGCGGAAATATCTCCTTCACCCGCACGCCGCGCTCTGTCTGCTGCAAGGTGCAGCACTCATTCTTCGGGTCATGCTCAAAGAAGAGAACCCAATTATTGGCTGCTGCTTCATTCAGCAGCTTGTTCTTTTCTATCAGCGTGTCCATAGGCCTCATGTCGTACGCCATCACCCATGGCAGTGATATGTGTGCTGTACTCGGCATGAGGTCGGCACAGTAAAGTATGGTCGTTCCGTTATAGTTGATCTGCGGCAACATCATATTTTCAGTATGCCCGTTCACATACCTTATGCGGATATCGTCTATCCATTCTTCACCCTCTTTCATTTCTATGAACCTCAGTTGCCCGCTTTCTTTTATCGGCAGAATGTTCTCTTTGAGGAAAGAAGCTTTTTCGCGCTCATTAGGTTCAGTGGCAGCAGCCCAATGCACATGATTGGTCCAGTACTGTGCTTTTTTAAATGCGGGTACCAGCTTTTCGCCCTCCCGCACTATTGAGCCACCGCAGTGGTCAAAGTGTAAATGGGTAAGAAACACATCGGTAATATCATCCATCGTAAAGCCATGTGCCGCCAGGCCTTTTTCTATACTGTCTTCGCCATGGGGGTAGTAGTGGCTGAAGAATTTTTCATCCTGCTTATTGCCCATGCCGTTGTCTATGAGTATCCGGTAGTTGCCGTCTTCTATCAGCAGGCAGCGCATGGCCCAGGTACACATATTGTTCTCGTCGGCAGGGTTTACTTTGTTCCACATACTCTTGGGTACAACGCCAAACATAGCCCCCCCATCGAGCTTAAAATATCCGGCGTTTATTGAATATAGTTTCATGGCAGTTTTAGTATAAAGTTAAAAGTATAAAGTGGAAAATTTTGTTCCAAATTCACACATTTTGTGGTGCATTTTTACCTTCCTGTGCTTTCCTTATCGCAAGATACAAAATCAATGCCCCGATAAGGAAGAAAATAATAAGCGCTAAAATGGCCACACGCATATTCAATATGCTGTCAATATAGGCGAATGTGAACATACCGATAACGATAGCCATCTTCTCGGTCACATCATAAAAGCTGAAAAAGGAAGCGGTATCGTGCGTGGGCGGCATCAGCTTGGAGTAGGTGCTTCGGCTAAGGGATTGTATGCCACCCATGATGAGGCCCACTATGGCCGCTACTATATAGAACTGCATGGCAGTTTGCGTAAAGTAGGCAGCAATGCACACCGCTATCCATATAAATACAACCAGCAGCAGCACTTTCAGATTGCCGAATACATCAGACAGCCTGGCCATAATATATGCGCCTGCGATAGCCACCAGTTGAATGATGAGTATGGTGGAGATCAGTTGCGCATCGCTGAGGTTGAGGTCTTTACTGCCAAAGTGTGTAGCTGCCAGCATCACAGTTTGCACGCCCATACTATAAAACAGGAAAGCCCCAAGGTAGGTTTTGAGTACAGGCAGTTGCTTGATCTGTCCCCATACTTTGCGTAGCTCAAAGAAGCCATTGGCGAGCAGGCTGCGGTTGTGCTTTTTGGCTACCGGTATGCCTTTTGGCAATTTGAAAAAGGTAACCTGCGCAAAGCCCGCCCACCATATACCTACAAGGAAGAACGACAGTCTCGGCGCAAATGAACCATCCTTAATGCCAAACCATTCAGGCTTCAGTACAAACACAAAGCAAATGATCTGCAACAGCACACTGCCCACATAGCCATAGGCAAACCCTTGCGCGCTTACCCGGTCCTGGTCGGCTTCTACGGCTATCTCGGGTAGGTAGGCATTGTAAAATACCAGGCTGCCGCAATAGCCCACCGCTGCCAGCGCCGAGCAGATAATACCCAGCTCGAGCGTATCCTTCGTGAAGAAATAAAGAAAGCAACACGATGCCGCGCCCAGGTAGCAGAAAAACTGCATGAACCTTTTCTTATTGCCCTTATAATCGGCAATGGATGAGAGGATAGGGGATATAAGCGCTATCACCAAATAGGCCACAGCAATAGAGTACAAACTAAGCGAGCTGTTCTTAAAGGTATGTCCGAAGAAGGATACCTGCTCATCTACTATCTTACCGTCTTTGCGTACTATGGTTATGGCCTCGTAGTAGGCCGGGAAAATGGTAGAGGTGATGACGAGGTTGTATGCCGAATTGGCCCAGTCGTACATAGACCATGCACGCTGCACTGACTTTGATGTGCTAATAACGGGGGCATCAGTGATAATTTCCATGCGGGCAATATGTTTTAAACGGCTAATTTTTAACGAATTAACCCCTTAACTAATTAACTTTTAGGAATAGCCCCATAATCTTTCAGTACATCATGCAGTATATCCACATGCACTTTAAACCAGTCTTTGCTTGTGTCTGATGTCGGCAATTCAAAGTTTTGTGCGAAGAAGTAAGGGTAGTTGCGTACATCGCTTTTGTTCATTGAGCCTTCGGGCTCTTTTACGTGTTCTATCTTTTCGGCGAAACCTACGATCCAGTAAATCGTTTTATTGCCCACCATGCCTGTGCCTGTTTTGTAATACAGGTTATAACCGGGCGTTTCTTCGCGCAGCATCATCGTCTTTACTATGCGCTGGCTGCGCTCAGAGAAAGGCAGTTCGGCAAAGTAAAGTTTCTTTAAAAAGCCTGTCTGCTCATCCGCCGATATTTGCAATGAGTCATTGAGCCAGAAGTTGTCTATCCTCCCGGCCATATTCATATTGCCATACTTCACAGTGTCTATGTAGTGCTGGATTTTAGCAGGGCCTATGCGGCGCGCTATTTCCTGGTAGTAGGGCAGGCAGCTCACCTTGAAAGCTTCGCGCATCGTCATATCCTTATCCCATTCCGGCTTGCGGGGCACTCCATCCCACTTGATCACCAACTGGTCATCAGCAGCTACTGCAGTCTCTAATGCCACCAGCGAATTGAATATCTTAAAAGTGGAGGCCGGCAGAAAGCGTTGCGTGCTACGTTCCTTGTTATAGTAGTGTATGGATTCGTGATTATTGTCACGCAATATGAAGCAGGCATTCTTAATGCCATATGCCTCATAAAACTTACTCCATTCCGGGTGTTCCTTGATACGGCTCTTCGCGCAGGAGGCCAACAGTACTACAGAAAGGCACGCCACTACTACTCTTATATTCATGAAATTCTTTGTTTGATGCCGCAAAGGTAATTTTAAAGCAGGGTAATCAGAAATACATCCTTATGGCATGGATTTTTATACCATATCTCAAAAAAACAACATCATGGATAAGCTGGAATTAAAAGGCAAATGGAACGAATGGAAAGGCAAGATCAAACAAGCACATGCCGACCTCACAGATGATGATCTGGAATATGAAGACGGTAAAGACGACGAATTGCTGGGACGCCTCCAGAAAAAACTGGGCAAAACCCGCGATGAGATGGTTACATGGCTAAAGTCACTTTGATTTTAGGATTAGCTATCAAGATTGGTGATATGCCCCAGTACCTCGTCATTTGAAAGTTGGGTATTGAGTTTCAGGCCATAAGTTTTATTGATCAGTTTGATCAGGTGCTTCTTCGGGTCCAGGCTAAAAAATGATTCACAAGCAGATCCTTCGATTACTATTTTCATCTTTGGGATCTCTATATTAATGGTTGATGGGAAGGTATACACATTATCATACAAGTTCATTTTACCTGAGTGTAATACCCGGTAAAATGAATTTCCGTATTCCTTTACTCTCGTGATCCGCAAGTTACCATTGTTATCAGGGTTATAGATCATGAAAGTTTGCAACAAGGTATCAGCGGTGGTAAATACTTTCATGTTAACACTCGGGGCTTCAGCCGCAGACATAAAGAGTGTGTCATGAGACATATGCAGGTATCCTGTAGAGGTATCTTTATTGTATACCACATAACCCTTATGTACATTGGTCAGTGCTGTCCCTGAGTTGGTATAAGTGGTTGTAGTAATCACATACGCATGCCCTGGCTGGCTTGGTGGTTTGCTTGGTTGTCGGCTTGCACCACTCCTTTCTTTTTTACCTGCATAGGAAAGTTGTGCTAATAGCAAAAGGGCTATAAAAAATGTAGTATGTTTCATAAGGTGAAACAAATATAAATAGAAGAAATTATTTTTTATAGTAAAGCCGTTTTTTTAAGGAAAAAATCTCAGGAACGACTGTGGGAATCCTTTTTACGAGTTTGGTGTCGTAGCCGGTTCGCGGTCTTTGACCCATCCCAGCACCAGGTCAAATTGCTTTTCCCGCGTCAGGCCGCTGTTGTCCAGTAGCAGGGCATCTGCGGCCCGGTGCAGCGGGCTTTCTTCACGGGTGCTGTCAATATAGTCACGCAGTTCCAGATTGTGGCGTACCTCATCTATGCTGATGTGGTTATTCACTGCATACATTTCCTTGAAGCGGCGCATCACCCTCACTTCCGGATCTGCGGTCATGAATATCTTGAGCTCTGCATCGGGAAAAACGGCTGTGCCTATATCCCTTCCATCCATCACTATGCCTTTCTTGCGCCCCATGCGCTTCTGCTGGCCTACCGCAAACGAACGCACCTCCCTTATCGCCGCCACCTCGCTCACCTTCTCCGATACGATCATATCCCGTATGTATGGCTCCACGTTCTCATCATTCAGGTGAATGTCGGAACGCTGGTCCTGGTCGTTAAAAACGAAAGACAGGTTGATATTCGCTATCGCATCCAGTACCTTACTATGGTCCGAAATATCCACCTGGTTGCGCAGGAAATAAAGGGTGATCGCCCGGTACATCGCTCCGCTGTCCACATAGTTGTACTCCAGCCTCCGGGCCAGTTCTTTGGCCAGGGTACTCTTACCGCACGAGGAGTATCCGTCTATAGCTATAATGATCTTTGGGGCAGACATACTACAAAGTTAAAAGGATTGATTGATATTTTGTCTTATAGGACCAATTAGAAATTTCAGTAACAATTAAGTGTTATTCAGGGCTACCACATAGGCACATAGATCACATAGGCGGGAGTAATTCTATGTGGTCTTCAAATTTGTGAGTTCAGGCCACATAGACTATGTGCTCTATGTGCCTATGTGGTGGAGAAATCTTGCGCGAACCCAATAATTCGGCGCACCTTAAGCACCTTATATTTAAATTATTCAAAATGAGGGGAGACCCGGAACAAGGTGCCGCTTTTTTGCGGGAGGGATTTGGAGTTTTTAAACCTATTTTTGTACACAAATCAAGTATCTCTGAATGGACCTCGAATTCAACAAAAATGAAGATGGTATGAAACTGGCGGTGAGCCAGATGAAGCAGCGGCATGGTGTGATCAGTATGGGTGGTGGCAAGAAGGCTATGGACAAAGCGCGCGAAAAAGGCAAAATGTCGCCACGCGAGCGCATCCAATATCTTATAGATAAAGGCAGTGTGTTTACAGAGATCGGCGCATTTGCCGGCTACGATATGTATAAGGAGCATGGTGGCTGCCCTGCGGGGGGCACGATTGCCGGCCTGGGTTATGTACATGGCCGCCAGTGCGTGATCGTAGCCAATGACAATACGGTAAAAGCAGGGGCGTGGTTTCCCATAACCGGCAAGAAGAACCTGCGTATGCAGGAGATAGCCATGGAAAACCACCTGCCCATCATATACATAGTGGATAGCGCGGGCGTATACCTGCCCATGCAGGACGAGATATTCCCCGACAAAGAACACTTCGGCCGCATCTTCCGCAACAATGCGCAGATGAGCGCCATGGGCATATCGCAGATAGCTGCCGTAATGGGTAGCTGCGTAGCGGGCGGTGCCTACCTGCCCATCATGAGTGATGAAACGCTGATGGTGGAGGGCAATGGATCTATCTTCCTCGCCGGGCCATACCTGGTGAAGGCGGCCATAGGGGAGGATGTGGATATACAAACCCTGGGCGGCGCCAAAACACATACCGAGATCAGCGGCATAGCCGACTATAAATTTGATACCGAGCAGGAGTGCCTGGACCAGGTGCGCCGCATAATGGATAAGACCGGCGAGCAATCGCGTATGGGGTATGACCGTATCAAACCTGTGGCGCCGCTGAAGGATGCGAGTGAGATTTATGGCCTCGTATCGGCCCAAAACAATAAGGCGTTTGATGTGGTGGATGTGATCAAGTGTTTTGTGGATGGATCGGAGTTCGACCAGTTCAAAGAAGACTATGGCAAGACTATTGTATGCGGCTATGGCCGTGTGGATGGCTGGGCAGTAGGCATTGTGGCCAACCAGCGCAAGATAGTGAAGAGTGGCAAGGGCGAGATGCAGATGGGCGGCGTGATATACAACGACAGCGCCGACAAGGCAGCCCGCTTCATTATGAATTGCAACCAGAAGAAGATACCACTGGTGTTTTTGCAGGATGTGACCGGATTTATGGTCGGCAGCCGCAGTGAGCATTCGGGCATTATTAAGGACGGCGCCAAGCTGGTGAATGCTGTAGCCAATTCGGTTGTACCCAAGATCACCATCATCATAGGTAACTCATATGGCGCAGGCAACTACGCCATGTGTGGCAAGGCATACGATCCCCGCTTCATATACGCCTGGCCCAATGCCAAGATAGCGGTGATGGGTGGCGAGCAGGCCGCCAAAACGCTGTTGCAGATACAGGTGGCATCATTAAAGTCGAAGGGTGAAGTAATAGAGCCGGAAACAGAAAAAGCTATGCTCAAAGAAATAGTGGACCGCTATGATACACAAACAAGCGCCTATTATGCAGCAGCGCGCCTTTGGGTAGATGAGATCATAGACCCGGTGGATACGAGAAGTGTAATTTCAGAAGGCATCAATGCGGCTAATCATACGCAGGTGGATAAGGAATTTAAGATGGGGGTATTCCAGGTATAATGGCTCAATTGCGTAATGGCTCAATGAATGCGTAAATTAATAACAGCTTTCTACTTTTTACTTTAGACTTTCTACTACAACCAATGATCGAAATAAAGAACGTACGCAAAAGCTTTGGTGATAAGGTCGTCCTGCAGGATGTATCGGCTAAGATGCTGCCCGGTAATACCAATCTCATCATTGGTACCAGCGGCAGCGGCAAGACCGTGCTGATGAAGATCATGATCGGGCTGATGCCGGTAGATGCGGGTGAGGTGCTGTATGAAGGAAAGGACATTGTGACAATGAATACCCATGAGCTGAAGGAGCTGCGTAAGCAGATAGGGATGCTCTTCCAGGGTGGCGCGTTGTTTGATAGCAAGACGGTGGAAGACAATGTGATGTTCCCCCTGGATATGTTTACCAAAATGAGCTATGACGAAAAGCTAAAGCGGGTAAACGAAGTGCTGGACCGTGTGAACCTCAAAGACACCAACCGGAAATATCCGGCGGAGATCAGCGGGGGCATGAAGAAGCGTGTGGCCCTTGCCCGCGCCATTGTGCAAAACCCTAAATACCTCTTTTGCGATGAGCCCAATTCCGGCCTCGATCCGCAAACCTCGCTGGTGATAGATAAGCTGGTAAAGGAAATAACCAAGGAGTACAACATCACTACGGTCATTAACACACACGACATGAACACCGTGATGGAAAGCGGTGATCACATTGTATACATGTACCAGGGCAATAAGCAATGGGAAGGCTCCAACAAGGAGATCATCTTCAGTAAAGACGAGCGCCTCAATTCCTTCATCTTCGCATCAGAGTTCCTGGCCAAGGCCAAGGAAATGAGCATGATGGAAGCGAAGGATAAAATGAAGGCATAATTGCGGATAGTGCAAAACTAAACACCGTATTATAAAATATTTGCGCGATACCTTCTACCATATAGAGCACATAGTCTATGTGGTCTGCGATGATTTTGAAGAACGCATAAGCCACAATTACCCCCACTTATGTGTTCTATGTGCCTATGTGGTGGCCTTGTATAACACCTCAAAACAATAAGAGACGCCGTTGGGCATCCCTTACTATATTAAATTGGTCGGCTTTATTATTTCTTCAGCAGGCTGCCGGTAGAGATCTCGATATTGTTATTGGTAACCCTGTAGTAATAGATACCTGTAGGTAGTTCCGCTGCGCTGATCGCATTGACCTTGTTGGTTTCCAGGGATCGTACATTTACGAGTTTACCATCGGTTGTATACAACTGGAAAGAAAGGGCAGTAAGATTACTGTTATTAGCAACTGAAATGAACCATTGGTCGTGAGTAGGGTTAGGATAAACCACTACATCTGTATTGGCGCCATTGATATTATTCACATCGAGCGCGCCATAGCCATAAAACCCGGTACCGCCGCCATTGATGTTGGTCATTTTCATATCTGCAAAGTGGGTGCTGCCTACAGTTGTGAGGGCCCAGTTAGAGGCGCCTGGCGCAGCGGCATAAGAGTAAAGGCTCAGTGTACTTGTTGTTGCGCCTGCCAGGTTGTTGGCCGGGTTTGGATCCAGCGGGCTGTTGGCTTTATACATGTGGTAGGTGGTAATGGCAATGCCTCCGGGTACGCTGCCGTCTACGTCAGAAGTATCGGCCTGGAGGAATGGGAACAGTACATCTACCGCTGTAGTTGGGTTGGTTGCACCGGCAATGGTCCAATACCTGCGCATGGCAATGTTCTTTATGTAAGTGCCGTGTGTGCTGCCTGCAGGGAATACCAATGTGTCGCCCCTGTTGCTTCCGTAGCGGACGATAGTGGTGGATTTTACAGAGAAGCCTGAAGTATTCAGGTCGCCGATAATGTTGCCATGCTTTTTCACTACAAGCACTAAGGTATCATCAGTATGGGCTGCTGTCAGGTTATCGTACCAATAGTAAGTAGTAGTATCTCCGCTGGCTATGTCGGTACATTCCCTGTTGGCCGAGATCGTTCTGCTGGCTGTAGATAGTGCTGTGGTAGGGGTATAATGTACACCGCAGGTAGCCGAGAATTTATGCGCTATATAATAACGTACGGTATCGCCAGGCTGCGGGCCAAACCCATTGCTGAAGTTGATGCCATCGCTCGTAAGGTGGCAGTAGCTCATAATAGTGCCGCCGCCTACCGGCAATTCCGGGACTGGTAAAGCGCACGAGCCTTCCAAAGAGCCACCGGCATCTACATAGCAACCATCAATGGCGGTAGTGCCGGTTCCGGGGGGATTCCAGCAGCAGCGGTGGGTATGTGGTGAGCCAAGTACATGGCCCATCTCATGGGTGGTTACTTCCACATCCCAGGTGTATGTAGGAAAGTTGACTATCCCGGCATTGTCTATATTACAGAAGGCATATGCCCCGGCTTTTTGTGAAGCAGAATAGTTGGAGCATAATTCCTGTAGCCATGCCACACCACCCATATCTCCGTACTTGGTACTGAAGCATATGGCCATATCAGCCCCGTAAACCGTTTTATAAGTGTTCTGTGTGTGGTATCCGAAGGTATCCAGAAAATCGCCTGAATTGTCAGCGGTCCCTGTATAATAAGTATCAGTGGTGCTGTCGATGAGTACTTTCTGTAGCACGATCCCAATGCTTTCGTTGCGGTACAATGTGCTTTGATTGTTGAACAGCGCTGTCAGGTAGTTGGTCACGTTAGTAGTGCTGTTGCCTTTGCTGCGGTAAGTAGCATAATCTGCAAATTCAAGCACACGCACATCTGTGCAATTGGTGTATACATTGTTGCCTACCAATGTGCTGGTCGTTCTCTCATCGTTCTTGTGCAGGTCGGGCAGTTTATCTGTACCGCAGCCGGGAGCGAGGTTCTTTATTTTCAGGTCGTGATCGTTATACAGGATGTAGTGTGTGTTATAGTCGTAGTAGTTGCCCACCATAGTATTGGGTACCAGTGTGTAGTTGCCTTCGCCGGGTATGGAGAAAACGCCGTACACTTCATTGTTGAAGAAGGAGAATGCCGCTACCGATCCGGGTATACCTTCTACTATGCCCCTGTAATACAAGCCCCGAGTGTAATCCACCGGTTTATCCATACCGTCTGCACCTCTGGCAATTACCTGGAAGCTATTGGAGACGAAATCGTAGCGGGCAAGGTCTATTGTGTAAGTGCCGCCGCCTATGCCGGGCACAGTCAGGTTGATCGCCGTATTTTTCTGCTGGATAAAATTGGCCACCTGTGTATAGTCAATGGTAAGCGGCTGTGCTTTCTCCACTTTCTGCAGCAGGTCCTTCTGATCAAAATTCGGGTCTGCGGCCCATATATTACTCACAGGAACAAATGTGGTGTTTTCGTGTACATGCTGGATGAAAGATTCTATCTCGGTATTCTGCTTGGCGCTTGCACTCATACATGGCAAACAAATAGCGAGCATGATACTGCTCAAAGTGGTTCTGATCCTCATTTTTTTGGTTTTATTAATGATTATTTGACTTTGGGAAAGCATAAAATTAACTTAAAATTTACCGCAAAAATCAGGCCATATTATATTTAATTAATGACAATCGATATTTGTATCTTTCTGATGCACAGTTTTAGAATGGAAAACGGGAGGACTGCCATTATTTTTGTACCTTTCGGGCGGTATGAGCGATCATACCATTTTTTGTGGGATAAGGCCGTTTAAAGCATTAAAATAAGAACACATGTTTGCTTTTATAGAAGGACGAATTGTTTATAAATCGGCATCACTGATCTACATCAATGTACATGGTGTAGGATATGAGCTGAACATCACGCTGCAGACCTATGCAAAGATACAGCCGCTGGAGGAATGCCGCCTGTACACGCATGTGCAGGTAAGGGAGGATGCCTGGGTGATGTATGGTTTTGCTGATGAAGAGGAGCGGGCTACGTTTCGGCAGTTGCTCAATATCAGTGGGGTGGGGTCGGCGACAGCCCGCATCATTTTGTCGTCGCTCACTACCGATGAATTGGAGCGAGCCATCTCCACCGAAGACAGCCGGACTTTGGAGCGGGTGAAAGGTATAGGGGCCAAAACCGCGCAGCGCATCATATTGGAATTAAAAGGCAAGCTTATACCCGGTAAAAATACATCTGCGCAATCGGCTGTAATACACAATACAACACAGGAAGATGCGTTAATAGCATTAGTGAATTTAGGAATCAACAGGGGTATGGCGGAAAGTGCTATGAAGAAAATAAGCAATGCGTCTGCTCTCACGGTAGAAGAGCTGATCAAACAGGCACTACGGGCCTTATAAACCGCTAAAAAATAACAGTTGAAGGGCAAGCATAATTTTGGATATAAATTATTGTTTTTGATCGGACTGGTAGTAGCTATTCTCAATACTACTGCGCGCGGTTACAGGCCCTTTTTTGCTTTTTTTGCACCCGCACCTGATACTACAAGCACCAAAGACAGCACCGCAAAAGCCGACTCGCTCCACAAGCTCAGGTTCCCGATATATGATAAGATGGGCGACCCTGTGACGGATTATCACAACCCCGGCAGTATAGACCTCAAAGACCCAAAGAACGAAGAAAAAAGTATTGAATTCGATCCGCAGGACTCCAATCGTTACGAGTTCAAAGACAAGCTCGGCGATAACTTTTTGCGCAACCCCACTTACCTCACGCTCGATGAGTACGAAAAGTATAAGGGCCAGGCCGATGAGGATGCTTACTGGCAGCGCCGCCTTGATGCCCTCACGCAGTTTAACAAAACGCCAGAATTGCCGCAGATGTACAAAGAGGGGTTGTTCGACCGCATCTTCGGCAGCAATACTATTTCCGTAAAACCACAGGGTAATGTGGATGTGACATTTGGCGTTAATTCGCAGAACATCAAAAACCCTACGCTCACGCAGCGGGCGCAGAAGTACAGTGTGTTTGATTTTGATATGCAGATGAACATCAACCTGCTGGCACAGATAGGCGATAAACTGAAACTCAACATCAGTAACAACACCAAGGCCACATTCGATTACCAGAATGTGCAGAAGCTGGACTACAGCGGCAAGGAAGATGAGATGCTTAAAAAGATAGAGGCTGGCAATATCAGCTTTCCGCTCAAGAGTAACCTGATCAGTGGTGTGCAGTCGCTGTTTGGTATCAAAACGCAGTTACAGTTTGGTAAGCTATGGGTAACTGCTGTACTCTCGCAGCAAAAATCGCAGCGCAAGAGTATAACGGTGCAGGGCGGGGCACAATCGCAGATCATATCCATTAAGGGAGATAACTACGAAGAGAACAAGGACTTCCTGCTGTCGCAATACTTTCACGATAACTATGATAATGCATTAAAGGATTTTCCAGTTGTAAATTCACTCACCAACATCAGTAAGATCGAAGTGTGGATCACCAACCGTAATGGGGTGGTGAACGGCGTGCGTAATGTGGAGTGCTTTATGGACCTGGGCGAAGCAAAGCCTTTTGAGAAATCGCTGACCAACCCGAACAGCGGCGTGCGTGGTGGCCTGCCGGATAACAGCGCTAACTTTTTGTATACCAAGTTGCAACAGGCCCTCGGTAGCCGCACCCAAAGCTCTGCGGTAAATGCACTGGTGCATGCAGGCCTGCTGCAGGGACAGGATTATGAGGCGACCACTGCCCGGCAGTTATCACCATCTGAGTTTACGTTCAATCCCACGCTTGGGTATATCATGCTCAATACGCAGATGAACCCGGATGATGTATTGGGTGTGGCCTTCCGTTATACCTACAGGGGCAAGGTATACCAGGTGGGTGAATTTGCAGAAGACCTGCCGCCGGATACCACCAACTCGAGAGTGATCTTCCTGAAGATGTTGAAAGGAACTTCCGCACGGCCGGGGTTGCCTGTGTGGAACCTGATGATGAAAAACGTATATGCACTGGGCGGGATAGGGGTGACCAAAGATAATTTTGTACTCAATATCCTTTACCAGGAGCCGGGTGGTGGCGATGTAAGGTACCTGCCCGAAGGCCCGCAGAAAGACATACCCCTGCTGACACTGCTGAACCTTGACCGCCTGAATGCACAGAATGAACCCCGCCCCGACGGGATATTTGACTATGTGGAAGGTGTTACCGTGAACTCGCAGCAGGGCAAAATAATATTCCCTGTACTGGAGCCATTCGGTAAGAGCCTGGTGCCTGCGGTTACCGATCCTGGAAATGTGGTGGACCCTGTGCTGTATCGCAAGTATGTCTACCAGATATTGTATGATTCTACCAAAACTGTAGCCCAGCAATCGCAGCAGAATGACCGCTACATCATGCGGGGCAGCTATAAATCTTCTTCATCCTCCGACATATTTCTGGGGGGCTTCAATATCCCGCCGGGGTCGGTAAGTGTGTCTGCGGGCGGTACCAAGCTGGTGGAGAACCAGGACTATACTGTGGACTATGGCCTGGGCAAATTGAAGATCATCAATACGGGTATCCTTAACTCGGGTGTACCCATCAACATACAGTATGAGGATAATGCCACGTTCGGTTTTCAGCAGCAGAATTTCATGGCCGCCCGTTTCGATTACTATGTGAATAAGAACCTTACACTGGGTGGTACCATCATGCGCCTGAATGAGCGCCCTTTCACGCAGCAGGTATCTTATGGCGAAGACCCGATCAAGAATACTGTGATCGGTATGGATGCTAACTACCAGACAGAAGTGCCTGCTCTTACCCGTGCGCTGGACAAGCTGCCTATATACTCCACTACCGCGCCATCCTTCCTGAACAGTAACCTGGAAGTAGCGGCGTTGCTGCCCGGCCATCCGAAGCAGATAGATGCGCTGGACCCCGAGGGAGCAGTGTATATTGATAACTTTGAAGGAACCAGCAGCAGCTACGACCTCAAATTTCCATCTATAGCCTGGTCGCTTTCGTCCACGCCATTTGGCGCCATTAACAGGCTGGGCCAAACCCTTTTCCCTGAGGCTTCGCTGGAAGATAATCTCAAGTATGGCTACAACAGGGGCCGTATGGATTGGTACACCATAGAACCTTCGCTGGTGGACCCCGGCAATGGCCTGCCAGCTTACGTGAGCAAGGACACCAGTAACTTTGAGTATATAAGGGTTGTTCAGACGCAGGATGTTTTTCCTAACCAGAGTACAACTGCTTTGCAAACGGTGCAAAGCACATTTGATATTGGATTTTATCCGAGAGACAGGGGGCCATATAATTTTGATGCAACCAACATCAACCAGGACGGTACCCTCACCAACCCGGAGACGAGATGGGGTGGTATAACCAGGCCCATAGATAATACCGATTTTGAAGCGTCCAATGTGGAGTATATACAGTTCTGGGTGCTGGACCCTTTTATACATCAGAAAGATAATCCGGATGGAGGGTCTCTGTACATAGACTTGGGTAATATATCGGAAGACATACTGAAAGACTCGAGGATGTTTTTTGAGAATGGCATTCCTTCTCCATTTGATGTTACAAAGCTGGACACAACAGGTTGGGGTTATGCGCCAAAGTTTGAACAACAAATAACAAGGGCTTTTGACGATGACCCCAATGCCCGCACATTGCAGGATGTCGGTTATGACGGCTTGCCGGATGTGGCAACAGTGCCTAACCAGTTGGATGAACAAACTAAATTTGCCCCATTTCTTACGCAGTTGCGGCAAAAGTTGGGGGCTACTAATCCAGCATACCTGGCCGCATTGAGTGACCCTGCTAATGATAATTACCACTTCTACCGTGGCGGTGATTATGATACTATGAATAATGGAAACGGCCTTGGTGTATTGGGTAGGTATAAGAAATATAACAGCCCGCAAGGCAACTCACCTATTACGAGCGCCAATGCAGCCTACTCCAGCGCCGGAACCACAATACCTGAGTCGGAAGATATAAACCGGGACAATACGCTGAATGAAGGGGAAAGCTATTTTCAGTACCGCATAGATATGACCAGGGGTATGGCTGTGGGTACTAATAATATTATCAATATACAGCAGAGTAATGTTTTATTGCCAGATGGAACGTATAAGCAGGAGAAATGGTACCAATTCAAGATACCGGTTCAGAACTACGATCACAGAATAGGCGGTATTACCGATTTCAGATCCATCAGGTTCATGCGTATGTTTATGAGTGGCTGGCGGGACAGTGTGGTGATGCGCTTTGCTACGCTGGAACTTGGCCGCAACCAATGGCGTAACTATAACTATTCACTGAATACTCCCGGCGAGAATATGCCGCAGCAGAACCAGGGGCTTACCGATTTTACGGTAGCATCTGTAAGTATAGAAGAGAACGGGCAGCGCACACCTGTGCCGTATGTAATACCTCCGGGTGTGAACAGGCAGCTTACATCGGTATCGAGCGGGCAGGTGGTGCAGCTCAATGAGCAATCACTTTCTTTAAAGACATGCGCCCTGCAGGATGGCGATGCGCGTGCAGTATACAAAGAGGTGAATGTCGACATGCGCCAATACACCTACCTGCGTATGTTTATGCACGCAGAGTCGATAGTAGGCATGCCCCAGGTAAATAATGCAGATGTGGATGCCTTCATTCGTATAGGTAGCGACTTTACCGACAACTATTATGAGTATCGTATGCCGTTGACGATCACTTCGCCGAACCTATCTCCGAATGCTGCGAATAGCAATCCTGCTCTGGTATGGCCGGCATCTAATGAAGTGGATATAGTGCTGCAGGACCTCGTGAATGCCAAGAAAGCCCGCGATGCTGCGGGTATACCTAATTACCAGCCGTTTTATACCACAGACTCCAAAGGCAATACGATAGTAGTGATCGGCAACCCTAATATAGGCGGGGCCAAAAACCTGATGCTCGGTGTGCTGAATCCTAAAAAGACAGCCCAGGCAACAGGCGATGATGGCCTGCCCAAGTGTACCGAAGTATGGTTTGACGAATTGAGGATGGCCGGCATCAACGACCAGGCCGGCTATGCAGCGGCAGGTAAAGTGGCCGTGCAGCTTGCCGACCTGGGTAATGTGAACCTGTCGGGCAGTATGCACACCCCCGGCTATGGTAATATAGACCAGAATGTAGGGCAGCGCTCACAGGATCAGTTTTACCAATACAATGCATCGACCAACCTGGCGCTGGGTAAGCTGATGCCTAGAAACTGGGGTGTGACCGTGCCTTTATTTATAGGCTATACGCAGAGTATAAGCACACCGAAGTATGATCCGTACAACCAGGATGTGACCCTTGATGATGAACTGAGCCATGCGCGCAATGCATATGCCCGTGATTCGATAAAGAACATAGCCCGCGATGTTACCAGCATCAAAAGCATTAACCTCACCAATGTGCGGATACTGGGCAACCCGGCTAAAAACAAAAAGGTGCGCATGCCGTGGAGCATCAAAAACTTTGACTTCAGTTATTCCTACAACGACCAGAACAAGCACAATCCGACCATTGCGATGGATAATCTAAAGACCCAGAAGTATGGGCTGGGATATGCATACAGCATAAAAGTGAAGCCCATAGAGCCATTCAAAAGGCTGGTGAGGTCGAAGTCGAGATGGATGGCGCTGATCAGGGATATTAACTTTACCCCGCTGCCATCTACATTCACCTTCCGCAGCGATATGATACGCGTGGAAGAAGAAACGCAGATGCGCGATGTAGGGGATGCGAGCGGCTACAGCATACCGCCGTCGTTTTTCCAGAACTGGACCTGGAACAGAGTATATACCCTGCGCTGGGAGCTGACCAAATCGTTGTCGCTCGATTATTCTGCCTCGAATATGTCTAGTATTGATGAGCCGTATGGCCTGATCAACACCAGGGCGAAAACAGATTCGTTGTGGAGGAATATATTCAGGTTCGGGCGCAATACCTATTATACCCAAACATTTAATGCCTCTTATGCTGTGCCGCTTTCCAAATTGCCAATAACAGACTGGATGAGTGCGCGCCTGGGCTATACCGCTAACTATTCCTGGACGGGAGCTGCGCCTGTAGCTTATGAGCTTGGCAATACTATAGGTAATACGCAGACAAAGACATTTGCCGGTGAGCTGAATATGAAGACGCTCTATGATAAATGGAGATGGCTAAAGGCATTGAACACGCCACCTGCTAAAAGGACGGCCAATGGTAAAGAGGGTGGCGGCATCAATAGCTTCAATAAGAATGGCGGAGCGGGCGATAAAAATGTAAAGGACCTGCGCAGGCCCGGCGGAGGCCCTGCGGCCGGGCCGGGAACACAATCGAATAGAAATGGCGGCAGCAATGCCGACAATGGAGGCGGCCCCCCCGGAGGCCCTGGTGCCATAGGTGGCGCAAGCAGTGGCGGCGCCGCCGCCGCAGGAGGCAAAGGCAATAACGCCCAAAATACCGGTAAGCCCAATAGCCCGGCAGACAGCGCTAAAGCCGCCAATGGCGGAGGGCCTGGCAGCTCAGCTGGGCCAGGTGGTGGCAGTGGCGCCCCGGCTATCGACTCTAACGACCTGCCTTATCATGGCGTCAATACGGCAAACATGACCGATGACCAACTTGATTCTTTAGTGCAGGCACAAAAAGAGCAGGACAGGGCTAAGGCCGCAGCCGAAAAAGCCAAGAAAAAAGCTGCACGCAAAGCCGCCCGCAAACTGAGGCGCAGCAAGCCGCCTGAACTGAATACGGTAGAGCGCATTGCAGGGCATATCCTCACTATGGTGAGCAATGTGCGGCTGAACTATACCCAAACTGCAGGTACTACGCTACCCGGCTATATGGACAGTACCCGTTTTATGGGCATCAATAATTATTCGCAGGCTCCGGGGCTTAATTATGTGTATGGCTACCAGCCCAATTATGCGTGGCTCGCTGCACAGGCTGCCGCAGGCAGGCTCACGAAAGATTCACTCTTTAATGCGCAGTTTATACAAACTTATTCCCGCAATATTAATGCCACGGCCACTATTGTGCCATTCAAGGACTTCAGGCTCGATCTTTCGCTCACGCAAACATTCAGTAAATCGCACAGCGAGTTGTATGCCGATACGGATGTGAACGCCAGCAGCAGCGCTGCCGATTTTCATCACTTTAACCCTTACGAATCAGGGTCATTCAATATTACCTACATCAGCGTGAATACGATGTTCAAAAATTCATCGGTGGGATCTAGTGTGTATAATACATTCCTGGATGACAGGAAGGTCATTTCGCAGCGTCTGGGCGCTATCAACCCGTACATTAATGGATTGCAGGACCCTGCTAACCCCGGCTATACAAAGGGTTATGGCCCGTATTCGCAGGATGTGCTGATACCGGCATTCATAGCGGCGTACTCGGGCAAACCGGCAGCCAACGAGCCATTGATAGATTATACACACGACAACGTAAGTGATAATCCGTTCAAATCATTCATACCATTGCCCAACTGGAAGATCACTTATAACGGATTGAGCAAGCTGCCGATCATCAATAAGATATTCTCCAACTTTGTGATCAACCATGCTTATACTGGTAATATGTCGATGAATGGCTTTAGCTCAAACCTGCTGTATAATGACCTCTACGGCTTGGGCTTCCCTACATTCATTGACTCTACATCGCACAACCTGGTGCCGTTCTTCCAGGTACCCAACGTCACCATATCGCAGGCATTCAACCCACTTATAGGTTTTGATGTGGCGTTCAAGAACAACCTTACTGCCAAGTTTGAGATCAGGAAATCGAAGATAGAGAGCCTGAGCCTTATAGACTACCAGATAGCCGAAACGGCCAGTAATGAGTATGTGGTGGGCTTTGGTTTCCGTAAGAAGGGCGTGAAGCTGCCGTTCAAGGTGCTGGGTGTGCGAAAACTGAAAAATGAGCTGATCGTGAAAATGGACCTCGGCCTACGAGACGATAAATCGAGCAATACCTTCCTTGCGGACAACATCAATGTCGTCTCGCGCGGGCAGCAGGTATTGAGGATATCGCCGTCCGTGGACTATTCTGTGACCCAGAAGCTCACCCTGCATTTCTTCTTCGACCGCCAGCAGACCATTCCTTATGTGTCTAACTCTTATCCAACCACTACAACAAGGGGCGGACTGACACTGAGATTCATCTTTGCACAATAGTATAGTTTTGGGCCACCACATAGGCACATAGAACACATAGATGTGAGTAGTCATCTTTGCTATGTGTCCTTTAATTTGTGAGTTCAGACCACATAGGCTATGTGCTCTATGTGCCTATGTGGTAGCAAATTTAACGAACTGAGCCTGTGCGTTTTGAGGCCGGAACAGTTATTTATTTTTATCTTCGGCACAGAGTGGATCATCAAAAAATAGCAAAGACGTTATTTATTGCAGGTTGTGTACTGTGTATGCTACAGGTATGGCTGCCTGCTTATTACCTCACCGGTGATGGCCCCTGCCATGTATATAATGCCCGCATACTGCATGATCTGTGGATAGGTAAAGATGCTTCGTTCTACTCCCGTTTCTTCGAGGTCAGCCATCATCCTGATCCCAACTGGCTTTCTTCTATTGTAATAGCCGCGCTGATGTTTGTGGTAAAGGGCGCAGTAGCAGAGAAGGTATACCTTACAATGTATGTGGCGTTATACACTTCTGGCTTCTACTTACTGCTCAAAAAGATAAGCAGTAATGCTCCATACTGGCCGCTGGTCATTTTCGTTTTTGTGTTCACTCACGCACTCTCTAAGGGCTTTTATAATTTTTCCTTCAGCATTGCATTTTACTTTTGGGTAGTATGGGCCTGGTTGCGTTTCCTGGACCGGAGCACAGTTGTGAAAGGATTGTTGTTTCTGTTGTTTGTAGCGCTGGCTTTTTTTACGCACCTGCTGTCATTTGCGTTTAGTGTGTTTACCTGTGCTGCGCTGGTTGTTTCCTACGCTATTGCAAAGGAAAGAGAGGGAGAGCGGCCCGGCATTTTTTTTCTGCGTTATGCCGGTTGGCTTGGATTGTTGGTAGCACCCTTCCTGGCCCTGATGATAGCCTTTACTGAAAAACAGGGTGGGCTGCAACTTCACCTGGGGTTGCACAAAGACAGGATAAAGGACCTGCTGCAATTTCGCTACATCATTAATATGGACCTTGCTGAAAAGCCTTATACTATTTTGGCAGGCGTAGTATTACTTATCCTGCTGGCTATTTCCGGTATTGTTTATCTGCGTAGGTTGAGGATCAATAAGTACGATGGGTTTATCGTTAGCCTGCTGCTGGTGGTGTTTGTTTATTTTTGTTTTCCGGAGGAGTTTTTGGGCAGGCTGATACTTATATCCCTGCGGGTGCAGTTGTTTGTGTTCATAATGGCGGTATGCTGCATCAGCTACCTGCTGCCATCGGCAAAAGTGAGGAATGAGGTGGGGCTGATGTTGTTCGGTTGCTTTATTGCACTGGGTGTACTAAGAATAGCCTACCTGCAAAGGGCTTCTGAAGGTGTTGCGGATTACACATCTGCCCTCAGCTACATAAAGTCACACTCGGTAGTATTGCCACTAGATTTTTGCCCGAATGGGCGTGATAAGAACTGGCAGTATATTGCCGATGCCAACTGGCTCTTCTCTCATGCCTCCGAGTACATGGGTGCAGAAAAGTCCATGATCATCCTCGATAACTATGAGGCCAATATGGGTTATTTCCCCCTCAGTTGGAAGGAGGGGGTGAACCCCTACCACCACCTGAGTACAGGCAATGGGATAGAAGGCCAGCCCCCCGGTGCTGATATTGCAGGCTACACCAAAAACACAGGCGTGCAGGTAGACTATATACTGATGTGGTGCTACGATGCTAAAGTGGCAGATGATGATGGGTATTATAAGCTACAAGCTCAGATAGATGCAGGGTATCACCGGGTATACGCATCGCCATCGGGGCGAACGTTGTTATGGGAGAAAAATAGGTGATGTTATAAATATGCGCTATAGATGTTTATGCCTTGTGGTCTATGGCTATTATCGTATATTTGTAGTTGTAAATTAAATTTATACTTTCATACTTTGATTAGGTGAATTAAAATTGGTTTCATATGTTTAGGATTAGCGACGGAATAAACCGATTTAACTATACAAAAACTGGCATTATCATCGGTTTTATTCTTGGTGCATTAACTACAGCAATGGGTGTGCTTTTTATAATGCAAAGCATGAATAAAAAGAATGTCCTCTTGACTTTTTGTTCGTTTGCGACATTTGCAATTGGTGTTTTTGCGATCAGTATGGAAGTTTACAGGTTGAAAAAGCTAAGGAGAAAAAATAGCTAATATACGTACTAAGGTTATTTAAATTTGACCTGATGATCAAAAACCGAATAATATTCGCATTTATTCTTGCAACAGCAGTGGGCGGTACTATAACTTGCCTTTTAAGCAGACATTTTTCTTCTTTCCCTTATATTGTTCTTGGGTCAGCGCTGTGTATATGTATGTTGTATCTTTCCCAAAAGAAAGGAGTAAATCAGTAATTCAAATTGTTAGTAAAAATATCGTATGAAATTAATTGTAAAATATTTTGCGTTTTTTCTTTTGATAAATTTGGTCGTAGCTATCTTGTTGAATGTGACTAGAAAAAGTATAACCGAATTTATTTTAAGAGAAATATTTATTTCATTAATTCTCGCATTGTTTTTTTATAAAAGCGAACGTCCATTTTTTAATCTTTTAAAAAAGTGGAAATCTCACAAAAAATAGCTGTGTAAAATGGCTAGTTGAATAGAAGGGAATTCCTACGTTTATACAAATAGACGTAGGGATTTTTTTATAAAATATTTTATTTAAATTGATTGTAGATTTTGATTTACAATTTATCATTGTCTAATAATGCAATAAATTGTAGGAAGTGGCCTTGTAAGTACCCCATTAATCGGACAACTCTAAATTAGACTATTTTTTCGTTTCTAAATGTTTTTTCCATTCGTTGGGGGTTAGATTATTCAATGCTTCATGTGGCCTGTTAGTGTTGTATTCTTCGACCCATTCTT
>CAIRES010000036.1 GCA_903877645.1 uncultured Bacteroidota bacterium | reverse complement strand
TGCATTTAACGGGAAATATGTTTATAACATCTTAGGCGGCAAAGAATTTAACGTAGGAAAAGCAAAAAGGAATAAAATATCAACAGACATTAAAATAACCAATGCAGGTGGACGGTATTATACCCCTATTGATTTGCAAGCGTCACAACAACTTGGAAATACCATACTGAAAGGTGAAACATACGCATATACCAGTCGCTATGATAATTATTTCAGGATGGATATTAAAGCTGGTTTTGTGCTGAATAGCAAGAACAGAAAACTATCACAATCATTTTCACTGGACCTGCAAAATGTAACGAATCACCAGAACGTATTCTCTCAAAATTACGATGGCGGAAGCAGAACGATAATGACAACATATCAACTTGGCTTATTTCCAAACTTCATTTATAAAATACAATTTTAATTTACTTCTTTAGTCATGGTTAGTCAAATACCAAAATAGTACATCGGTATTTAAATCGTATTTTTGTAAAGCGAAACCTATTCAATGCATAAACAATATAGATTCTATTGGATTTTCTTCACAATTTTTATTGCTATGTCGTCAGCTAATTTAAAGTCCCAGACACTTGAAACAGTTCCCATTGTAGATGTTAAAAAATATTCCGGTAAATGGTATGAGATTGCATCCTATCCGCAACGATTTCAGAAGGGTTGCCATTGTACTACCGCCGAATATACCCTAAGTGAAAAGGGCTATTTGGTAGTTGAAAACAGATGTAATAGAGGCAGCGTTGATGGTAAACAATCTTATATTAAGGGGAAAGCGTTTGTTGAAAAAAACTCAGGGAATGCAAAGTTGAAAGTTCAATTCTTTTGGCCCTTGCGGGCTAAATACTGGATAATAGATTTGGCTGAGGATTATAGTTACGCTGTGGTAAGCCATCCAAGTAAAAAATACTTATGGATACTTTCAAGGACGCCCAAAATGGACAAGACAGTATATCAAAAAATCATTTCAAGATTGAAAGATAAAGGATTTGATTTAGAGAAACTTCAGGTTACAAAGCAAATTTAATAACCAGTTTTCTTTTAACCTCAACCCCACAAACATTCTCTGGTGGCGGTTTGGTGGTGGTTTTTGCTCACAACTATAAATTGTTCTAAACATTAATCAACACCAAAATATTTATAAAACTCAATCCGGTGTTGAGACAGGTCTGAATAGGTTTATTTGTATAGCGAAAATATCGGTACGTTTACTCCCTCAGAATAACCTCGCATTTTGCGGGGTTATTTTTTTTGGGTGCGAACTCGCACAGCGTCATAAACCAAAAGCGCCCCTAAAGCTATAAGACCACACTATTTTATACCGTAAAAAGATAATGTTGCAATTTCAAGTGAAGCATAGTTCAAAAAAATGCAATAATTAAACACACGGGCATTCTCCACTAAGGTGTATTTTGAAAATTAAATTGGCAATTCCCATGCTTACTGTATCATAGGCGCCAACCGATGTGTAAAAAACTCACCTGTTTAATTTTGCACTGAGCAATTGCATATCCTCACTCACTTTCTTATCCATAATCTTTGCATAGTGCTGAGTAATTTTAATACTCTTATGCCCCAACATCTTACTTACGCTTTCTATCGGAACGTTATTATTCAACGTTACAGTAGTAGCAAACGTATGCCGGGCAATATGAAAAGTCAACGTCTTAGTTATTCCACACAAATCAGCAATTTCCTTTAGGTAGGCATTCATCTTTTGATTGCTCAGAATAGGCAATACTTTACCTTCATTTATGCACCTGGGGTGATCCTTGTATTTATTTAAAAGCTCCTGTGCCTGTGGTAATAGCGGAATCCTTGAAGGCGTATCTGTTTTCTGCCTGCTGGTAAAAATCCACTGTTTGCCGTCAACTCCTTTGGCAATACTTGCAGGCGTAAGTTGGAATACGTCTATAAACGCAAGCCCGGTGTAACAGCTAAAAAGGAATATATCCCGCACCTGAGATAAGCGATCTATTCCGAACCGTTTTGCGGCCAATGACTGTAACTCATCGTCACTGAGAAAATCGCGCACTACTTCTCTTTTTGCCATCTTAAAACCAAAGAAAGGGTCTCTTTGTAACCATCCGGTTTTGAGGCAATAGTTCACAATCTTTCGCATGTTGCCTATATACTTAATTGCACTGTTGTGATTACATTTCCTGACACTTTTAAGCCAAAACTCCATATCGCTTACAAAATCAAAAGACAGGTTCTTGATTTCAATATCAGGCAGGTTGTACTTCCAGGCAATAAATGAACGGGTATGTTCTAAGGTAGTGTCATATCTTTTTACGGTAGCCGGTGCATATTCTGTATTTTCAAGTGCTGCTAATTGGTCGTTGTGATGCTTAAACACTTCTAATAACATGCGAGGTTTTTCTTCCTCTCCAGTAAGTATTTTCATTAAAGCCTCAGCCGTAACCACTTTATTATTTTCCATCAGCTTTAACCGTGCATCTTGTAAATTTCTTTCGAGTACATCAAGACAGGCATTAAGTGTCTTGCTCTTTTCATTTGTACCCTTTACCCGTTGCGCTTGGCTGTTCCAACGATCAGGCTCACAATAATTTTTCGTTCCGATTTCTTTTCGTGCACCGTTCACTGTAATGCGCATACAGATTGGCACTTCGCCCGTAATATATCCTGTCGGTTTTTTCAGGAAAAAAAGGAGTGCAAAACTTTTCTCTATCATAACTATGTTTTTGAGGTTACAAATGTCAGCTTGTAGCCTTTCGCAAACAAGATGTTTAGTAGCTAAACATCTTAATAGTCAATCAGTTATGTGGTTTCTGGTGCGTATATCGTGAAAAATATTTTACGCACCGAATTTAGCACCTGTATTATGTGCAGATTTGAAAGTTTTGATACAGGGGGAAAATGAAAAAAGCCCTGAAATCAACGGTTTCAGAGCTTTTGACATCTTTTGATACTCAATAAAGTGGAGCCGGCGGGAGTCGAACCCGCGTCCAAACACATGCCCGATAAGCTTTCTACATGTTTATTCCTGGATTGGATCTCGGGAGCTGGCCGGGCCAGGACAAACCTACTCGCTCCCTATCTGTTTTGGTTTTCATCTCGTACACACAGCGGGCACAAGCCTATCCCGTTATTTGTTGATTCGGCGGCGGGGACGGCAACAGGCAGCCTTCCCGGCGGCTATAAAGGGTGTCTAATCTCTGATTAGGCAGCCATGGCGTAAGAATATTCGCCTTATAGATTTTGAATATTCAGATTTACGTGCTAATTATCCAACGCACGACATGCTTACACCTACCCTGCTCTATGCTGTCAAAACCAGTCGGCCCCGGTAATGATCATAAACCCTGCTACTATGCTCTAAGCCAGTCGGCCCGGTTTAAGGAAAAAGTAATACCACAAAGTTACGGAAAAATAAGCAGGACATCTGCAATAAACCCTGCTACTATGCTCTAAACCAGTCGGCCCCGGTATGCTCTAAGCCATTCGGCCTAGGTAACAGATATAAACCTTGCTACTATGCTCTAAGCTAGTTAGCCCCGGTTTAGGGGATTGTAAGGACACAAAGTTACACAAATGCCTACAGTAAAAATTGTTAATTACTTCGTTTCTTCCCTATGCGCAAAACGAAGAACCCCAAAATACTCACTCCCAACCCTACCTGGGCAGCCACATTTACTGCTTTCCCATAGCTTTTATCCGGTATCCCGAACATAAAGCTGCCCACAAACAAGGCAGCAAACAGGAAGATGAGCAGGAAAATGATACGCAGGTTCATTGTAGTAAAATTAAAGAACTTAGCCTTGTCAATTACCTTTTTAATGGATATGGCTGTATTTTGCCCTGTATTAAACATAACAGAATGAAGAAACTATTACTCGCTATCTGCTGTCTCGTACTGGCTAACAGTACCTCCTTGGCCCAGGACAAAGACGTATTCGCCATACGCCATATACTCATAGACCAGGTAGCCGCCTGGAACAGCGGCAGCATAGATGGCTACATGAAGGGCTACTGGAACAGCGACAGCCTGCTGTTCATAGGCTCCAAAGGCCCCCGTTACGGCTACCAGGCTACCCTCAAGCGTTATAAAGAGGCATATCCCGATGCCGCACACATGGGCAAACTCACCACCCACATCAAAAGCATGGACCGCCTCTCCAACGATTATTACTTCATCGTAGGCTCCTGGGCACTCACCCGCGATGCGGGCAACGTAGATGGCAGCTACACCCTGCTGATACGCAAAATCAAGGGCGAATGGGTGATCGTATGTGATCATAGTAGCTGAGGCTTCATTTGTTAAGAAATGGCTTTACCCTTAGCCGTGTCTGATTTTTCGATAAATTGTGTGGTCAAACAGAATTTCAGATGAACAGAAGTATTCGTAAAGTTGCGGTAATAGGTTCCGGTGTTATGGGCTCTCGTATAGCGTGCCATTTTGCCGGTATAGGCGTGCAGGTGTTACTGCTCGATATTGTGCCCCCTGCCCTCACCGATGCCGAAACAGCCAAAGGCCTTACCCTCGAAAGCAAGCAGGTTCGCAACCGTATAGTGAATGATGCTATGGCCGCTACCCTCAAAAGCAAGCCATCAGCTGTATATACTAAGGACGTAGTAAAGCACATAAAGACCGGCAACATCACCGACGACCTCGCTAAAATTTCTGACAGCGACTGGATCATAGAAGTGGTCGTGGAGCGACTGGACATCAAACAAAATATATTTACCGAAGTAGAGAAATACCGCAAACCGGGCACCCTCGTTACCACCAACACATCAGGCATACCCATACACCTGATGAGCGAAGGCAGGAGCGAAGATTTTCAGCAAAATTTTTGTGGCACGCACTTCTTCAATCCGCCACGCTACCTGCGCCTCTTAGAGATCATACCCGATCCTAAAACCAAGCCGGAAGTTATCGACTTCCTGATGGACTATGGCGATCGCTTCCTCGGCAAGACCACCGTACTATGCAAAGACACCCCCGCATTCATAGCCAACCGTGTAGGCGTTTTCGGTTTTATGGCGGTGTTCAAAGCCATGCAGCAACTGGGATTGAACGTGGACGAGATCGATTCACTCACCGGCCCAATACTGGGCAGGCCCAAATCTGCTACCTTCCGTACCGGCGATGTGGTAGGTCTGGATACCCTGGTACATGTGGCCAAAGACCTCCCTGCCAATGCCCCCAATGATGAGGCCAAAGAAATATTCATACTGCCGCCCTTCCTCGAAAAGATGGTGGAGAACAAATGGCTGGGGGATAAAACAGGACAAGGATTTTATAAAAAAGTAAAAGGCGACCAGGGCAAATCAGAGATACTGACGCTGAACCTGCAGTCCATGGAGTATGGCCCTAAGGTGAAGACCAAATTCGCCACCATAGAGGCCGCCAAACCCGTTGATGACCTCGCGCAGCGCCTGAAGGTGTTGTATAGTGGCACCGACAAGGCCGGTGAATTCTACCGTGCATTTCATCACCTGCTGTTTGCCTACGTATCGCACCGCATACCCGAGATAGCAGATGAGCTGTACAAGATAGATGATGGCCTCAAAGCCGGCTTCGGCTGGGAGATCGGCGCTTTCGAAAGCTGGGATGCGCTGGGTGTGGCCAAAGTGCTCGAGCAGATGAAGGCTGGCAACTACGAGGTAGCTCCATGGGTAACGCAGATGGTGGAGAAAGGCTTCAAGACTTTCTACAAAACAGAGAACGGTACGCGCAAGTATTACGATATAAAAACACAGACCTACCAGCCTATACCCGGTGCAGGCAAATTCATATTGCTGGAGCACATGGACGAGAAGGTGGTATGGAAAAACAGCGCCTGCAAGCTTTACGACATCGGTGATGATGTTGTAGCCCTGCGCTGGAACACCAAGATGAACACCATAGGTGGCGAGGTATTGGAAGGCGTGCAAAAGAGTGTAGCCATAGCCGAGGAAAAATACAAGGGGCTGGTAATTGCCAATGGCGGTGCCAACTTCAGTGCGGGTGCCAATGTGGGCCTGATATTCATGTTTGCTGCCGAGCAGGAGTACGATGAGCTCGATATGGCGGTGCGCCAGTTCCAGGCTACTACTATGCGGCTGCGCTACAGCAGCATACCGGTGGTGGTAGCCCCTCATGGCCTCACGCTGGGTGGCGGTTGCGAAATGTGCCTCCATGCCGATGGCGTACAGGCATCTGCCGAAAGCTACATAGGCCTGGTAGAGGTAGGTGTGGGCCTCATACCCGGTGGTGGCGGCAGCAAGGAGCTGGCCCTGCGTGCCGGCGACCGCAACATAAAAGAAGACATCGAAATGAATTACCTGCAGCAGCTATTCATCAATGTGGCCACTGCAAAGGTATCTACATCGGCAGCAGAGGCATACGAGAATTTTGTGCTGCGCCCCGGCTACGATCATATATCCATGAACCCGGAGGCGCGAATTGGTGATGCCAAGCGTAGTGTACTTAACATGTACGAGCGTGGCTACACACAGCCCGCACCACGCACCGATGTGCTGGTGCAGGGACGTGGCGGCCTGGGTGGCCTGATGAGCGGCATACACGGCATGTGGCGCGGCAACTACGCCAGCGACCACGACAAGCTGATAGCCGAGAAGCTGGCCTATGTCATGTGCGGCGGCGACCTCACGCAGCCCACCCTCGTAAGCGAGCAATACCTGCTGGACCTCGAGCGCGAAGCCTTCCTTAGCCTCAGCGGACAAAAGAAAACCCTCGAGCGCCTGCAAAGTATATTGACCACAGGCAAGCCGTTAAGAAATTAATTCGGCGATTCGGCAATGTGACAATTCGGCAATGTGGGAGAGGTACTCCGATGGATAAAATATTGGTTGATCAATTCAAGCATAAGGTAGAGCTACTGTGTGAAAAAAAATATTGGTATCGTAATTGTTTACCTGTTTTTGGTGTTACCTGCCAAAGGACAATCTGTGCGGCAAGTGCAGGATATGCTTTCGCATTACAGCCAACGCATACAGACATTGCGTGTAAGTAATGATTATGAAAACAGAGACGACTCTTTAAAGGCCATTAACAAAAGCCTGGTCAATTATTTGAAAACTGTCGGCGAAAAAAATCCGGCTACGTTAAAGGCCAGGTTTAATCCGAACGAGGGAATCAAGATACTTACGTCAGATGATGGCCTTTTCCGGGTATATGGCTGGGATGTCGGCAATATAGGAAAGGCAAAATCTTTTGATGCTGTTTTTCAATATCAGTCAGGTAAAAATACCAGGACGTTTGTTATGAATGATGCATCTGAGATCAGTGATACAGAAGGTGTTGTTTGCTCAGGTGAATATTACGGAGAGCTATACACCATACACACCAAAGATAGCGGCAACGTTTACCTTGTTTTTGGATATTCAAGTTATGCATCGGGCTTGGGCGGGCGTAGCCTTACGGCATATAAGCTGCGAAGTGGGAAGCTGATTAGTGCATATCCTTTTTTCAACACAACGAAAGAGACCGTAGGTGAGATAAGTTTCACTTATGATTTGGAGGTGGCGGGGAACGAACATGCCTATATGCCGGTAATAGAGATCAGCAAAGACAAGCAAACAATTTACATACCGGTCATTAACAAGGATGAAAAGGTAACCACCAAAGACCTTGTTTATAAATTTGATGGCAACCGCTTTGTTTATGACAAGAGTGCGAGATAATTTTATCAACAACACACCGCTATGCACCACACCCTAAAAACAACTCTCCTCCTCACCCTGCTCCTCGCCACACAGCACGCGAGTGCGCAGTCTATGACCGATATAGACAAGCACATGAGCGCGATGCTGGATAAGATCACCTATTGGGCCGAATACAATGGCAATGACGATAAAATAAGCGCATCCGATTCACTGAGCGACCAGGATGATAAGCTGAGCAAGTACCTGCAAAAGGTAAGTCTTAAATATCCGCAAACTATAAAAGCCCAATTCACACAGGCGGCCAAAAGCGGCCTCAGTATAGTTACTTCCGATGACCATAAGGTACGCTTCTACTCCTGGGATACCCACCTCGGCGGCACTATGCGCAATTATGCCGACCGGGTGCAATACCAAACAACGAAAGGCACCGGATTTAAATGCCTCAACTGCGATACTACAAAAGACGAGGACTATGGCGAGGACTTCGATGGCATCACCACCATACATACGCAGAGCAACAAAACGGTGTATCTCGTTTTCGGGTCGTCTAAAATATCCACCAAGGACCGTGCAGAAAGTATAGATGCGTGGGAAACAGAGGGCAGTGAACTAAAAAGCGCCAACATCTTTAAGGCCAAAACAAAAGACCTCAGTTCCATAGGCTACGGTTACGATATGTTTGCCTCCGGCGATGTAAACAAAGACATACCGCATATACACCTCGGTAAAGACAACAAGCGCCTTTACATACCCATAGTTGATGGCGAAATAGTTACCGCCAAATACCTGGTATATGTGTGGGATGGCCATCAATTTGTTTTTGATAAGGATGCACATTGAGTATTTGTCAAAAATTTCCGGTTGCGCGAAAAAAAATCTTTTGAGTAGTTTTTTGAGTGGATATTTATATAAATGCTTTACCAGTAAGGGTTTTGGGCGATTTATGTTTTTTCCACTTTTTTCCGATTCTTTCCGGTTTTTTCCTATTCTTACTCAATTTTTTTCTTTAATTACTCATTTCTTAACAGGGTATATAGCTCTTGAAAAAAGCTACCACATCTTAAATATCTCCTTTACCTCCTTTTTTACCACAAAGGTGAAATACAATACCGGGACGCGCAAATTGAATATTTATGACAGCGCACTTTCCGCGCTGTCATAGACACAGGCTGTGCTGTCATAGAAATTTTTTTGGAGCTAAGGGGTTGATATAAATAGTGTTACAGGTTATAGGTGCCTGCGTTTTTTCGGGAGTGTTTCGGGAGGGTGTTTTTGGCGTTTTTAAAATACACATGGAAGAGGTTTTGTAATTAATTGTTGCGTGGGTGATTGATGTGGAGTAGAAGGTGAGCAGGTTGCAGTGGCTCCTGGGTAGCGCAGGTAACAGTTAAAACCGTTCTGACCATGTTGTCGTTCTATACCCACGGTTTCAACCGTGGGCTATGTTAGCGTACCGCGCATAGTTATTTACCAGCGTTCACAGATAATGTGAATTATAAAGGTTAAAAATCCAGAAAACAAAAACACCAATAAAATTCATTGTGCAGAACATAGCCCACGGTTTCAACCATGGGTTGAAGGAACATCAACGTTATAGAACCGTTTTAACGGTTTAAATGACTTGCCCATACTTGTCCTCGTTTGAAACGAGAATACTAGGGCTGTCTAGTCCTGAAAAAAGTTTACACTTAAAAAGTGTAACAAATGGAAAAGCTAAGTAAAGATCAGGGCCGGAAAGGTCAAAAAGGCAGTCGTGGGCCACGTCACGATATTTCATTCATACGTTTTATTGCCCGGGAATA